>CAZYFM010000031.1:0-252 GCA_964646885.1 uncultured Flavobacteriaceae bacterium
TGCGTCCGGGCCGCTTCGATCGCCAAGTCGTGGTGCCGAACCCGGACATCGTTGGCCGCGAGAAGATCCTGCGCGTCCACATGAAAAAGGTACCGGTCGCGCCGGACGTGAATGCGAATACGATTGCCCGCGGCACGCCGGGCTTCTCGGGTGCGGACCTGGCCAATCTCGTGAACGAGGCAGCTCTGCTCGCGGCCCGTCGCAACAAGCGCATGGTCACGCAGCGCGAGTTCGAGGAAGCCAAGGACAAGG
>CAZYFM010000031.1:262-29282 GCA_964646885.1 uncultured Flavobacteriaceae bacterium
CGCTCGATGGTCATCGACGAGGAAGAGAAGCGCAAGACCGCCTATCACGAGGCTGGCCACGCACTGGTCGCGATCCATTGCCCGGCTTCCGATCCGATCCACAAGGCCACCATCATTCCGCGCGGCCGCGCTCTGGGCATGGTGATGCGCCTGCCGGAACGCGACAGCTATTCCTACGCTCGCGACAAGATGTATGCGAACCTCGCCGTCGCCATGGGTGGCCGCGTCGCCGAGGAGATCATCCTCGGCCACGACAAGGTGACCTCCGGCGCTTCGGGAGACATCCAGATGGCTACGGGCCTCGCCCGCAGCATGGTGACGAAGTGGGGCATGAGCGACAAGCTCGGGCCGCTGCTCTACGCGCAGAACGAGGAAGAAGTCTTCCTCGGCCATTCCGTGGCTCGCACGCAGAACGTCTCCGAGGCAACCGCACGCCTGATCGACGAGGAAATCCGTCGCTTTGTCGAGGAAGCATATGAGAAAGCCCGTCAGATCCTGACGGACCACCTCAACGACCTGCACAAGATTGCGCAGGCACTGCTTGAGTACGAGACGCTCTCGGGCGACGAGATCCAGGCTCTGCTGCGTGGCGAGAAGATCGCACGCGAGACCCAGGTGGAGGAGCCGCCGGCACCCACGCCACCGCCATCCTCGGTGCCGAGCACGGGCCGCCCGCGCGGTCCCGACGGTGGCGGCCAGCCGGAACCGCAACCCAGCCCGTAACGAATTTCAAGCCCCCGAACCAAAAATTCGGGGGCTTCAAATTTCTGCGGCCTCGTGTTGAATTTCGCCGCCATTCTTCAGTGGGGTGAACATGAGGTTTAGTCTGACTCTTGCAATCGCCGGCGCCGCGCTTCTCGCTGCCGCGCCTGCTTCGGCATCCAGCCTTTCCTGTCCGGAGTCGATCGACGGCGGCATCAACGCAGCCGGATCGACGGACTCTTTCAAGTTTCGCTATGTGTCATTCTTCGATGGGGACCCGTCGGAAATGGCAGACCTCGCGCCGGATGACGGCCCGAACCCCAAGGTGCTGGAGCAGAGCTGGCAGTTCAAGCTTTCGCCAGGCCGTCCCATCTACATGGTCTGCCGCTACCACGGCACCGACGAGACGGTGAAGAAGGAAGTGCCGTCGGACATCAAGCAGTGCAAGCTGAGCGGTCTCGTCAACGAGCAGGGCGAGGTGGTTGGCTCGCCGACGCTCGAATGTGACTGAATGAACAGCGCCTCCCGCCCGAAGATCTTCGGGATCGTCAACATCACCCGGGATTCGTTTTCGGACGGGGGGCAGTTTCTCGACCAGGATAGGTCCATCGCGCACGCGAAGGCCCTGCTTGCGGCTGGTGCGGACGTGCTGGACATTGGAGCCGCCGCCTCAAACCCGGGCGCGGAACACGTACCTTCTGACATCGAGATCGCGCGCCTGAGACCGATCCTCGAGGCCGGACTGCCGCTGGAGAAGATTTCCATCGACAGCTTCTCCACCGAGACCCAGGCCTGGGCCCTCGGGCAGGGCGTAGGCTGGATCAACGACATCCAGGGCTTTCCGGACACGTCGCTCTATCCGGCCCTGGCCGCATCTCAGGCGCAGCTGGTTGTCATGCACAATGTCGTTCGCCGAGGGATCGCCCAGATCAGGGACACGAAGCCCGGCGAAATCATGAGCCTGCTTTTTGACTTCTTCGACCAGCGTGTGGCCGCGCTCGAAGCTGCAGGCGTACGCCGATCGCGCCTGGTGCTGGACCCCGGGATGGGGCACTTTCTGGGCAAGGACCCGGAGGTCTCGCTGACGGTGCTGCGAAACCTTGGGACGCTGTCATCGCGTTATGGACTGCCGCTGCTCGTGTCCGTCAGCCGCAAGTCCTTCATCCGGAACCTTGCCAGTGTGGATGTGGCCGGGTCCGGTGCTGCCACCCTGGCCGCAGAGCTCTTCGCCGCATCGCGCGGGGCCGGCTGCCTGCGCACCCACGACGTGCGCGCCCTGAGGCAGGCGCTGGACGTCTGGTTCCCCCTCGCCGGAAACAGCGGCATTTCCAGCGTCCGGTAACAGCCCGTTAAGGTCCGGAAATGGGCCATCTTTGGCTATTTTTCAGGAAATCGTGCTAGAAAGCGCGTTGTAAAACCACAAGAAAAAACATCAGGTTCGGGGTTTCGCATGAGCCGCAAATATTTTGGCACCGACGGCATTCGTGGCAAGGCCAACGAGAAGATGACGGCTGAAACCGCGTTGCGCGTCGGCATGGCCGCAGGCCGCTACTTCACGCGCGGCGACCATCGCCATCGCGTGGTGATCGGCAAGGACACGCGCCTCTCCGGTTACATGATCGAAACAGCACTCGTCGCCGGCTTCACGTCCGTTGGCATGGAAGTCTTCCAGTTCGGCCCGCTTCCGACACCCGCCGTGGCCATGCTCACGCGCTCGTTGCGGGCGGACCTTGGCGTGATGATCTCCGCCTCGCACAATCTCTACGAGGACAATGGAATCAAGCTGTTTGGCCCGGATGGGTACAAGCTGTCGGACCAGGTCGAATCCGAGATCGAGGAACTGATGGACGGCAGCCTCCAGGAAGGCCTCGCCGAACCGCACAAGCTCGGACGCGCAAAGCGCATTGACGACGCGCAGGCGCGCTACATTGAGTTCGCAAAGCGGACATTCCCGAAAAACCTCCGCCTCGATGGCCTGCGCATTGTGGTGGATTGCGCGAACGGTGCCGCCTACCGCGTTGCACCCGAAGTGCTCTGGGAGCTCGGCGCCGATGTCGTCAAGGTGGGCGTCGATCCGAATGGCTTCAATATCAACCGCGACTGCGGTTCGACCTCGCCGGTGCAGATGTGCAATCGCGTGAAGGAAACGCGTGCGGATCTTGGCATCTCGCTCGACGGCGATGCGGACCGCGTCGTCATTTCGGACGAGAAGGGACACATCATCGACGGCGACCAGATCCTCGCGCTCATTGCCCGTTCCTGGTCGAAGTCCGGAATGCTCAAGGGCGGCGGCATCGTCGCGACAGTCATGTCGAACCTGAGCCTCGAGCGCTACCTCAACGCGATGAACCTGCAGCTTGCACGCACGGCTGTAGGTGATCGCTATGTCGTCGAGCACATGCGCGAGCATGGCTACAATGTCGGCGGCGAGCAGTCGGGACACGTTGTGCTCAGCGACTTCTCAACCACCGGTGATGGTCTCATCGCCGCGCTGCAGGTCCTTGCCGTGCTGGCGGAATCCGGCAAGCAGGCAAGCGAGGCAGCGCATCTGTTCGAGCCGATGCCGCAGATCCTCAAGAACGTGCGCTTCCGCCCTGGTGCCAGGCCGCTGGAGAACCAGGAAGTGGCGACCGCCATCCAGGCGGGCGAAGCACGCCTTGGAAAGGCCGGCAGGCTGCTGATCCGCAAGTCGGGTACCGAACCGCTAATCCGTGTGATGGGCGAGTGCGATGACGAGAAGCTGATCAAGACGGTTGTCGGCGACATCGTCCGCGTGATCGAAAAGGCCTGCGCAGCGTAGGGTTGCCTCTGCGGCCTTCTATCGACAGCCTCTCTCCACTACACTCGGGTCATGAACCCGAATCTTTTGCGCGGCCGCGTCCTGAGCATTGCAGGCTCGGACTCGGGCGGTGGCGCCGGCATACAGGCTGACATCAAGGCGATCACGGCTCTCGGTGGTTTCGCCATGACAGCCGTGACAGCCATTACGGTGCAGAACACGCTGGGCGTGACCGGCATCCACGGCGTGCCCGAGGACATCATCGAGGCGCAGATCGTTTCCGTCCTGTCCGACCTCGGCGCCGACTGCATCAAGACGGGCATGCTCGGCACGCAGTCCGTCATCGACGTTGTTGCATCTGCCCTCTCTGCGGCAGCGAAAGCCATTCCTCTTGTTGTCGACCCCGTCATGGTCGCCAAGGGCGGCGCGCCCTTGCTGGCCGAGAATGCCGTGAGCGCCATGCGCTCGCGCCTCCTGCCACGGGCAACGCTCATCACGCCAAACCTGCCGGAAGCCGAAGTGCTGACGGGGCGGACCATCCGGACTGCCGCGGACATGAAGGAGGCGCTCAAGGCCCTCCGTGATCTCGGGCCCGACGCAGTCCTGCTCAAGGGCGGGCACCTGCCGGGTAACGACATCATCGACATGTTCTGGGGTCCCGGCGGCGAGCACGAATGGCGCGCAAGTCGGATTGAGACGCGCCACACACACGGCACGGGATGCACGCTGGCCTCGGCCATTGCAGCAGGTCTGGCTCAGGGCATGGAGATGATCCCGGCCATCAGCCGCGCGCGCGATTATGTGCGCATCGCGATCGAGACGGCACCGGGCTTCGGGCAGGGACATGGCCCGCTCAATCACTCACACACAGTTCGCGTTTTTGAAGGAGGATAACCCGATGGAACTCAGGATCTGGCAGGTCGACGCATTCGCAGAGAAGGTCTTCGAGGGCAATCCCGCCGCGGTGGTGCCGCTGGCCAGCTGGCTGTCGGACGAGCAGATGCAGTCAATCGCCGCCGAGAACAACCTCTCCGAGACAGCCTTCCTCGTGCCCGAGGCGGCAGGCAATTACGGGCGCTGCCAGTTGCGCTGGTTCACGCCTGAAGTGGAGGTGCCGCTGTGCGGCCATGCCACGCTCGCAAGCGCCTGGGTCATCTTCTCAAGCCTCCAGCCCGCGCTGTCTACCGTGACCTTCTCGACGAAGAGCGGGGACCTGGTTGTGACGCGCGGATCAGCCGGCGATCTGGAGATGGCGCTGCCGGCATACGCCGCTGTACCTCATCCGGAGTCGGAGGACTTCATCGAGGCACTGGAAGAGGCCATGGACATCACGCCGAAGGAAGTCCTGAAGGCGAACTATGCCATTGCCGTCTATGCCTCGGCGGACGAGATCCTGGAGGCCGACTCCGACAGCGTTCTCGCCGACACGCTGGAAGAGTTCGGCGAGGATGGCCTGATCATCACCGCTCCCGGCGGCGACACGGGCTTCGACTTCGTGTCGCGCTTCTTCGTGCCCGGCAAGGGCGTGGCAGAGGATCCGGTCACGGGCTCGGCGCACGCCGCTCTCGTGCCCTTGTGGGCGAAGCGCCTGGGAAAGGCCAAGCTCGTCGCGCGCCAGGTGAGCGCACGGGGTGGCACGCTCCATTGCGAAGAGCAGGGCGAGCGCGTTCTCATCCGGGGCCGCGTGACGCCCTATCTCGAAGGCGTCATTCGCATCTGACGGCGCCTCAGATATAGGCGAACGCGACGAAACCGCCGACGATTATGAGCAGGAAACCGGTGGTCACCAGCGTCAGGTGCTTCTCCACGAAGTGCCTGATGGGCTCGCCAACGACATAGAGCAGGGCGGCAACCAGGAAGAACCGCCCGCCGCGCGTGATCAGCGATGCAAGGCCAAAGGTCAGCAGGTCGAAATGCGCCGCGCCGCTGGCGATGGTGACAAGCTTGTACGGGATGGGCGTGAGCCCCTTGATCAGGATGACCCAGAGCCCCCATTCGTTGAACTGGTGCTGGAAGTTCTCGAACCCCGCCTGCAGCCCATAGAAGTCGATCACCCACTTGCCGGCGGTCTCGAACAGGTAGTAGCCGATCGCATAGCCGAAGAACCCGCCCAGCACGGAGGCGATCGTGCACACGCCGGCAAAGAGCCACGCCTTCGAACGGTTCGCCAGGATCATCGGTATCAGCATGACATCTGGCGGGATCGGGAAGAACGAACTCTCGGCGAACGACACCGCCGCCAGCACCCACAGGGCACTGGGATGGTTTGAAAGCACAACCAGTCGGTCATAGAGGCGGCGGAGCATGGATTGGACCTGTCAGGAAAGAAAGCCATGGTTAGCCCATGGGCTCGGTGACCGCAACGTCAGGCCGGCAGGGGACGAGCCCGGACAAGTCCGCGCAGGGCATTGCCAAACCAGACGGTTCCGTTGTCGAGGTCCGCAGGCCTCAGCACCGCCTCGATAATCCGTGGCGTTTCCGCTTCGAGCATCTCGCGCCGGAGGCACCCATCCAGCAGGCCCGACGAGAGCGGCGGGGTGAGCCACGCGCCGTCCCTTTCGATGAACAGGGTCGAACGGCAACCCTCGGTCAGCTCTCCGCGTTCGTTGACGAGAATGACTTCATCGAGTTCCGGATGCTCCTGCTTCAGGCGATCAAATACCCCATACGGCTCCCGGCGCGTCGTCTTGTGATGAAGACGCCAGTCGCTCGAGGAAACCGGCTCTTGGGCAACCACATAGGCCCACGTGTCCGCTGCTGGCTCGAGCTCAAAGGTTTCGACCTGAGTATCGCCGCGCACGCCGAGCGTCAGACGGACGCGCTGCGTCGTACCCTTGTGCGCAACGGCCTGCAGCAAGTGTTTCAGGACGCGCTCAGTGTCGTACCTGAAGCCGAAATGCGAGGCCGAGCGTGCAAGGCGCTTCAGGTGGCGATCAAGGAGGTGGAACCCCTCGCCGGGTGTCCAGCGCATGGTCTCGATCAGGCGGAAGGCTTCGACCGGATCGGTAAAGAAGCGCGCCTTCAGGCGCGCTTCCTCGAGTTCGCTCGCGGCTGAGCTGTCCCACACGATCCCGCCACCAATGCCCAGTTCGCCGCCGGAGCTGTCGAGCGCAAGCGTGCGTATGGCCACGTTGAAGGACATGCGGTCCCGCGATGCAAATCCGACGGCGCCACAATAGATGCCGCGGGGCTCGTCTTCGGTTTCGCGAATGATCTCCATGGCCCTGATCTTCGGCGCCCCCGTGACGGAGCCACAGGGGAAAAGGGCAGGAAGGATTGTCGACAGGCGTGGCTCGGCAGACAGCTGCCCGCTCACTGTCGACGTCAGCGTGTGATAGGTCGGATAGGTCTCGACCGTAAACATGTCGTCGACGCGCACGCTGCCCGCCACGCACAAGCGTGCAAGGTCGTTGCGCATCAGGTCGACGATCATGAGGTTCTCGGCGCGCTGCTTTGGATCGTTCTGGAGCTCGAAGGCACGCTGGCGGTCGAACTCAGGCCGCGGGTGGCGCGATGTAGTGCCCTTCATCGGACGCACGCTGATCTGTTTGCCGGACACGCTGAAGAATGTCTCTGGCGATAACGAGAGCACGTCCTCCTCGGCAAAATGCAGGAACGCACATCCCCCGGCGCGTGCCCGCTCCCTCAGGCGCTGGTAGAGCGAGGGGACATTGTCGATCGCCTGGGTCCGGATCTTGAACGTCAGGTTGACCTGGTAGACATCTCCGCGTCCAATCAGGTCATGGACATGCGCAAACTTGCGCTCGTAGCTGTCCCTGGAAATGGTCTCCGCAGTGTCGATGGACGTCACCTCGCAGGGGGCCAGTTCGCCAAGCCAGCGGTCGCGTTGCCGCGCCTCGAGCCTCTGGATGTTCTCGAACAGCATGAAGCGGAGCAGGGGACGAACCGGTAAGGGCGCGATTTTCCGGAGCCTTGGCTCGAAGCAGTAACCAAGCTCATAGGAGACATAGCCAGCCGCATGCAGGTTGGCCGCCAGGGCTTCGTCGAGGCGCTCCAGGGCCCCTTCAACCTCATCCTGCCGGTGTGCGACGACCTCGCCGACAGGCTGCTCCAGCAGCAGGGCGCCGCGGTCGGGCCATGTCGCGTCGTCAAAAAGCGCAAATGGTGCAAGGTCTTTCCAGGTCACGGAAGGCTGATCGCGTCTTGACAGGGATGGAGGCAGAACCAATTGTTGGAGGCTAGGGCGCCCGGCGGGCAACCGTCCCGTCGGGACAGGCGTTACTTCTGTAAAAAGGCGGGCAACAATGCAATGCGGCCGGAGTGCATAGATGTCGAGACATCTCTTTCCCGGCAGCCCCTTTTTCCTCGGCTTTGACGAGATCGAGCGTCTCGTTGAGTTCGCCAGCCGCAACACCGCTGAATCCTACCCACCCCTGAACATCGAGCAGTTCGAGGACGGAAGCCTGCGCATCACGATTGCGGTCGCGGGATTCGCGCCGGAAAACCTCTCTGTCACCGTTTGTGACCGCGAGTTGACGGTGAAAGGCGAAAGGACGCCGCCGCCGGACCGGAAGGCCTACCTTCACAAGGGAATTGCAGCGCGGTCCTTCACGAAAAGCTTCGCCCTGGCATCCAGCCTCGAGGTGGTTTCTGCCACGCTGGCCAACGGATTGCTTCGCGTGAACCTTAAGCAGATTCAGAAAACCCCCGAAATTCGTCAGATTCCGATCACGGCAGGTTGAGCGCTCGGCCATTCAAATTCCACATTTGCACTCCCATATACATTCCACGAGCAGGCTGCGAATGACCCGAAAGTGCGGGAACGTCGCGCAAGTCTCGAGTGGAGTAAGGCAAATGCAGGCGAAACAGGCAGGAAATTCAGGTCAGGACCGGACACAGGCAGGCGCGTACTTTATCGCGCAGAATCTCGTCTATGTGCGCGAAACGCCAGCGTCGGATCTCGTCACGTCGGGCCTCGTGCCGGCAAACACGAAGATCAATCCTGTCGGGAAGTACTTCGTGCTCTGTGCCGCCGACGGTCGTCCTCTCGCCGTCTTGGACAACAGGGAACTCGCGTTCGCGGCAGCCCGCGAGCACGACATGCAGCCGGTCAGCGTGCACTGACCTCAGGCAGCCTGGGATCCAGCCGGAGGCTCGATAAGGACGGAATAAAGGGCATCTGCGGTCGGCGCCGCCCTGAGGCGCTCGCAGGTGCCCGCATTGCGAAGGAGGCGCGAGATCTTCGCCAGCGCCTTCAGGTGATCGGCCCCCGCATCGGCGGGGGTCAGCAGCAGGAACACCAGATCAACGGGTGTGTCGTCGATGGCTTCATAGCCGACCGGCGTTTGCAGGCGAACGAAGGCGCCGGTGATCTTGTTCAGTTGGGGAATGCGTCCGTGTGGAATGGCAACACCCCTGCCGACACCGGTACTGCTGAGCTTCTCCCGTTCCCACAGCGCCTCGAAGACTTGCGCAGCGTCAAGCCCGAGACGCGGCGCAACGAGTGCGGCCAGGTCCGTCAGCAGCTTTTTCTTGCCGGACGTTCGCATCCCGCAGACGACGTCTGCCGGGGACAGGATATCGGATACATTCATCGCGTGGCGTACTCGGCCAGGAAGAACACGGCGCGCTAGCGCTTGTTCAGGTCGGTATTGGGGTCGATCCAGCCGATATTGCCGTCGGCGCGCCGATAGACGACGTTCAGGCCGCCATGCGCCGCGTTCAGGAACACCAGGGCCGGCGCCTCCATCAGGTCGAGCTGCATGACCGCCTCGCCGACCGACAGCTTCCGAAGCTGTGTCGTTCCTTCCGAGACGATGACCGGGTTCAGCGCCGCCGTATCGTTGTTCTCGTCGGCATGGTCGCCGGCGATCACATGCTCGCGGGCCGGGCTGTGGGCAATGGCGGCGCGCGACGAGCTGTGGTGGTCCTTGATGCGGCCCTTGTGGCGCTGCGCGCGCTTGTCCATGCGCTCGATGGCGCCATCGAAGCTGGCATAGATGTCGGTGGAGCGGCCCTGCGAATGCAGGTACAGGCCCGAAGCGAGATGCAGCGTGCAGTCCGCACGGTATTCGTGGCCGTCGCGGGAAAAGGTGACGGAGCCGTCAACCGGGCGGTCGAAATACTTTCCGACCGACTGCCCCATGCGGGTCTGCACGTAGGTCCGGAGGGAGTTTCCGATGTCGATCTGCTTGCCGGTGATGCTGAGTTCCATGGAGCTTCGCGTCCTTGCTTGAGTATACTGTCACCAGAAAAAAGGCGGGAAGGAGGGAGTGCCGGATTTCGCGTATTCTCGAGGGTGATGAGTCTCCCATGACAGACCTGATTTGGCCATATCGGGATGACGATTCAAGGGGTGTTTCCGCTGCCTGTGGTGGCAATGGACTGCTTGATTCTCTTGCGGTCTACTGATGAGGGAATTCGCATGGCCTCGCGGTACTTTGCAACCGTGCGGCGCGCGATGTCGATGCCCGAGACACGCAGCACGTCCACGATCCGGTCGTCCGAAAGCACGGACGCGGGGCTTTCCCCGTCGATCAGTTCGCGGATGCGGTGGCGCACGGACTCCGCGGAATGCGCATCGCCACCTTCGGCAGACTGGATGGCCGACGAGAAGAAATACTTCAGTTCAAAGGTCCCCCGCGGCGTCGCAATGTACTTGTTCGCGGTCACGCGGCTGACGGTTGACTCGTGCATGCCGATGGCTTCGGCGATGGACTTCAGGTTGAGCGGTCGCAGGTGCGAAATGCCATGGGCCAGGAAGCCGTCCTGCTGGCGCACGATCTCGGATGAAACCTTCAGGATGGTGCGCGCGCGCTGTTCAAGGCTGCGAACCAGCCAGTTGGCATTGTTCAACTGCTCCGTCAGGTAGGTCTTGACGTCCTTGTCCTTGCCGCCAACCGTCGCCGCATAGCGCGAGTTGACCAGCACCTTGGGCAGCGTGTCGTTGTTCAGTTCGACGTGGAATCCGCCATTGGGCGTCGCACGAACATGGATGTCGGGCACCACGGGCTGAACCGGCTCGGCGCCGAACTTCAGGCCAGGCTTCGGGTTCAGCTGCTTGATCTCGGCGACCATGTCCGAGAGGTCTTCGTTTGAAACGCCCGTTACGCGCAGCAGCGAGGCAAAGTCGCGCTTGGCCAGCAGCCCGAGATTGTCGAGCAGTGCCTGCATCGCAGGATCCAGCCGGTTCTTCTCGCGCAGTTGCAGCGCCAGGCATTCATTGAGCGACCTCGCGCCGACGCCCGTCGGGTCAAAGGTCTGGATTGTCTTCAGCACGCGCTCGATGACATCGGCCGGAACGACCAGCGCCTGCGCGATCGTCTGGAGGTCTGTCGTCAGGTAGCCGCACTCGTCGATCATGTCGATGAGGTAGGCGCCGATGAGCTTGTCGCGCGGATCCGTGCACACGATATGGAGCTGCTGCTCAAGATGCTCGTGGAGGTTCAGCGCGCGCGTCAGCGTCGCCTCGATGGACATGGCATCTTCGCCATCCCGGCTGCCCGAGCGGGAGTCCGCCTGCACCGTAAGGCCGCTGTCCCGCGGCGCCTCCTGGGCGCGTTCGCTCGCGGTATCCTCGGCGTAGACATTCTCGTAATCGGTATCGACGGCTTCAGCGGCATTGACCGGCGGCGCGTCCTCGGTGAGGCTCAGCGTCGTCGCCTCGGCGGGCGTATCGGTCGCCTCTCGCTCGGCCGTGTTGCCGTCTGTCTCCTCGCGCTCCAGAAGCGGGTTGCGCTCGAGTTCCTGTTCGACGAAGACCTGCAGCTCGAGATTCGACATCTGCAGAAGCTTGATCGCCTGCTGCAGCTGCGGGGTCATCACAAGGCCTTGGCCTTGGCGGATTTCGAGTCTCTGGTTCAGCGCCATGGGAAGGTCATCCTACAGCGAGAACTTTTCGCCGAGATAAACGCGGCGCACGTCCGTGTCCTCGATAATCTCGCGAGGCGTGCCTTCCTTCATCACATCTCCATCATGGATGATATAGGCGCGATCAATGATATCGAGCGTTTCGCGGACGTTGTGATCAGTGATGAGAACGCCGATGCCACGCTCTTTCAGGTGGTGCACCAGCTTTCGGATGTCGCCGATGGCGATCGGGTCGATGCCGGCGAATGGCTCGTCGAGCAGCATGAAGGATGGTTGCGTGGCCAGCGCGCGGGCGATCTCGACGCGGCGACGTTCGCCGCCTGACAGGGCAAGGGCAGGGGCGCGGCGAAGGTGCTCGATCGAGAATTCTGCCAGGAGGTCGTCAACGACCTGCTGGCGCTTCTGTCGATCCGGCGCGACAAGCTCGGCCACGGCCAGGAGGTTCTGCTCGACGGTCAGCCCACGGAAGATCGAGGCTTCCTGCGGCAGGTAGCCGATCCCCAGGCGGGCGCGGCGATACATGGGCAGCACGGTGATGTCATGGCCATCCAGCAGGATCTGGCCGCTGTCGACCGGGATCAGTCCCGTGATCATGTAGAAGCAGGTCGTCTTGCCGGCACCATTGGGCCCCAGCAGGCCAACGGCCTCGCCACGACGCACCTGGAGCGATACGCCACGAACCACGGGACGGCGGCGGAAGCTTTTGCTGAGCTGGTTCACGACCAGGCCGGTCTGTTCGGCCACGAGATGTGGCCGTCCATAATCACTGCCTTGGCCACCAATGTACGTCATGCGTGGTTCGCTCTGGGCGCCTTAAACTTTGTACTGGGCAATAAAATCCCGGTTGGCCTTAAAGTTGCGTTGAAATTCAGGGGGTTGAGCCCGTTTCTTTTTTCTCTGGTTCAGTTTTTGGCTGTGAACCGGGCGTCGGAAGCTTCGGCGCCTTCGCCGGAACGAAAATTCCGGTGACACGACCATCAGGTCCGCCGCCCTGCAGGTCGGCTTTTCCTGTCGCGAGGTTAACCACGAGTGAAGAGCCCTGCAGTGCATTAGGACCTTTCACAAGGGTCACCTTGCCCAGAAGCTTCACCACGCGCTGCGAGATGTCATAGACGGCCGAGCTGCCGGTCGCTTGTCCCTGGGGCGACGAGAGGATGACGCCGCCATTGGCTTCGATGTGTTCGATGGATCCGTTGGCAACCTTGATCGACAGCGTGTCCGAACGCAGGATCAGGTTCCCCTGGATGACGCGGACATTGCCGGCATAGGTCGCCGTCTCCGCGCGCATGTCAGCAGTGGTCGAGTCGGCCGTGATCGAGATCGGCTGGTCGCTGTCCCGTCCCATGCCCGAGAACGGGTTGGGCACGCCCTGCGCAGCCGCAGTGGCTGCAAGCGCCGCAGCCAGGACGAAGGACCCGGAAAGGATGGAAATCGTTTTCACGCCTAGTTCGCCTTCTTCTTTGGGGTTGCGGCAGGGCTGGCGGCCGGAGCCTGGATATCTGTTTCGTCTTCAGCGACAGGTTCGGCAATGCCTTCCGGGTTGTCCTTCGCGGCGGCAGCCGCCTCTCCCTTGCGCGCCGCAGGGAAGTACTTTGTCGAAACACCACCCATGAACTTCAGGATACCCGGATCCTTCAGGCCTTCAAAGCGGTTGGCCGTGATTACGCCCAGGGGACCCTGGCATTTGATGGCAGTTGTGCCTTTCAGCACACCAGCGCCGAAATCATAGCGGGCCGTATCGGTGTGGCACTCGTAGCCGCGGTCCGAGTAGATGTTGATGGTCTTGTTCAGGTCCAGCGTCTTGCCTTCGACGTCCAGGATGCCTTCGACGGCGCCGACCTGCAGCCAGCTCTTGTCCTGCATCGTGATGTCGGCCTGCACATCCTCGATGGTCATTTTCCGGGCCTTGCCGGGCTCGATCGACGCGCCCTTGGCCGTGACGGTGAAGGGTTGTCCGCGTCCATCCGTTCCGGTCAGCTTGGGGCTGACAAGCGCGCGATCCTGCGTGATCTCCCGCAGGTCCTTGGCCGTGATCTTGATCGTCTCGTCACGCCCGTTGGCCGAATAGATCACGACCAGCACGACCAGGCTGACGGCGATGATGGGCAGCATCACCTTCATGATGCGCACGAAGCGGGAATAGCCGACAGTCGAGTCGGCCCGCTGCCGCGAACGGATTTCCCAGCTGTCCAGGCGCGACCGTTGCGGAACCGCCTGCTCCCCTGCGGGGACGAGGCGGCCGGTCTCGGGATCCTGGATGAAACGGGCCATGCGTTCGGGCGTTCCCTGTCTCGGGGGGCTCAGACGACGCCGGCGCGCAGGCAATCATGCACGTGCACGATGCCGACGGGCTTCGCATTCGCCTTGCCTGCATCTTCGTCGGCCACGACGAACAGGCAGGTCACCGGAACGGCGTGCTGGTTCATGAGGCGCAGCGCTTCCGCACCCAAGGCGCCGGAGCGGATCAGGCGGGGGCGGGTGGTCATGACTTCCGCAGCCTTGCGCTTGAGCAGGTCTCCCTGCATGTGGCGACGCAGGTCGCCATCGGTGATGACGCCGAGCAGCGTTCCCTGGCCATCGACGACGCCGGCGCAGCCAAAGCGCTTCGACGTCATCTCGATAAGGACATCGCTCATGGCGGCGCCTTCAGGCACCAGCGGCAGTTCATCTCCGGTGTGCATGATGTCGGCCACGCGGACGAGCTTGCGCCCCAGTGATCCGCCCGGGTGAAGGGCGCGATAGTCATCGGGCGTGAACCCGCGGCGCTTCATCAGCGCAACGGCAAGCGCGTCGCCCAGGGCGAGCGTCATCGTCGTCGACGTTGTGGGGGCAAGCCCCATCGGGCAGGCTTCGGGCGCGGCCGGAAGGATCAGCGGCACGTCCGCGTGCTGCGCAAGCGGCGACTCCGCGCCACTCGTGATCGCAATCATCGGGATGCCGGCGCGGCGCGTGTATTCGATGATGTCTGTGAGCTCCTGCGTCTTGCCCGAGTTGGACAGGAGCAGGGCTGCGTCCTTGCGGGTGACGAAGCCGAGGTCGCCATGACTGGCTTCTCCCGGATGCACGAACTGCGACGGTGTCCCCGTCGAGGCCAGTGTTGCGGCGATCTTGGCACCGACGAGACCGCTCTTGCCCATGCCCGATACGATCACGCGGCCATCGACGCCCATGATGATGTCGACGGCTTTCGTGAACCGGTGGTCGAGCGCGCGCGAAAGCGCGGACAGCGCATCACCTTCAACCGACAGGACACGGCGCGCGGCGTCAAGATCGGCGCTGGTCTTTTCGGAAACGGAAATGTCACTGTGTGCAGCTGTCATCGGCAATACTCGTAAAAGGCCCATCGTCCCCATGGTTCGCACGGCGATAAGGCGCAAAAATGGCGTCAGAGTGCGAAAAACGATGCGTGCGCAGTATGGGCTTTCGGGCCAGCGGAATCAAGCAATTGACCATCCGCGGCGAGGCCCGAACCCGCGGCAATCCGCGCCGGAATCAGCCGCTTTCGGGGTTGATGACCGCAGATGCATCCGGATGCCGCTTTGCCGGGCATCGTTACCGTGTCAGTGGGCGAAAATGTCTTCTTCGGGCCAGCCGCTCAGGTCAAGGCGTGCGCGCGTCCCGAGAAACGCAAAGCACTGCTGCGCGAGGTCCAGGCGCCCTTCACGCACAAGCATGGCTTCCAGTGCATTCTTCAGCTTGTGGAGATGCAGCACATCCGAGGCAGCATAGGCAAGTTGCGCGTCGCTGAGTTTCGCCGCGCCCCAGTCGGAACTCTGCTGCTGCTTCGAGAGGTCAACGTCGAGAAGTTCCTTCACGAGGTCCTTCAGGCCGTGCTTGTCCGTGTAGGTACGAACAAGCTTCGAGGCGATCTTGGTGCACCAGATCGGAGACGTGGCAACGTTCAGATATCGCTGGAAAACAGCCACGTCGAAGCGCGCATAGTGGAAGATCTTCACGACGTCGGGATCTTCCAGAAGGCGCACCAGATTGGGCGCCTTGTAGGACTTGCGGTCAAAGCGCACGACGTGGCAATGCCCGTCGCCGCCGGACAACTGCGCAAGGCACAGCGCATCGCGCAGCG
Source organism: uncultured Flavobacteriaceae bacterium (assembly GCA_964646885.1). GTDB lineage: Bacteria > Pseudomonadota > Alphaproteobacteria > Micropepsales > Micropepsaceae > SZUA-430. The sequence continues at coordinate 15,655 of CAZYFM010000031.1, forward strand.
GATTCAGTCCCAATGTCTCTGTATCGATTGCAACGCTCTTGCCGAAGTCGACGCCGCCGGGCAGGTCGCCCTCGTGAAAATGGATCTTCATGCGGACGTTTCCGGGAGATCAGAGCTTTGAAGTGGTGCCCAGAAGAGGACTCGAACCTCCACACCTTGCAGTACTAGTACCTGAAACTAGCGCGTCTACCAATTCCGCCATCTGGGCTTGCAGGAGCAATCAAGGGCGCGAGTGGTATCCGCCGGGACCCCGGTCTGTCAACGAAAACGCAACACAAGTACCCTTCAAGTATGCCGCGCTTTTGGCTATCAAGCGCCGGACCACTCCAAGTCTTAAGGAATTCGACCCGTGCAGCATCCCACTTCAGGCAAGCTTGTGACGATTTTTGGCGGTTCCGGCTTCGTCGGAAAGCAGGTTGTCCGTCAGTTGGCGCGGGACGGGTACCGGATCCGGGTGGTGACCCGGCGCCCGAACCTCCATCTGGACCTCAAAACCTTGGGTGAGGTGGGACAAATCGCGCTGGTCCGGGCAGACGTCCGCAATGAAGCCTCCGTGCGCGAAGCCATCAAGGGCGCCTCTGCCGTGGTCAACCTGGTCGGCATCCTCAGGCCGGGTGGCGGCCAGTCCTTTCAGGGCGCCCATGTGGACGCGCCGGAAACGATCGCGGCCGCTTGCGCGGAGCTGGGTGTGGACACGCTTGTCCAGATGTCGGCGATCGGCGCCGATGCAAAGTCGAACTCCAGCTACGCGCGCAGTCGTGCAGAGGGCGAGGCCGCAGCCCGCAGTGCCTTTCCAGGAGCTACTGTAATCCGCCCCTCCGTGATTTTCGGAAGCGAGGACGGGTTCTTCAACCTGTTCGCGCGCCTGATGCGATGGTCCCGCGTCTTCTTCCCGTCCTTTGGCGGCGGTGGCACCCGCTTCCAGCCGGTCTTCGTCGGCGACGTTGCAAAGGCGGTCTCGGTGGCGCTCAGGAATTCGAAGTGCCGTGGCAAGACCTATGAACTGGGCGGGCCCTCCGTATACACGCTCCAGCAGATTCTCGACTTGATCGCCGGCAACACCGGCCGCCGCTTCATCTTTGTCCCGATCCCGTTTTTCATGCTCGACATTGCCGGCATTCTGTTTGGCTGGCTGCCTTTCGCGCCGATCACGCACGACCAGGTGAAGCTGCTCCGCAAGGACAACGTTGTTAAGGCGGGGCCGGATGCCGGTGCGGTGGAAACCATCGCCGAGCTGGGAATCGTGCCGACGGCAGCAGAGGCCATCGTGCCATCCTATCTCGTGTCCTACAGGCCGACCGGGCAATACCTCGAGCGCGAAGGCGCGTAGTTCCGGCCATCAGGCCAGCACGTATTCCTTCGTGATGAGATAGCTCAGCATCAGCGTGCCGATGAAGATCCGGTACCACGCAAACACGCCAAAACCGTTGTTCGCCACGAACGACAGGAACATGCGCGCGACGTAGTAGGCGCTCACGAAAGCCACCACGAAGCCGATGCCAAGCACGAGGAAGTCCGCCGAGTGCAGGTCATTCCAGTGCTTGTAGAGCGAGTAGGCGGATGCGCCGAACATCGTCGGGATCGCGAGGAAAAACGAAAACTCTGCCGCAGCGCTGCGTTCCACTTTCATCAGCAGTGATCCCATGATCGTTGCGCCCGAGCGCGAGACGCCGGGGATCATCGCGATGCACTGGCAAAGCCCGATCTTGAAGTAGAGCGACAGCGGAAAATCCTCGACGGAGTAGTACTGCGGGATCTTCACCATGCGTTCGATGTAGATGATCGCAATGCCGCCCAGCACCAGCGAGACAGCCACAACGTACTTCGAAAACAGGTAGGTGGTGATGAAGTCCGAGAGCAGGACGCCAAGCGCAGCCGCGGGCAGGAAGGCGATGAACAGGCCGAACGCGAAGCGGCGTGCATTCTCGTTGAAGGGGACTGCCTTCGTGACTTTCCAGAGATAGTCGAAATAGATCACGCAGATCGACAGGATGGCGCCAAACTGGATGAACACCTCGAAGACGCCCCCGGGAGGCACATCCAGGTCCAGCAACTCCCGGACGAGGATCATGTGTCCCGTCGAGGAAACGGGTAGAAACTCGGTGATGCCTTCGACGAGTGCCAGGATGATGGCAGAAACGATCTTCCAGAGAAGTTCCATGGGCCCTGCGGGATACATTTTGGGGGCGAAAAGGGCGCGAACCGTACATCAGAGGTGAGGTGGGCACAAATCGGCTGCCAGCCTGCCTTCCCCCGATGATAGGTCCGTTTCGAGCCTATATGGAGAAGAATTGGATCGGAATTGGTCTGATCTGAAACATTTCTCCACTTTTAAGGCAGTATTGCTGACTTAAAGTGCGATTTCGCGCTTGCGAAGCAATTTTTTGTCCGTATACCGCCATTTCGCGTTTGAAAATTACGGACCCCGGACCATGGCCGAGAACAAGATGCTGCGCTTTGTGAGCGTAAGGCGCAACATGCCCGAAAAGCGGGCTGCCCGAACCCGGGCAGCTGATTTTGGGGAAATCTACGCAGAGTTTCCGACGGAAGGCGCCCGCGAGCAGTCCAGCCGCTGCTCGCAATGCGGCGTGCCGTTCTGCCAGGTGAGCTGCCCCCTGCAGAACAACATCCCCGACTGGCTCAAGCTGACGGCCGAGGGACGCCTGCAGGAGGCCTACGAGGTTTCGCAGGCCACCAACAACATGCCCGAGATCTGCGGACGCATTTGCCCGCAGGACCGCCTCTGCGAGGGAAGCTGCGTTATCGAGCAGTCCGGTCACGGCACCGTCACGATCGGCGCCGTGGAAAAATACATCACGGACACCGCCTGGACGAAGGGTTGGGTCAAGCCCCTCTCGCCGGGTCGCGACACCGGAAAGTCGATCGGGATTATCGGATCGGGGCCCGCGGGCCTCGCGGCGGCGGAGCAATTGCGCACCAAGGGCCATGCCGTGACGATCTACGACCGCTATGACAGGGCGGGAGGACTGCTGATCTACGGCATCCCGAACTTCAAGCTTGAGAAGGATGTTGTGAACCGGCGCATCGACCGCCTCGAGAAGGCAGGCATCAAGTTCCAGCTGAACACCGAGATTGGCAAGAAGTTGCCGCTCGCCAGGCTGCGAAAGCAGCACGACGCGATCCTCGTCGCAACCGGCGTGTACAAGGCCCGCACGATGTCGGCACCCGGAATGGGCTTGCAGGGCATCGTGCCGGCGCTGGCCTATCTCACGACGTCAAACCGCGTCTGTCTCGGAGAGAAGGTCAAGGCGTTCGACGACGGCAGCATGAACGCGAAGGGCAAGAACGTCGTTGTGATCGGCGGCGGCGACACGGCAATGGACTGCGTGCGCACAGCCATCAGGCAGCATGCGAAGTCGGTGACCTGCCTCTATCGCCGCGACAGGGAGAACATGCCCGGTTCGCTGCGCGAGGTCGGACACGCCGAAGAAGAGGGCGTCGTCTTCTCGTGGCTTGCGGCGCCAAGAGCTTTCCAGGGCGACAAGGCCGTGACAGGCGTGCGCGCGATCCGCATGCGCCTTTCGTCGCCTGACGGCAGCGGCCGCCAGGCCCCCGAGGAAGTACCCGGCAGCGAGTTCACCCTGCCGGCGGACCTTGTGGTCATGGCGCTCGGTTTCGATCCCGAAGACCTCAACACGGCATTCGGCGAAAGTGATCTTGCGATCAGCAAGTGGGGCACGCTGACAATCGATCAGCGCACCATGATGACATCGATGCCCGGTGTCTTTGCGGCCGGTGACATCGTGCGGGGAGCATCGCTCGTGGTCTGGGCCATTCGCGATGGCCGCGACGCAGCAGAATCCATTCACAACTATCTCGAGACCGGCGCGCAGGCAGCGCGGTCCGCGGCGGAGTAAAGCAATGTCCGAGAACATCCAGGAACAGCTTGCCAGATATCAAGAGAACGCCCGGCATCTCGAGGAAAACCACGCCTATGCACCCGATCAGGAGAGGGATGCCTGCGGCGTCGGATTGGTCGCGGCAATCGACGGCAAGCCGCGCCGGGAAATCGTGCTCCACGCAATCAATGCCCTGAAATGCGTGTGGCACCGCGGTGCTGTTGACGCCGACGGCAAGACGGGCGACGGCGCTGGCCTTCACATCCAGGTACCGCAGGAGTTCTTCGCTGACGAGGTACGCCTCACGGGTCACCCGCTGCAGTCAGGCCGCATCGGAATCGGCATGATCTTCCTGCCGCGCACGGATTACGCGGCGCAGGAAACATGCCGCACGATCGTCGAGGCTGAAATCCTCCGCTTTGGCTACTACATTTATGGCTGGCGACAGGTGCCGGTGGACATCTCCGTCATCGGCGAAAAGGCCAACGCCACGCGCCCTGAAATCGAACAGATCATGTTCGACACGGGCGCAAAGAAGAATATCGAGGAAGTCGAACGGGACCTCTTCATCATCCGTCGCCGCATCGAGACGCAGGTCCGCCGGGCGTCGATCCCGAACTTCTACGTATGCTCGCTCTCCACGCGCTCGCTGATCTACAAGGGCATGTTCCTGGCAGAACAGTTGTCGGTCTTCTACCCGGACCTGCTCGATCCGCGCTTCGTGTCGCCGATGGCCATCTTCCATCAGCGCTATTCGACGAACACGTTCCCGACCTGGTACCTCGCCCATCCGTTCCGCATGCTCGCTCACAACGGTGAGATCAACACCATCAAGGGCAACACCAACTGGATGAAGAGCCATGAAGTGCGTATGGCGAACGAGTCCTTTGGTGACTACCAGGAAGACATCAAGCCGATCATTCAGCCGGGTTCGTCGGACTCTGCGGCGCTCGACGCCGTTTTCGAGGTGCTGTGCCGTGCCGGTCGCTCGGCTCCCATGGCCAAGACGCTGCTGATCCCCGAAGCCTGGTCGAAGCACCAGGCATCAATGCCGGAATCTCATCGTGCCATGTACCAGTACGCCAACGCCGTCATGGAGCCGTGGGACGGTCCTGCGGCATTGGCCGTGACGGACGGCCGCTGGATTGTTGCGGGCCTTGACCGCAATGGACTGAGGCCACTGCGCTACTCGATTACGAAGGACGGTCTGCTCTTCGTCGGATCCGAAACAGGCATGGTGGTCCTCCCCGAACCCAGCATCGCGAAGAAGGGGCGCGTGGGACCCGGGCAGATGATCTGCGTCGACCTCGAGCGCGGCAAGTTCTTTGACGACCGCTCGATCAAGGACGAGCTCGCGGCTTCGGAGAAGTTCGAGGAGTGGACGAAGAACATCGTCGAACTGGATCCCATCATCGGGCCAGGCCCGGAACCCTTGATGTTCGAGGAGCGCTCTGACCTCAGGCGCAGGCAGCTGGCGGCCGCGATTTCGATGGAGGACCTCGAGATGGTCCTCCACCCGATGGTCGAGGACAGCAAGGAACCCGTTGGCTCGATGGGCGACGACACGCCGCTGGCGGTCCTTTCACAGCAATACCGCCCGCTGTCGCACTACTTCCGACAGAACTTCAGCCAGGTCACGAACCCGCCGATCGACAGCCTGCGCGAAGACCGCGTCATGAGCCTCCGCACGCGGTTCAAGAACCTGGGCAACGTGCTGGCGCAGAACAAGACGCAGCTCGAGGTCTTCACGCTCGAAAGCCCCGTGATCTCGACCGGCATGTACGATCGCATGAAGGATCACCTGAAGGACCGGTTCTTCGAGATCGACTGCACGTTTGAGGTGCGCGACGGCAGGGCCGAAGATGGCGCACTCAAGACGGCGCTCGACAAGATCTGCGCGCAGGCGGAAGAAGCCGTGCGCATGGGCTACGCGCACCTGATCCTGACGGACGAACGCGTAGGGCCGACAGTGGCCGCCATGCCCATGATCCTGGCGACTGGCGCAGTCCACTCGCATCTCGTGCGCACGCAGCTCAGGACCTTTACGTCCCTGAACGTCCGTTCGGCGGAGTGCCTTGATACCCATTATTTCGCCGTCCTGATCGGCGTTGGTGCAACGACGGTCAACGCCTACCTTGCGCAGGAGTGCATTGCCGACCGCCACGCCCGCGGCCTGTTCGGCAACCGGCGCCTCGGCGAATGCGTCAAGAGCTACATGGACAGCGTGAGTGCCGGCCTGCTCAAGATCATTTCGAAGATGGGCATCTCGGTGATCTCGTCCTATCGCGGCGGCTACAACTTCGAGGCCGTGGGTCTCTCGCGCTCGATGGTGGCAGAGTACTTCCCCGGCATGCCGTCACGTATTTCGGGCATCGGCCTCGCCGGCATCCAGAAGCGCATCTGCCGCCAGCACGCCAAGGCCTTCGCCGAGGATGTGGCTGCACTCCCCATCGGCGGTCTGTACAGGTACCGCGCGGGCGGCGAGTCCCACGCGCACTCTGCTGATACGATCCACCTGCTTCAGACGGCGGTCACGCAGGAAAGCCGCTCGACGTTCCGCAAGTACACGGACGCCGTCAGGAAGTCGCCGCCGACGAGCCTGCGTCACCTGATGGACTTCAGGCCCCGGGACCGCGCACCGATCCCGGCGGAGGACGTCGAGTCGATCACTGAGATTTCCAAGCGCTTCGTGACGCCAGGCATGTCGCTGGGCGCCCTGTCGCCAGAGGCGCACGGCACGTTGAACATCGCCATGAACCGCATTGGCGCGAAGTCGGACTCGGGTGAAGGCGGCGAAGATCCGGCACGCTTCAAGCCGAAGCCCAACGGAGACAATGCAAATTCTGCCATCAAGCAGATTGCTTCGGGCCGTTTCGGCGTCACCGCTGAGTACCTGAACCAGTGCCGCGAGATCGAGATCAAGGTCGCGCAGGGTGCAAAGCCGGGCGAGGGCGGACAACTGCCAGGCTTCAAGGTGACGGAGCTCATTGCGAAGTTCCGGCACGCGACACCGGGCGTGACGCTGATTTCGCCACCGCCGCACCATGACATCTACTCGATCGAGGACCTGGCCCAGCTCATCTATGACCTCAAGCAGATCAATCCGACGGCGCGCGTCTGCGTGAAGCTTGTAGCGTCAACGGGCATTGGAACGATCGCGGCGGGCGTGGCAAAGGCAAAGGCCGACGTCATCCTGATCTCCGGACACGTCGGTGGAACCGGCGCCTCGCCCCTGTCGTCGATCAAGTACGCAGGTGTGCCGTGGGAAATGGGGCTCACGGAAGCCAATCAGGTGCTGACACTGAACAACCTGCGCCACCGCGTCGTGCTGCGCACGGACGGTGGCCTGCGCACGGGACGTGACATCGTCATGGCCGCCATGATGGGCGCAGAGGAATTCGGCATCGGCACGGCAGCACTTGTGGCCATGGGGTGCATCATGGTGCGCCAGTGTCACTCCAATACCTGCCCCGTTGGCGTGTGTACGCAGAGTGAGGAACTGAGGAAGAAGTTCACGGGAACGCCCGACAAGGTTGTGAATCTCATGAGCTTCCTCGCCGAGGAGGTAAGGGACATCCTGGCGGCCCTCGGCTTCCGCTCGCTCAAGGACGTGATCGGACGCACGGACCTGCTCATGCAGGTCAACCGCGGCGCGCACGATCTGGACGACCTCGACCTCAATCCGTTGCTGGTGCAGGCTGACCCCGGTCCGAACCCGCGCTACTGCACGATCGAGGGACGCAATGAAGTGCCGGACACCCTTGACGAGAAGATCGTCAAGGACGCCGCGCGCCTGCTCGAGGACGGCGAGAAGATGCAGCTGACCTACACGGTGCGAAACACGATGCGCGCCATCGGCACGCGCGTTTCAAGCCACATCGTGCGCAAGTACGGCATGAAGGGGTTGAACCCGGGACAGCTGACCGTGAAGCTCACGGGCTCGGCTGGACAATCCCTGGGTGCCTTCGCGGTCCAGGGCGTCAAGCTGAAGCTCTACGGCGACTCGAACGACTATGTGGGCAAGGGCCTGTCGGGTGGAACCATCATCGTTCGTCCGATGGTGTCGAGCCAGCTGGAAAGCCAGGACAACGTGATCATCGGCAACACGGTGCTTTACGGCGCAACCGCCGGAAAGCTCTTTGCAGCCGGACAGGCAGGTGAGCGCTTTGCCGTCCGCAACTCGGGCGCCATCACGGTCGTGGAAGGCTGCGGTTCCAACGGCGTCGAGTACATGACGGGAGGTGTCGCTGTAATCCTGGGCGGCGTCGGAGACAACTTCGCGGCCGGCATGACCGGCGGCATGGCTTTCGTTCACGACCCGAAGAACGAGTTCGCGATCAAGGTCAATCCGGACAGCGTGGTGTGGGAGCGCATCGCGTCGTCCTACTGGAACGACCTGCTTGTGTCCCTGATTGAGGAGCATGTCGCCGAAACAGGTTCGAGGCACGCCAAGCGCCTCCTCGACCAGTGGGAGATCGAGAAGCAGAATTTCTGGCAGATTTGTCCGAAGGAGATGCTGAATCGTCTGAAACACCCGCTGAGCGACCGGCCTGCGGCGGCAATCGCCTGATCCGTGTAAACGGGCGTCGATCCACGGCGTGGAGCACAGCCGAACCTTGCGCTGTGCTCGCGCCCGCCCGTAAGTAACGGGAATGGGGGAATCACGTACACCCGTCGAAACACGCCGTTTCCGCGTCGCTGGCCTGAGTGACGCAGACGGTGCGCTGCGCGCCGAGCATGCCTTGCTTTCGGTGCCGGGCGTGCATCGTGCCATCGTTGACTACGAGCACCAGCAGGTCATCGTTCGCATCGCGAATTACGTGACGGATGAAGCGCTGGCGGAAGCCGTCGAAGGCGCCGGCTACACGCTGGTCCTGGAAGCCCGTCCGGTCGTGCGTGATGAGGACGAGTACGATGATCGCGCTCATCCGGACGCGCCACCGGAGGACCCGGCACCGCCATATGAACCACCGCCATTGCCACCGCCACCAGCGCAGCCTCAGCGGCCGTCGCAAGAGGACGAGCCGGAACTGTCCGAGCCATGGCCGCTCTGGCGCAGGGTCTGGTTCTACGGATCTCGCGCAGTTGTGTATGGATTTGGTTTCACGGTTTTTCTCACGCTGGCCTATCGGTTCCTGCCCGTGCCAACGACCATGCTCATGCTGAGCGAGGGCGTGTTCGGTGGGCAGGCCATCAAGCGAAACTGGGTTCCGCTGGAGCAGATTTCACCGAACCTCATTCGTTCGGTCATCGCGTCCGAGGACAACGAATTCTGTCGTCACTGGGGTTTCGACTTCAAGGAAATGGAAGACGCCTGGAAGGACGCGGAGCGGGGCGGAAAGCTGCGGGGAGCATCGACCATCAGCCAGCAGACCGCAAAAAACGTCTTTCTCTGGCCAGGCCGCTCCTGGGTGCGCAAGGGACTTGAGGCCTACTTCACGCTGATGATTGAAGGACTCTGGCCCAAGCGTCGCATCATGGAGGTCTACCTGAATGTCATCGAGTGGGGGCCCGGCGTCTTTGGCGCGGAGGCCGCCGCCCGCAAGTGGTTTGGAAAGTCGGCTTCAAGGCTGACCCGCCTCGAGGCCGCGCGGCTCGCCGCGATTCTTCCGAGCCCCAAGCGCTATCGCGCCAACCCGCCGGGGCCTTACGTGAATGATCGAGGGTATACAATCTCTGCGCGAGCCTCGAACGTTGACCTCAATGGCGCAGACCGGTGCGCAAAGCCTTGAGCGCGTGCAGGGGCACACCTAATCTGCAGCCATGCTTCGACTGCGCCATTTTCCACTGTCCCCCTTTTGCCGAAAAGTCCGGCTCGTCCTGAACGAGAAGCGCATCACCCATGAGTGCACCACGGCGCGCCCGTGGGAGATGGGCGTACCGGTTCAGGACGTCACGCAGGTCACGCTGTCGGACGGGCACGTTCTGTCGGATGCACGCGCTATCGCCGAGTATCTTGAGGAGTCGGTGGCTTCGGCACCGCTCATGCCCGAGCGCTACACCGCGAGGGCTGAGGCCCGTCGCTGGATCAACTGGGCGGATGAGCGCCTCTGGACAGTCGCAACCTCACGCGTGCTCGAGGAGCGTTTGCTCAAGCGCTTTGCGGACCGCGACGATCGCCAGCCTGACCTCTCGGAACTGAAGTCTGCACTGCAGTCATTGCGTGCTTCGATGCAGGTGCTTGAACGGCAGCTTGATCGTTCAGCCTCACTGGTTGGAAACCTGAGCCTGGCCGACCTGACCGTGGCGGCGCACCTGTCCTGTCTCGACTACTTCGGCGATGTTCCCTGGGCGGACTTCACGGTCACGCGGGACTGGTATGCGCGCATGAAGTCGCGTCCTTCATTCAGGGTCCTGTTGACGGACACGCTGCCTGGCGTTCCTCACGCGACCCATTATCAGGACCTCGATTTCTGAATGGCCACTGGTAACGCGCAGGACGCGAGGGCGTTCATTCGGGACGCAGCCCTGGGCGTCGGCTTTGATGCCGTGGGATTTGCTCCGGCATCCCAGGGCAGGGTTGCCGTGGAGGGACTGCTCCGTTTTCTGGAGCAGGGCTTTCATGGAGACATGGGGTGGTTGAGGGAACGCTCTGACGAACGTTCGAGCCCAACCCGTCTCTGGCCCGAGGCAAGGTCTGCCGTTGTTCTCGGTCACTCCTACGCGCCAGCACACGACCCGCTCGCCGTGCTCGACACGCCGGAACGAGCTGCCATCTCGGTCTACGCGCAGGGCAAGGACTATCACGATGTCATCAAGCCGCGCCTGAAACAGGTCGCGCGCCAGATGGTTGCGAAGCTGGGCGGTGACGTGAAGGTGTTTGTCGACACCGCGCCTGTCATGGAAAAGCCCCTGGGCCAGGCTGCCGGCCTTGGATGGCAGGGCAAGCACACGAACCTCGTCAGCCGTACGCACGGTTCATGGCTGTTCCTGGGCGTGATCCTGACGACGCTTGACCTGCAGGCGCATGAGCCGGAGGCCGATCACTGCGGGTCATGCAGCCGTTGCATCGACGTGTGCCCGACAAACGCGTTCATTGAACCCTACAGGCTGGATGCAAGGCGCTGCATCTCCTACCTCACCATCGAGCACAGGGGCTTCATCAGCCGGGAACTGAGGCCCCTGATGGGAAACAGGATCTACGGCTGTGACGATTGCCTCGCCGTATGTCCCTGGAACAAGTTTGCCAGTTCCACGAAGGAGACCGCCTACGCGGCACGCCCAGCCTTGCGCGACGCGAAACTTGTCGACCTGCTGTCTCTCGATGACGCAGCATTCCGGACCATGTTCAGCGGTTCTCCGATCAAGAGGATCGGCCGTGACAGGTTCGTCCGCAACGTGCTCATCGCCGCGGGTAACGCGGCACTGTCGTCACTGGTCCCGAAAGTGGAGGCACTCCTGAAAGACCCTTCACCCGTCGTGAGGGGCACCGCAGCGTGGGCCCTGTCGCGGCTCGTTCCAGCCGGCGATTTCGCGAGGCACCGCGAGATCGCAATGGCAAGCGAAGTCGACGAGGATGTGCGCGCGGAATGGGCTGCCGCTAGCGGCCGGTCTTGAGTTCCAGCTTCTCGATTTCCTTGCGCGCGCTGGCAGCGGCCGGTCCGTTGGGAGCCTTTTCGAGCACCTTCAGGAAATCCTGTCGCGCACCGGCCTTGTCGCCGGTGGCCGCACGAATGAGGCCGCGTTCTGCAATGGCCTCGATATTCTCCGGATCAAGAAGAAGCGCCTGAGTGATGTCACCCTTGGCACCTTGCAGGTTCTTCTGCGCGCGTCGCGCGCTGCTGCGAAGCACGAGGGCCTCGATATTGCCTGGCTCGGAAACGAGAGCCGACGAAAGATCCGTCTCGGCCTGGGCCCATTTCCTGAGCGCCGCAGAGGCGCGCGCCCGGTCAATCAGATAGATGGCCTCGCCGGGCATCAGTCCCAGCGCAGCGGTGAAGGATGCAGTCGCAAGCTCGGCCTGCCCGGCGAGAAGCCATGCGTTGCCGGCCTGGTCCAGGATCTCGGCACGCATTTCGGCGTCTCCCGCAGAACCCTTGCGCGCAAGCGTATCCAGCCGTCGCGCGGCTTCCTCGTACTGCTTGAGCCCGACCAGCGCGACCGCCGCACAGTGTTCTGCCATGGGATCACTGCCGTCGACGAGCGCGTTCATCGCCATCTCGAGGGCCTCGTCCGGATGCCGCTCGGTTTTCTTGAGGCAGACCTGGTACGAAAATGTGCTAGACAGGGCCAGCGCGCCGGCAGCGATGAGTGATGTGAGCATGGGCACAGAATCACTTGGGTTTGCGGCAATTTCAAGTGTTAAACCCAGGTAAGGTTCTCAGGGCGTCCAATGGCCGGTTTGTTGTGTCTGGGAATGGGATTCTGCGCCGAGGCACTGGCCTCGCGTCTCAAGACCCAGGGCTGGGAGATCGTCGGAACGGCACGATCCGAGGCGCGGATCGCGGAACTGGCCGCCCGCGGGTTTCGCGCCGTAACGCTCGACCGGATCAACGAAACAGGAATTCTCTCCGCCACACCCCTGCATGTCCTCGTCAGCGCGCCACCTGATGATCGAGGAGATCCAGCACTGCATGCCTGCGGCGACGCCTTGGCGAGCGTCTCATCCCGCGTGGCATGGGTAGGTTATCTCTCGACAACGGGCGTCTATGGTGATCATGCCGGCGGATGGGTCGACGAAGACACGCCGACAGCACCGCAGTCCGAACGCGCGCGTCGACGGATCGACGCCGAGGAAGCCTGGCTGTCCTGGGGAAGGGCGAATGACGTTGCCGTTCACGTATTCCGGTTGGCCGGCATTTATGGTCCGGGCCGCAACCAGCTCGTGTCGCTGAGGGAAGGGACCGCGCGGCGCATCGACAAGCCGGGTCAGGTGTTCTCGCGCATTCACGTGGACGACATTGCCGAAGTTCTGCTCGCATCAATCAGGGCTCCACGTGCAGGCCGGATCTACAACGTGTGCGACGACGAACCCGCGCCGCCGCAGGAAGTCGTCGCGTATGCGGCCACACTGCTGGGAATGGAGCCGCCACCGCTTGAAGCATACGAGCAGGTCAGGTCGAAACTGTCCCCGATGGCTGCGAGCTTTTATCAGGAATCAAAGCGCGTATCGAACCGGCGCATCAGGCACGAACTGGGTGTGAGGCTTGCCTACCCAACCTATCGCGAGGGATTATCCGCGTTACAAAGGGATTCGAACCCGATAAAACGCGCCTGACGCCAACCGCCCGCGATGACCATGTCTGACCAACCACTGAAAGTGCTGCAGGTGATACCGGCGCTCGACGCCGGTGGCGCCGAGCGTACGGCTGTGGACGTGGCGGCGGCTATCGTCAAGGCAGGTGGAACAGCATGGATCGCGACCAAAGGCGGACGCCTGTCGGCAGAAGCGGAGAAATGCGGCGCGCGCCTGTTCGGCGGGGACTACGACACGAAAAACCCGTTTCGCATCTGGTCGAATGCAGCAACTCTTGCAGACCTGGTTCGGAAGGAAGGCATCACCATCATCCATGCACGATCGCGCGCCCCTGCATGGAGCGCGTGGATTGCAGCACGCAGGACAGGCGCGAAGTTCGTGGCAACCTACCACGGCATTTACAACGCCGGGAACGCGCTCAAGCGCTACTACAACGCAATCATGACCCGTGGTGATGCCATCATCGCAAACTCGCGGTTCACCGCCGAACACGTCAGCCGCGAGCACGGCGTGGACCTGTCGCGGATCGTTGTGATCCCCCGCGGCATCGACATCGCGGCCTTCACGCCGGA
>CAZYFM010000032.1:0-8030 GCA_964646885.1 uncultured Flavobacteriaceae bacterium
GTGATGATCGAGGAAGCAGGCCTTGCAGATCGTGGCACGTTCGTCATCGACCCGAATGGAAAGATCCAGATCGTCGAGATCAATGCAGGCGGCGTGGGTCGCGATGCCCGCGAGCTGCTCCGCAAGGTGAAGGCGGCGAAGTACGTCCACGAGCATCCGGGCGAAGTCTGCCCCGCCAAGTGGAAGGAAGGCGAGAAGACCCTGTCCCCGTCGCTCGACCTCGTCGGCAAGATCTGAACCACAACAACAATCCTGGACGGAGAAACGGCAATGCTCGATCAAGCCATCAAGACACAGCTCAAGGCCTATCTGGAGCGCCTGACGGTGCCGGTCGAGCTTGCCGCTTTCCATGACGCATCCGAAACATCCGCCAGCATGCGCGAGTTGCTCGCCGAAGTGGCGGAACTTTCCGATCTCGTGAAGATCTCCGAGAAGGATGGCGCCGGGTTCAAGCCATCCTTCACGGTCGGCCCCAGCGGAGGCGAGGCGCGCGTGAGGTTCGCCGGCCTGCCGCTGGGCCACGAATTCAATTCCTTCGTCCTGGCGCTGCTCTACGCCGGAGGTGTTGTGCCGAAGCAGGCGAAGGAAGTTCTCGAGCAGGCCGCTGCACTCGAAGGACCGCTGCACTTCGAGACATTCTACTCTCTTTCCTGCCAGAACTGTCCGGATGTGGTGCAGGCCCTCAACCTGCTCGCCCTGCTCAACCCGGCGGTCACGCATACCGCGATCGATGGCGCGGTCTTTCCCGACGAGGTCGAGTCTCGCGGCATCATGGCGGTCCCCAGTGTTTTCCTGAACGGCAAGCCTTTCGCCCAGGGACGCATGAGCCTTGAAGAGATCCTCGGCAAGCTCGACACGGGCGCAGCCACGCGAAACGCATCCCAGATCGCGGCGAAGGAAGCCTTCGATGTTCTGGTGGTCGGTGGCGGTCCTGCGGGAGCGGCTTCGGCGATCTATGCGGCACGCAAGGGCATCCGCACGGGCATCGCAGGCGAGCGCTTTGGCGGACAGGTGATGGACACCATGGGGATCGAGAACCTGATCTCCGTACCCCACACGGAAGGCCCTCAGCTGGCCGCGCGCTTGTCCGAGCACGTCAATGAGTACGGCGTGGACGTGATGAATGGCCTCACGGCGAGCCGTTTGATTCCCGGCACGGCACCAGGTGCGCTGGCCGAAGTTGAGTTCACGAATGGCGCGCGGCTGAAGGCGCGGACGATCATTCTTGCGACGGGCGCGCGCTGGCGCCAGCTCAACGTTCCCGGCGAGAATGAGTACCGGAACAAGGGTGTCGCCTACTGCCCCCATTGCGACGGTCCCTTGTTCAAGGGAAAGCGTGTGGCCGTGATCGGAGGCGGCAACTCGGGCGTTGAAGCGGCAATTGATCTCGCCGGCATCGTCGGACACGTGACGCTCATCGAGTTCGACGACAAGCTGCGCGCTGACGCCGTGCTTCAGCAGAAGCTCCGTTCTCTCGGCAACGTGTCGATCGTGACCTCGGCCCAGACGACAGAGGTGCACGGTGACGGAAGCAGGGTGACCGGACTGTCCTACAGGGAGCGCAAGTCTGGCGAAAACCGTCGCGTGGACCTGGACGGTGTGTTTGTGCAGATCGGTCTGCTGCCGAACACGGAATGGCTGAAGGGCACCGTGGCGCTGAACGGCAGGGGCGAGATCGAGGTCGATGACCGCGGCGCGACATCGGTTCCCGGCATCTTCGCCGCTGGTGATGCAACCACCGTCCCGTACAAGCAGATCATCATAGCCATGGGTGACGGCGCGAAGGCTGCGCTGACGGCCTTCGACTTCCTGATCCGCCAGCAGCCCGCCTCGGTTTCCGCCGCCGCAGCCTGACAGCGTGAGGGACGCGTTCGCGGAACGGGGCTGCAACCGCAGGGCTTCTGTCGCCAAAGGTGGTTAAGCGCGATTCATCAATTGCCCCCAGCTTGCGCACTCTTGCCCCGGTGACGCTGGGACCCTCATCGGATAGACAGGCCCCGGTTTTCAGGGCGCCGCGACGAACGCGGCCGGGCGAGGGTCACGCAGATGATGGGCTGGTTCCAGAAGATGATGCCGCGCGAAGAGCGGTTCTTCGACATGTTCGAGCGTCACATGCAGTGCTCGATCGGCGGCTCGAAGGCGCTCCGCGGCATGCTGGATGGAGGCCCTTCAGTGGGCGACTTCTGCGCGCAGATTGCGTCGCATGAGCATGAAGCAGACCTGATCACCGCAGAAGTTTTCCAGGCCATCCGCCGCAGCTTCATCACGCCCTTCGACCGTGGCGACATCCGTGGCCTCATCACCTCGATGGATGACGCCATCGACCAGATGAACAAGACAGCCAAGGCCGTTCAGCTGTTCGAGGTGACCACGTTCGAGAACCAGATGCGACAGACGGGCGACCTGATCATCAAGGCCGCAGCGCTCACGGGAGAAGCTGTTCCCCTGCTGCGGAACCTCAGGGTCAACGCACCGCGGCTGAACGTGATCACGGAAGAAATCGTCCGCATCGAGGAACAGTCGGACCATGTGTGCCAGGACGGCCTGAAAGCCTTGCTGCAGGGCCCGGCACGAGACAACGCCATGGTCTATATACGCGGTGCCGAGGTCTACGACCGCCTCGAAAAGGTCGTCGACTGTTTCCAGGACGTGGCCAACCGCATCAGCGGTCTCGTGATCGAGCACCTCTGAAGGAACGCGGGCAATGGATCTTGGCGGCATCGCCCCATCCCTGATCTTCCTGATCATCGTCGCGCTGTCGTTCGATTTCCTGAACGGCCTGCACGATGCGGCGAACTCCATCGCGACCATCGTGTCGACGCGGGTCCTCAAGCCGCAATACGCCGTGGCCTGGGCGGCCTTCTTCAACTTCGTCGCTTTCTTCGTGTTTGGCGTCGCGGTGGCCAAGACGGTGGGCTCGGGAATTGTCTCGCCTGACCTGATCGATGACGCCGTCATATTCGGCGCCCTGTCGGGCGCCATCATCTGGAATGTGGTGACGTGGCTCGGAGGCATTCCCTCATCCAGTTCCCACGCGCTCATAGGCGGCATCGTTGGGGCCGGCGTGGCTAAGGGCGGGTTCGACGCCGTCATCTGGGGCGGCCTGACCAAGACGGTTCTCGCCATCTTTGGTTCGCCGCTCACCGGCGTGGTCCTGGCGTTGCTGATGATGCTGATTGTCACCTGGCTGTTCATCCAGGCGACACCGGCCTTCGCGGACTCGACCTTCAGGCGGATGCAGTTCCTGTCGGCGTCCCTTTATTCGCTGGGCCATGGCGGCAACGACGCGCAGAAGACCATGGGCATCATCGCCGCGCTGCTCTACAGCCATGGACATACCGGTGGCCAGTTCGAGATCCCGCTCTGGGTCGCGATCTCGTGCTACGTCGTGATGGGCCTCGGAACACTGTTTGGTGGCTGGCGCATCGTCCACACGATGGGATCTAAGATTACGCGCCTGACCCCGATGCAGGGCTTCTGCGCCGAGACGGCGGGCGCCATGACCCTGTTCGGTGCAACCGCACTGGGCATTCCGGTTTCGACGACCCACACGATCACGGGCGCGATCGTGGGTGTCGGCGCCTCAAGGCGCGCCTCGGCCGTCAGGTGGGGCGTGGCGCGCGGCATCGTGGTGGCATGGATCATCACGATCCCGATGTCGGCGTTGATGGCGGCTCTCAGCTACTGGTTCGCGGCCGCCACATTCCTTTAGTGCCCGCGCATCCTCAGCGCGGCGCACTCTCCATGAGTTCCACGGTCACCTTGCCATCGACCGGGTTACCCGGCTGAAGCCCCAGGAGCGACATCGCCGTGGGATGGACGTCGATGATGTCCAGCCTGGGAATTTCCCGTCCGCGCGCAACGCCCGCGCCCCACGCATAGAACACGCCATGCATCTCCGGGATGGCAGGATCGTAGCCATGCGAGGCCTTGAGACCGCCGAGTCCGTCCGGCGTGAAAATGTCCGACCAGAACCATGTCATGCCCATCGCATGCGCATACCAGGGCAGGCTGTCGGAGCCGGCGACATAGTAGGGGGGCTTCATGACCAGCATCAGGTCTCCGGTACGCGCGCCATCGCCGAGATGGGCGTAGGCCGGAAACTGTCCGCGGCGATGCACGGTGAAGGCCTGCGAATACATGGCGAGCGCCTTTTCCACGCGCTCCACGCTTTCGCCCTTGTCCAGGTAGAGATAGGCGGATCCGCCATCACCCGAATCCCGGCCCAGGATCCAGTGCCGGTTCATGATGCGCCCCAGGTTCACGAGCGGGGCAACCGCGATCATGCCGTGGTCGGTTCCGATCATCAGCGTGCCTTCATGGCCCGCCGGCATGGCCTTGATGCCGGCCATCAGCTTGCCAACGATCTCGTCGGCCTTGCGCACCTCGCGCAGCGCTTCCGGAGACGTCACGCCATTCACGTGGGCCTCGTGGTCGGGGCCGCGGAAATAAAGCGCAATCACGCGCGGGCGCTGCGCATCCGTCCTTTTCAGGTAGGCGAGCGCCTGGGCGAGGACCTGCTCGTCGCTGGGCGACTGCTCCCAGCTCACGAACGGATTGGTGTAGGAGGCGAGCGCGACATTCTTCTTTCGGTCCCACCGGTTGGCAAAGTTCAGCGCCGCGGCCTTCACGCCTTGCCGTTCGGCCGCCTGCCAGATCGGTTCGCAGCCCTTCAGCCAGTGCGCGTCTCCGTCTTCGGAATAGGGAACACCCTTGTCAGGATCGAAGAACTTGTTCTGCACGATGCCGTGCCGCGAGGGCCAGCAGCCGGTCGCAAAGCTCGTATGGTTGGGAAGCGACATGGTCGGATAGACGGGAACGAGATGGCGCGACCAGGCACCTTCGGCCTTGATGCGATCCAGGTTGGGTGTCTTCGTGGCATCCACCATGGCGGGCGCAAAACCGTCGAACAGCACGTAGACAAGCGTGCGCTCTGCCGCACGTGCGGGCGACAGCAGGATTGACGCGGCAGCGAGTGCCAGCACAAGGCGAATGATGGTCGACATGGATACCCCGGAATTCATCTCGCCCTTACATTAGGCCAGTTCGGCAGGGGGCGGCAAATCCATTGCGAAACCGCGTGGCCCCGCTATGTTTGTCAGGTAAACGAACGGGTGAAACGTGAAGATCTTCATCACCGGAGCCTCGGGCTTCGTCGGTGGCGCCTTCGTGAAAGCCTTCGCCGGCAAGCACGAGATCACCGCAATGTCGCGTTCCGAGAAAAGCGACGCGATCATCCGTCAGCTCGGCGCCACGCCGATGCGCGCAAGCCTCGGCGAAGTTCGCACCGAGCAGCTCAGGGGATTCGACGCCGTCATTCACTGCGCCGCCTATGTCGAAGAGTGGGGGCCTTGGTCCGAGTACTGGGAGATCAACGTGCACGGCACGAGCGAATTGCTGGTAGCGGCAAAGGGCGCGGACGTGAAGCGCTTCATCCATATCGGTACCGAGGCCGCGCTCTTTCACGGTCAGCACATGCGCGACGTTGACGAGCACTATCCGCTCTCCCTGCAGTCACCGTTTCCCTACTCGCGGACCAAGGCCTATGCGGAGAAGGCTGTCCGGGAAGCCAATGATGACGAAGCCGGCTTCTGCACGATTGTCCTGAGACCGCGCTTTGTCTGGGGCGAAGGCGACCAGACCATCCTTCCCGTGATGCGGGAGATGGTGAAGAAGGGACAGTTCGCCTGGATTGATGGCGGCCGCGCACGCACGTCCACCACCAACATCGCCAATCTTGTCCACGCCATGGACCTTGCACTCACCAGCGGCCGGGGAGGCGAAGCCTACTTCGTCCTGGATGGCGAACCCGTGGTGTTCAGGGACTTCGCAAGCCAGATGATGCGCGCCGTGGGCATCGAGCCGCCGCGCCAGGAAATGCCGGGATGGCTCGTGCGCGCCATCGCGTGGATCGGTGAAACCGCCTGGAGGGGCTTGAGCCTGCCGTCGCGTCCGCCCCTGACACGCTTTACGGCAAACATCATGAGCCGCGACTGCACGCTCATCGATGCGAAGGCGCGCAGGGAGCTCGGTTACCTGCCCGTTGTCTCTCGCGAAGAAGGACTGCGTCGCCTTGCCGTGGAAGCGGGTACGCCTGGCTAGCGCAAGGCGTCAGACGACGCGACGTTCCTGCGCCTGGGAGATCGGGGTCAGGCCGCGGGTGAGGTCTTCGAAGACGGCACGCATGTCGCTGTCGAAGGACTCGGTGAACTGGATACGCTGCGAGTAGGGCGTCACGGAAACAACCGTGAAGGCCACCGGGCGCCGGTTGATGTAGATGCGGCCCCGGCTGCCCACCCTCAGCTTCCCCGCGCCGGTGATCAGCGCACCGGTCGAGGAAATGTTCTCGATGTTTACCGCTGCCAGCAGGTCGCCATCCGTGCGGGCCTCCAGTCCTTCGACGTCGTACTCGTCCTGCTCGAGGTTTGCGCTCTGGTTGATCTCGAAGCGCGACGCGCCGCGCTGGTCGCGTTCGGCGGTGGACTTCAGGAGGATGTCGGCAATCGCGTCGCGCAGTTCATGAATGCCATGCGTGAGGCCCTCGGCGCAGGTCTTCGCGTCTTCCGCGATCTTGCCGGCAGACATGGCCTCGCGGTTGACGCCCTGGATGGCACTGGCGGCGCGTTCCACGGCGGGCAGGGTCTGCTCCACGCTGCTGACGATCTCGCTGGTGGCAAGGCTCTGCTCGGACATTGCGTGCCCGACTTCGCGGGCCGAGGAATCCACGGCCTTGATCAGCCGGTCAATCTCGTCATTGGCATCGACCGTGCACTGCGTGGCACGGAAGATCTCGTCGATCTTGGCGCGGATCTCTTCGGTCGAGCGCGCCGTCTGCATGGAAAGCTGCTTCACTTCATTGGCCACGACGGCGAAACCCTTGCCGGCTTCGCCTGCGCGCGCAGCTTCGATCGTGGCGTTCAGCGCAAGGAGGTTGGTCTGGGTCGCGATTTCGCGGATGACATCCACGACCTCGCCGATCTTGGAGACGGCAAGTGAAAGCTCGCCAATCGTCGTCTTGGCACGGGCGCTGGCATTGACGGCGTTCACGGTCGAAGAACTGGTCTGCTCGAGCTTTGCATTCACGGACTGGATGGTCGAGGACAGGCGCTCGGCCGCACTCGCGATCACCTTCGTGTTCTCGACCGATCGGGCGCTCGCGTCGGTGACGTCCGATGTCATCGTTTCCGTTCGCTTGACGGCCTCGAACATGGCTTCGGCCTGCTGGCGCATGGCTTCAGTGGTCGTGACGGCAGCGATGATCTTCTGGCCGGCCTTCTGCTGGACGGCATTGGCCACCGCCATGAGCTCTGCCCGGATTTCATCGTGGGAGGCGATTGCAGCCTGGATGCGGGCCTCTGCAGCGCTTTCTGCCTCGCGGATCGCAAGAGCAGCAGCTTCCTCCACCGCCTTCAGCTTCTCTTCAACCTGCCTGGAACTGTAAAGACCCACCAGTTTTCCGAACACGAGATCGCTCCGCGCGAGCGGCCATCGCCACATCGCATTTTTACCCGCCAGCTTCGAAAACAAACGCAGTTCGACGCACGACAATCCACTGCAGGGATTGTCGATTCTGGCAGGTTAATGCACGGTTAAGCGATCTGCGTCCTTCAGGCCTGTACGCCGCCCGTCTGCTCCGCACGGGGCTGCCCGAGTTGGATGGCCGGCAGGTAAAGGAGAACGCACGAGGCGACGAACACCGAAGAGTACGTGCCGACGGCAATGCCCCACAGGATCGTGGCCGCAAAACCGAACAGGGCCTCGCCCCCAAAGAACAGCAGCGGAATTACCGACAGGGCCGTTGTGAAACTGGTCAGGAAGGTGCGCGACAGCATCTGGTTGGTCGACTTGTTGATCAGGTCGCCAAAAGGCATCTTCTTGAAAAGGCGGCGGTTCTCGCGGATTCGGTCGAACACCACGACGGTGTCATTGACTGAGTAGCCGGCCAGGAGCAGCAGTGCGGCAACCGATGTCAGGTTGAAGTCGAACTGCAGCACCGAATACATGCCGATGGCGACGAAAACGTCGTGTCC
>CAZYFM010000032.1:8130-26442 GCA_964646885.1 uncultured Flavobacteriaceae bacterium
ATGACGACACCGCCCGTGAAGTCGATGCCGAGGTTCAGGCCCTGGAACCACAGCGACAGGATCGTGATCAGCACGAGCAACCCGTCGAAGGCGAACGCGATGAAGCGGTTCTTCACGAAGTCGATGTTCGTGTTGTCGGGAATGATCGTGAATCTGGCCATGGGTCGCTGATCTGTGTCGAAAAGGGCGGAGCGGTGTCCGAAGGGGCCGGATTAGAACGATATAGGGCGCGCCGCACAACCCCCAAAACCGCGAAAAGGCGCGAGAAATTGGCTCGGTTAACGCCCGGACTGGCCCGTTTTGCCCATCTGTCGCCATGCGGCAGAAACAAAACTTTGCATGACCGACATGATGACGAAACGCCGGAGGCCCACATGGAGGTGGCCAGGGTGTGGCAGGCACCCCGAACAGAATGGAGAACAGGAAATGACTGAAGAAACGGCCCCGAAGGGCAAGCGCTTCGGCTACGTGGCCCTGATCGTGGCACTTGTGCTGGGGATCGCCGGTGGCGGCATCGCGGCAGCAGGGATCGCGCGTCACCACATGGGAATGCTCGGCATGGGGCACGGCTGGGGTGGTCACCACCGCATGCACGGCAATTTCGACATGGACCGGGCCGAGCAGCACGTGCAGCGTCTCGTGGGCTTCGCCGCCCGTCGCCTCGAGGCGACAGAGGACCAGCAGAAGCGACTGACGGCCATCGCGCAGGCCGCGACGAAGGAGCTTCTCCCGCTGCGCACACGCTTCATGGAAGGCCGCAAGAAGGCGCACGAGATCCTGAAGCAGCCGGCCATTGACCGTGCGGCACTGGAGGCACTCCGTACCGAACAGCTCGCGCTCGCCGACGAGGCCAGCCGAAAGATGGTACAGTTCATCGCCGACGCAGCGGAAGTCCTGACACCCGAACAGCGCGCAAAGCTTGCGGACCGTTGGGACTTTTGATTGCGTAGGGTCTGAACCAGTCCAGGCCAGGATCCATTGACCGCAAGCATACTCCTCGTCGAAGACGACCCGCGCCTCGCCCGGATGGTGGAAGACTATCTGCGCGAGGGCGGGTTTTCGGTCATGCACGCCGCTTCCGGCAAGGTTGGCGTCGAAATGAGCCAGCGCGAGAACTTCGATGCGATCGTCCTGGACTTGATGCTGCCCGACATCGACGGGCTTGAAGTCTGTCGGCAGGTGAGGGCGCACGCGAAGACGCCCATCCTCATGCTCACCGCAAGGGGCGATGCGCTCGACCGCATCATCGGCCTGGAGATGGGCGCCGATGATTATCTCCCGAAGCCCTTCGAGCCTCGCGAGCTTCTGGCGCGCCTCCGCGCGATCCTGCGCAGGTCTCAGGCAACCACTCCCGCAAACGTGCTGCGCTTCGGCCGGCTGGAAGTCGACAGGGATGCGCGCGAGGTGCGCGTCGATGGCGTTCATCGCCCCCTGACATCCTACCAGTACGAGATCGTGCTGGCCCTGGCCGAACGGGCGGGCAGGGTCCTCTCCCGCGAAGTGCTGTTCGACATCGTGAAGGGAGAATCCATCGAGGCGTTCGACCGTTCGATCGATGTCCACATCTCCAGGATCCGATCTGCGATCGAAGACAATCCCAAGCGTCCGAGGCGCGTGCTGACCGTGCGGGGCGCGGGTTATGTTTTTGCGAAGGCGCAGGACTGACGCATGAGGATCTTCAATCGACTGTATCTGAAGGTCTACGCGACGGTCGTCGGTACGCTCGTGATGGCCTTTGTGGTGTCGGCAGCCATCTGGTCATCCGGGCCCGAACAGGCCATGGCACGAAGTGCATTCGGCATGGCCTCGGGCGTGGCCTCGGCGGCATTAGGTGATCCTGAAGCGCCAATGCAGGAACAGCTCAAGGCGCTGGCAAGGCTTTCCAGCCTCCTCGAAGCCGACCTCGCCGTCTATGACCGGCAGGGTCGGCTTGTGGGAACCGCGGGCGCCCCCTTGCCGCCGCCAGAAGACATCGACTCGATCCGGACACGCTTCTACGGACGCAATCCTGTCTGGAAGTTTCAGTTGCAGGACGGCCGCGTGATTGTCATCCGTCCACCCTTCCAGCGCCGGATGCATGGCAGTGGCTTTCTCATGCACATGGCTGTCGTGGCTCTCATCCTGGCAATCGGCTCCTTTCCGATTGTCCGCGGCCTGACGCGCAGGCTCGAGCGCCTCCAGCACGGCGTTGAAACGTTGGGCGCAGGCAACTTGAGTGTGCGGGTCAAGGTCGAAGGCAAGGACGAGGTTGCCAAGGTCGCCGAAAGTTTCAATCGCGCAGCATCCCGCATCGAGGAACTGGTTGGCGCCCATCGCATGCTGCTGGCGAATGCCAGCCATGAGCTGCGCACGCCACTGACCCGCTTGCGCCTGGGGGTGGAGCGGCTGAAGGCAACGGCTGATGAGCGGGTGAAGGCCGACGTCGAGCGCGACATCGCCGAACTCGACGCGCTGATCGAGGAGATCCTCCTGACCAGCCGCCTCGATGCGCTGCGCGGGCTGGAGGCCGTCGAAGAGATCGATCTTCTCGCACTCGCAGCAGAAGAAGCCGCGCGTTATGAAGACATCGGCATCACCGGGGCACCGGTCACCGTGAAAGGAGATGCTCGTTTGCTGCGGCGCGTCATCCGCAACCTGATCGACAATGCGCTTCGGCATGGCAAACCACCGGTTGACGTAACGGTTCAGCCAGAAGGCTCATCAGCAGTCCTCAGGATCACCGACCACGGCAGCGGCGTGTCGGCTCAGGACGGTGAGCGCATTTTCGAACCCTTCTTTCGCAAGTCGGTGCAGGGTACTGCGGACACAGGGACGGGATTGGGACTGGCGCTCGTGCGGCAGATCGCGCGCCTGCATGGCGGTGACGTTCGCTTGGAAGCAGAGAGCACATTTGTCGTCACACTTCCCAAGTGTGGAATATAGGCCAGCGCCGGTGAGGTCACCCGTTGCGGCATTGAAGTGCTGCCGTTACGTTGAGCTCGTCACGCAATTTCTGTTCACGACGGGATATCCAGGATGGCTTCTGAGAACTCGCGCCTTTGGCTGGTCGCGGCTGCAGTTGGGGCGGTGCTAGCAATACCTGTGCTGGGAGCACGCTTTGGTGGTCCGGCAACGACGGTCACGAACGTGATCTCCGGGACGCAGACCCCGGACATCTCGCAGACGCAAGCCATGCAGAAGATGCTCTCCCAGGCATCCGACATCGATGGCGCAAAGATCATCGCGGCAGACAGCGAAGCGCAGAACTGGATGGCGCATGGCCGTACCTACTCGGAGCAGCGCTTCTCGCCGCTCGACAAGATCAATGCCGGCAACATCAAGGACCTCGGTCTGGCCTGGAGCTACGACACGAACACGATCCGCGGCCTCGAGGCGACGCCCATCGTCAAGGATGGTGTGATGTTCGCAACCGGCTCATGGAGCGTCGTCTACGCCCTCGACGCCAAGACCGGTGAACAGCTCTGGACGTATGATCCTGAAGTTCCGCGCGAGTGGGGCCGCAAGCCCTGCTGCGACGTCGTCAATCGCGGCGTGGCGGTGTGGAAGGGGCGCGTCTATGTCGGAACGCTGGATGGTCGCCTTGTGGCGCTCGACGCCAAGACCGGCAAGCCCATCTGGGACGTGAACACGATCGACAGGTCGAAGCCCTACACGATCACGGGCGCACCCCGCATCGTGAAGGACAAGGTGATCATCGGCAACGGCGGCGCCGAGTTGGGCGTGCGCGGCTACATCACGGCCTTCGACGCGCAGACTGGCCGCCAGCTCTGGCGCTTCTACACTGTCCCCGGAGATCCGCGCGTCCCCGTCGAGAACGAGCACCTGAAGGCTGCGTTGCCGACCTGGAAGGCCGACCCGCAAGGGTGGAAGTACTGGGAAGTGGGCGGTGGCGGTACCGTCTGGGACTCGATGGCCTATGATCCCGACCTCGACCTGCTTTACATCGGCACGGGCAATGGTTCGCCGTGGAGCCGCTATCTGCGGTCGCCGGGCGGAGGCGACAATCTCTACGTATCGTCGATTGTTGCGATCAAGCCGGAAACAGGCGAAATGGCCTGGTACTTCCAGGAAACGCCGGGCGACACGTGGGACTACACGGCAACGCAACACATCATTCTTGCAGACCTCGAAATCGAGGGGCAGGCGCGCAAGGTGCTGATGCATGCGCCGAAAAACGGCTTCTTCTACGTGCTCGACCGGGAGACCGGAAAGTTCATTTCCGGAAAGAACTATGTGCCGGTGACCTGGGCAAAGGGCCTGGATGCGAACGGTCGCCCGATCGAGGACCCTTCGAGCGCATACCGCAATTCGCCGAAAATGGTGCAGCCCTCGCCGCACGGTGGCCACAACTGGCAGCCCATGGCGTTCAACCCGTCGACCAAGCTGGTCTACATCCCGTCCCAGCTGACACCCCAGATGTTTGCCTATGACAACACGCGTTCCGTGAAGCCGGGCGTCTGGAACACGGGCGTGGACTTCGGCCTCATCGCAACGCTGACCGAAGCTGCCATCAAGGCAGGTCAGCCGCTGCCCACGGTTGAAGGCAACCTCATCGCCTGGGACCCGATCAACCAGAAGGAAGCCTGGCGCAGCAAGTTGCCTGTATTCTGGAACGGAGGCGTGCTCACCACGGCCGGAAACCTGGTCTTCCAGGGCGGCGGCGACGGAATGATCCGCGCCTGGAAAGCCGACACCGGTGAAGAAGTGTGGAAGAGCGAGACCCGCATCGGCGTCATTGCACCGCCCATGACATACGCGGTCGACGGCGAACAGTACGTGGCGGTCCTTGCCGGATGGGGTGGCGTGGGAATCACGCTGACGCCGGAGCCCGCCAACGCGATCAACAAGTACCCGAACAATGGCCGGATCCTCGCCTACAAGCTCGGTGGCACGAAAGCGATCGACGTGGAGGAAATCAAGCGCGGGCCAATGCAGGCGCCGCCCACCGAGAAGTTCAGCGCGACGCAGATCACAAAGGGCGGCCAGACCTTCCATCGCTACTGCGCGGTCTGCCACGGCTTCTTTGCGATGAGCTCGGGCGCACTGCCGGACCTGCGCATGTCGGCGCCGGAAGTCTTCGCGCGTTACAAGGAAATCGTGCTGGACGGCGAGCTGAAGGAAAACGGCATGGCGTCCTTTGCGGATCACCTCAACGAGGAAGACGTAAAGAACATTCGCGCCTACATCATCACGCTCGCCAACGCGGCGTATGCGGCGCAGCCGAAGCCGACCGAACCGGCGACGCCGCCACCGCAGTAACCCGCGCAAATCTCGGGTTAACTGATCATGCTCTTGCGCGGTCTGCCTGGCAGGCCGCGCAAGACTTTTTGGCGCATTCCGGGGCACCATTCCGCGATGGATTGGCAGGTGCGGCCATGACATGGTACGCGCACGTTTTCCCCCGCAAGCCCCATCCGCCCCCGAAGGCATTTCAGGATGTCAAAAGAAAAAGTGAAGAAACCTGCAGCCGAGAAACCGCGCGGCTTTCGTGATCGCCTGGGTGCAGACCTCATCGCCGAACGCCGCATGCTTGATACGATTCGCGGCGTGTACGAGTCCTATGGCTTCGATCCGCTCGAGACGCCGTCGATCGAGTATGCGGATTCCCTCGGCAAGTTCTTGCCCGATCTCGATCGCCCCAACGAAGGTGTCTTCGCGTTTCGTGATGATGACGAGCAGTGGATGTCGCTGCGCTACGACCTGACGGCACCGCTGGCCCGCTTCGTCGCCGAGAACTACGACGCCCTTCCCAAGCCATTCCGGCGGTACCAGGTCGGGCAGGTATTCCGCAACGAGAAGCCGGGACCGGGCCGCTTCAGGGAATTCACCCAGTTCGACGCCGACACGGTCGGCACGGCTTCTCCTGTCGCGGACGCCGAAGGCTACATGATGCTTTGCGACGTGTTCGAGGCGCTGGGACTTGGCGGCGAATATGCGGTCAAGGTCAACAACCGCAAGATCCTGAACGGTATCCTCGAAGCCATCGGCATCGGTGCCGGCATTGAACACGAGCCACAGCGCCTGGGCGTGCTGCGCGCCATCGACAAGCTCGACCGCCTCGGACCCGAGGGTGTCACGCAGTTGCTGGGCGCTGGCCGCAAGGATGAGTCGGGCGACTTCACCAAGGGCGCCAACCTGTCCCCCAACGCCATCGCGCGCGTCATCGCCTTTACCCAGGTGTCGGGCGCCGACCGGAAACTGGTCTGTCGCGAGCTCGACACCCTCGTGGGCGATAGCGTGCAGGGGCGGGAAGGCGTAAGCGAGCTCCGCGAGATCGACGCCGTCCTCGAAGGCAACGGCTACAGGCAGGACCGCGTGCTCTTCGACCCGGCAATCGTGCGCGGCCTTGCCTATTACACGGGC
Organism: uncultured Flavobacteriaceae bacterium; assembly: GCA_964646885.1. Lineage (GTDB taxonomy): Bacteria > Pseudomonadota > Alphaproteobacteria > Micropepsales > Micropepsaceae > SZUA-430. The sequence continues at coordinate 14,494 of CAZYFM010000032.1, forward strand.
CCCGTCGTCGAGGCTGAGCTGACTTTTCAGGTGAAGAACGAGGACGGCCAGACGGTCCGTTTCGGCGCCGTCGCCTCGGGCGGGCGCTACGATGATCTCGTGACGCGTTTCAAGGGCGTGCAGGTTCCGGCAACCGGCATCTCCATCGGCGTCAGTCGTTTGCAGGCAGCGTTGGCAGCGAGGCATGGCACGCAGTCGAGGTCCTGGGGACCGGTTGTCGTTCTCGTCATGGACCGCGAGGCCGTGCCGCAATACTTCGCGATGGTGCGCGAACTGCGCGCCGCCGGCATCCGTGCCGAGCTCTACACGGGCACTTCGGGCATGAAGGCGCAGATGAAGTACGCCGACAAGCGCCAGAGCCCGGTCGCCGTGATCGAAGGAAGCGACGAGCGCGCGAAAGGCGTGGTGACGCTGAAGAACCTCGTGCTCGGCGCCGAGCACGCGAAGGAGATCAAGGATCGCAGCGAGTGGGCGAAAGGCGCCGACGCGCAGGTGACGATCCCCCGCACGGGCCTCGTCGAAGGCGTGCGCGCCATGCTGGAAAAGCTCGGTTGAAAATGACGCGCCAGCCTTACAACGCCGCGAACATAGGCGCGATCGAGGCACAGGCCGCGACGCTGCTGGCCGAGTTCGTGGCCTTTGGCGCGGAGCGTGTCGAGCCGTCGATCGTTCAGCCCGCGGACGCCTTCCTGAACCGCATGGGAGAGGAGCTCCGCAGCCAGACTTTTGTGTTCACCGGGCCAGACGGACAGGAAATGTGCCTGCGTCCCGACCTCACGATACCGGCCGCACAGATCTATCTTGCGCGCGTGCCGGACGGCAGTACGCCGCAAAAGCTCTGCTATGCGGGCCCGGTGTTCCGGCACGATCCGCAGGCGCCGGAGCAGGCCGGACAGTCCTGGCAGGCCGGCGTCGAAAGCTTCTCGGCCCCCGACACGGCGACACGCGACATCGAAATCCTGATGCTCACGCACAAGGCGCTGCAGAAGGCGGGCCTGCGCAGTTCAAGCATTACGATCGGTGACGTGAACCTGTTTCGCGCGCTGCTGGACGGACTGAAGCTGCCGGCAAACGCGGCGGCCCGCATCCGGCGTCACGCCTGGCATCCGCGCCGCCTGCGCGACCTGCTCCAGCGCATGTCATCGGACGCAGCGCAGGAAAACCAGTTCGCCGCCTCGCTGAAGGGGCAGTCGCCCCAGCGCGCACGGGAAATGCTGCGCGACGCCATGGGCCTGAGCGGCATCAGGATCATCGGTACACGGACATTCGACGAGATTGCCGACCGCATGATCGAGCGGGCTGCAGACGCAGCAACCACGCGCCTGTCACCGGCCGCTGCCGCCACGATCGAGTCCTTCCTGTCGCTGCGCGCCAATGCGAAATCCTGCGTGCCCGCCATTCGCAAGCTGGCTGACGCGAGCGCGGTGAAGATGGATGCAGCCCTCGACGCCCTGCAGCAGCGCCTCGACCTTCTGGCGAGCGGCGGCATCGACCTCGCGCGGCTCGATTATGCGTCCCAGTTCGGCCGCAACATGGAATACTACTCCGGCTTCGTGTTCGAGCTCCGCGCCCAGTCACTGACGCAGCCTGTGGCGGGCGGAGGTCGGTATGATGGTCTCCTGTCTTCGCTCGGCGCGCGCAAGCCCACGCCCGCGATCGGTCTCGCCGTCTTCTGCGACCGGCTGTTGGCTGCCGTGAGCCAGCAGGGAGGCCGTCCATGACATCCCTCATCATCGCCATTCCCTCCAAGGGCCGCCTGCAGGAGCAGACGCTCGACTATCTTGCCGATGCCGGCATGAAACTCGCGCAGTCCGGCGGTGCGCGCGACTACACGGCAAGGCTCTCGGGCGCCGCAAACGTCACGGTGTCGCTGCTGTCCGCGGCCGAGATCGCCGATGAACTCATCTCCGGCCGCGTGCACATGGGTGTCACCGGAGAAGACCTTCTCGCCGAGCACGGCGCCGGCGGCAACGTGCTTGTGATCGAGCGCCTCGGCTTTGGCCGCGCCGACGTGGTCGTGGCCGTGCCGCGTTCGTGGATTGACGTGTCCACCATGGCCGACCTTGATGATGTGGCGGCCGCCTTCCACGCCCGCCATCACCGCAAGCTGCGCGTCGCAACGAAGTTCGTGACGCTGGCGCGGCGCTTCTTTGCCGATCACGGCATTGCCGACTACCGCATCATCGAAAGCCTCGGCGCCACCGAAGGTGCGCCCGCAGCCGGAACGGCGGAAGTCATTGTCGACATCACGACGACCGGCGCGACGCTCACCGCCAACGAACTGAAGATCCTCGACGACGGCACGATCCTGAAGAGCGAGGCCGCGCTGACGGCAAGCCTGAAGGCCAACTGGTCTCCGGCGGTGCGTGAGGCCGCACGCTCGATCCTCGACAGGATCGGCGCACGCGTGCTTGGCAAGTCTTCGCGCATTGTTGAACTGCCGGGCACCACACTCGATGAAGCGACGCTGTCTTCCCTCGCTGCATCAGGCGTGAAGCCTGTTCCCGCCCGCGAGGCCGCCGGCACATCGCTGCTGGTGCCCGAGCAGAAAGTCGACGCGGTCGTGGCCCGCCTGCGCGAGGCGCATGCCGACGCGCTGGTGCTGCTGCACAAACCGTCCCAGATCTTCGCGCCGGGCAATGCGCTGTTCCAGCGCCTGGAAGAGGCACTCGCGCGCCCGTCAGTGTGACAGCACGCAGTTCCACCACGTGCTGGCGACATGCAGGCCCTTGGCGCGGAACCATCCGGCCGCACGTTCGTCGCGGGCAGCGGTGACGATGATCATCTGCACGGCGCCGCGCGCGCGACCTTCGCTCTTCACGGCATCGAGCAGCGCCAGCGCCGCCCGGTCACCGGTCTCGCCAGCCTCGACGACGAAGTCATCGACCATCAGCGCCTTCCCGCCCGGATCATAGACCGGCGGCGCATTCTGCAGCACGCCATTGATGAAGCCCGCAACGCGTCCCTCGATCTCGGCAGCCAGCAGGATGACGGTGCTCTCCTCGACCTGGTGGCGATAGAACGCGCGCGTCATCTCGTCGGCATCCCGCGAGCGGCGCCACATCACGGGTTCGTGCCGCTCCAGCTCGGCGCGCTTCATCGCAACCAGCCGCACCATGGTGTCGACGTCGCCGGCCTGCGCGCGACGGATGGAAAGCGTCATGGCCAGCGATCCGCCATGGCGCCGCGCACGCCGACACGCTGCCCCTCGGGATCGATAAGCACGCCGGGATTGAGGATGCCTGCCGGATCCAGCACGCGCTTCGTCGCGCGCAGCGCCTCCGCAAACAGGGGAGGGCTCTCGGCCTGGTAGCCGGGCCTGTGGTCGCGCCCGACTGCATGATGGTGCGTGATCGTGCCGCCCGCGGACACGACGACGTCATTGGCCTCAGCCTTGATCGTGCGCCATTGCTCCATCAGCGCCCCTTTGCGTCCCGGCGCCTGGAACGTGTAGTAGGGCGCCGGTCCGTCCGGATAGGCATGGGTGAAGCGGCAGGTGACGCTGCCCGCATGTCCCGTGACGCGGCGGAGCACGTCCTGCATGCGCCGCGTGACCTCCGCATGGAACGCGGGGAAGCGATCCCACGTGCACGCCGTCTCGAACGTATCGACGATCATGCCCATGGGCGTCAGCACCTCGCGATAATAGGGCGCGCGCAGGAACGCATTGCGCCAGGCGCCGGCAGCCCCCTCGCGATGTTCGCTGCCGCCCTTCGCTTTCGGCACTTCGGTCTCGCCACCATGGTCGCGCACAAGCTCGAGAGCGCGCGCAAGCTTTGTCTCCTGCGGATGGTCCGCGCTCTCGAAGGCCAGCACCATCAGCGACGCCGAGCCGTCGCCAGCGCCGGTACCAAGCGCTTCCTGCGCATCGATCAGGCGGCAGTTCGACGGATAAAGTCCCGACTGCGCGAGCGCCCGCACGGCCGCAGCACCCTTGAGGAAGTCGCTGAAGCGCACCGAGGCCGACGCGCGGAATGTAGGCACGTCCTGCACGCGCATCCACGCTTCCGTGATGATCCCGAGGATGCCTTCGCTGCCGATGAAGAGACGCTCCGGCTGTGGTCCCGCACCGGACCCCGGAAGCCGCCGCGTTTCCACGAGCCCCTTCGGCGTCACCACGCGCATCGCCTCGACGAAGTCATCGATATGCGTGTAGAGCGTCGCGAAGTGACCGCCCGACCGCGTGGCGATCCATCCACCCAGCGTCGAGAACTCGAAGCTCTGCGGATAGTGGCGCAGCGTCAGCCCATGCGGCTTCAGCTGCGCTTCAAGCGACGGACCAAAGGTTCCCGCCTGGATGCGCGCAGCCCGGCTGGCACGATCGATCTCGAGCACGCGCCCCATGCGCGCCATGTCGAGCGAGACGACGCCCGCATGCAGGTCACCCACGTCGCACTCGACGCCGCCGCACACGCTCGACCCGCCACCAAAGGGAATGACGGCAACCTTGTGCGAGGCCGCCCAGTCAAGCAGGGCCGTGATGTCGCTTTCGCTTTCCGGATAGAAGACGAAGTCGGGAGGGGCGGGGACATGGCGCTGCATCATCCGCACGTAGTCGGGAAACGACTTGCCATAGGCATGCACGAGCCGTTCGTGTGGATCTGATGTGGCCTTCGCGGCAAGCGCTGCGGGTACGGACACGCGCGGTGTCCGCAGCGTGAAGTCCTCGAGCCGCGGCGATGGCTCGTCCTCCAGCGTTACGCCAAAGCGCGAACTGAAGACATGCCGGAGCAGCTGGATCTCGTTGTCGCTGACATCCTGGCCCTCGAGGCCCCAGCCCCAGAACTTGCGTCTTTGCTGCATGATGCGTGTATCCGCCGTTGAGACCGCAGGTTTGCATACGTCAGGGGAATAGGTCAAAGTGGATGTGAGGCAAGCACCAGCGAAGCACGCCTCCTTCGCGCAACAATGGATCTGCTTGGCATCTTGAACGCAGTCATTCCGTTTGCTGAGGACGCCATCACCAAGGTGATGGACATCGAACGCCAGCGTTTCGCGGCGGCGAATCCCAAAAGCGCAGAACTCGCCCGCAGGGCACGAGGCCATCTCTACGGTGGCGTGCCCATGCACTGGATGGCGGACTGGCCAACGCCCTTTCCGCTCTTCGTGGATCACGCGCAGGGCGCACGTTTCACTGACGTCGATGGCCACGTCTACGTGGACTTCTGCCTGGGGGACACAGGCACCATGTTCGGTCACGCACCGCCACCCGTCGCCGACGCGATCCGCGCGCAGGCCACGCGCGGCTACACCACCATGCTGCCGGGAGAGGACGCCGTCTGGGTCGGCGAGGAGCTGTCGCGCCGCTTTGGCCTCGCCTACTGGCAGGTCGCCGCGACCGCCACGGACGCGAACCGCTATGCGCTGCGCTGGGCCCGCGCCATAACGGGCCGCTCGAAGATCCTCGTCTTCGACGGCTGCTATCATGGCACGGTCGAGGAAACCATGGTGCGCCTCCATGAAGGCCGCACGATCTCGCGCCCGGGCCAGCTCGGTTCCATCAGCGATCCCGAGCGCACCACCGTCGTTGTGGAATTCAACGATCTTCGCGCCCTTGAGGCCGCACTGCGCAAGGGTGACATCGCCGCCGTGCTCGCCGAACCGGCAATGACGAATATCGGCATGGTGCTGCCGGAAGAAGGCTTCCATGCCGCGCTGCGCAGGCTCACGCGCGAGACCGGTACGCTGCTCATCATCGACGAGACGCACACGATCTCGACCGGTCCCGGCGGCTGGACGAAGCGCTTCGGCCTCGAGCCCGACATCTTTGTGCTGGGCAAGCCCGTGGCAGGCGGCATTCCGTGTGCGGTGTTCGGGGTGACGGCGGAAGTCTCCACGCGCATGACAGAGGCCCGCCGCAGGGCCGCAGCCGATGGGCACGGACACTCGGGCATGGGCACAACGCTCTCGGCCAACGCCTTCGCCATGCATGCCATGCGTGCCAACCTGAAATCCGTCATGACGGACGAGGCCTATGAGGGCATGATCGACCTCGCGGGTTACCTGAAGTCAGACCTTGACGAGATGTTAAGGGCGCGGGGCCTGTCCTGGTCCGTGACCCGGATCGGTGCGCGCTGCGAGTTCCAGTTCTGCGCGGTTCCGCCCCGCACGGGCCGCCAGGCCGAGGCTGCCTTCCATGACAGCCTCGAGAAATGCCTGCATCTGGGCCTCTTGAACCGCGGAATAATGATTACACCTTTTCACAATATGATGCTGGTAAGCCCGCAAACCACCCGCAGCGACATCCGCCAGCTGGTGAAGTCTCTCTCCGCAATCATCGACGAGTTGACCCATGCTTGACCCGAAGAAACAGAACGAACCGATGCAGGAGCTCGAGACTTTCCTGAAGAAGCACCCCGACATCGAGCTGGTGCACGTCATCCTGACCGATCCCGTCGGCATCCAGCGCGGCAAGGGCCTGCGCCCGCACGAACTGCGCTCCGTCTTTGAGACAGGCCGCGCCTTTCCGGCCTCGATGTTCGCCCTGACGGTGCTCGGCGAGGACGTGGAAGAGGCGGGTCTCCTCTGGGAGATCGGCGACCGCGACTGCTTCGCCATGCCCATTCCGGGGACATTGAAGCGCACGCCCTGGCTCGAGAAGACGGGCCAGGTCTATCTGGCCTTCAGGCAGGATGCCGGCCCGATCGCAGATGCGGATCCTCGCCTGCGCCTGCAGAACGTGACCACGCGCATGAAGAAGGACGGATATAATCCCGTCCTCGCCATCGAGCTTGAATTCTACCTGCTCGACAAGGAAGCCGCGCGTCACGGCAAGATCCAGCCGGCACTCGCGCCGGGAGGCCTCTACAACGACCAGATCCAGGTCTACTCGATCCAGGAACTCGACGACTACGATCCATTCCTGCGTGAACTCTATGCCGCCTGCGATGCGCAGGGGCTGCCGGCCGAAAGCGTGATTTCGGAGTATGCGCCGGGCCAGATGGAAATCACGCTGACGCACCGCGCCGACGCGCTGCAGGCCGTCGATGAGGCCATCCAGTACAAGCGCCTCGTCAAGGGTGTCGCCGAGAAGCACGGCATGATCGCCTGCTTCATGGCGAAGCCATTCTCGGACACGGCTGGTTCAGGCATGCACATCCACCTGAGCCTGAACGACGACAAGGGCAACAACCACTTCGCGACGGAGGAGCCTACGGGCAACCAGCTCCTGCATCACGCGATCGGTGGCATGGCCTCGACCATCAATGACTGCATGGCGATCTTCGCACCGAACGCGAATTCCTATCGCCGTTTCCGCCGCAACACCTACGCGCCCGTCGCGCCGACCTGGGGCGTGAACAACCGCACTGTCTCTTTCCGCATCCCGGCCGGCCCGGCGAAAAGCCGCCACGTCGAGCACCGCATCTCGGGCGCCGACGCGAACCCCTACCTCGCCGCCGCAGCGGTGCTCGCCGGCATGCACCACGGAATCGTCAACCGCATCGATCCCGGTCCGGCGACCACGGGCAATGGCTACGAGACCAAGACCGAAGGCCTGATGCTCAACTGGTTCGATGCGCTCGACTCATTCGAGGACTCGAAGTTCATCGCCGACTATTTCGGCGCGCCCTTCGTGAAGATCTACTCCGCCGTCAAGCGCGCGGAGTGCGAGCGCTTCTTTGCGCAGGTCACCGACTTCGACTACCGCTGGCACCTGCGCACGGCCTGAGGCCTCAGCCTGCATCGCCGCCAGTGGGCACGAACCCGCTGGCGACGGCGCCATAGGACGGTACCTTTTGAGGAAGGCGTCCAAGCACGCTCTCCGGCGGCAGCGTGTCCGGCATCCCCTCGGGCGGCTCCGGCATGCTGAAGTAGCCGAGCGCATAGGAACCCATTGAATAGCCAAGCAGGTCCTGCAGTTCGTGCGGAAGCGTGCGCGCAATCTCGGGCGGGCAGGAGAGGTACTGGTTTTCTTCCTGGCGCAGCCAGCCCAGGCAATAGGTAATGTTGATCCCGATCCGCTCGGCCGGCGATCGGTTCTCGCCGCCTCCATGGATGACGGAGCCCGAATAGATCAGGACCGAACCCGCACTCATGACGGCCTGAGTGACTTCATGCGGTTCGGCATCGCGCGACCAGTCCCAGCGATGGCTGCCCGGCACCACCTGCGTGGCGCCGTTCTCGGCGGTAAAGGGCGTGAGCGCCCAGATCGTGTTGAACTGGGGCTCCATGGCACGGGGAAGATGAACGCCCCAGGCCAGCCTGTCCCGGTGCAGGATCTGTGCCCCTTGCCCCGGCAGCAGGCGGATCGCCTGCGTCAGGTGAAGCTGGATGCGTTCGCAGAACGGGGACAGGAAACCATGCGCCGCATCCCGGATCCGGCGATCAAGAACAAGCTCGCGCGCAGCAGCCGAACGCGCGACGAGCGCGCCGGTCCGCGTCGTTGAGTAGCCTGTGAACGGATCGATCCCTTTCGCGGACCGCTCGATGAACGGACGCAGTTCACGCTCGATGCGCTCGCGAAGCGGTCCGGACATCGCATCGCGCAGGATCAGGGCCCCGTCGGCGTCGAGCACATCGAGGATCGCCGACGTGTCGGCATCGGCGGGTAGCGTCCTGAGTGCGATGGTCATCGGTTCCTCCTCGGTCCTTTCCGGTCTGGTGAAGCGGTTGTCGAGAGCAATGGAAGCAGCATGGACTGCAGCAGTCGCTTCTGGCGGGCAGGAGGCCATTCATCCGGCTCGAGCGCCGCACGGATGCCGATACCGTCAACGACCGCGATGATGGCATCGGCAAGAGCCCTGCTTCCGGCAGTCCCGGCATGCGGCACAAGCTGCGCGGCAAGAGTGCTGGATATCTGCCTGTAGTACTCGGCGTTTCTTTCACGGAAGGACGCCGTATGGGCGGAGCGGCCTGCAAACTGCAGCCAGATGTGCCACTCGCGAAGGCGCGGAGCATCCAGCGGAAGCGCCTCGGCAGCTTCGCCCACGAAGTCCCTTGGATCGGAAGGCAGGGACATCCGCTCCACGAGCCGGGCGATGATGGCGTCAAGCGCGGCCAGCAGCACCGCATCCTTGTCCGGATAGTAATGGACAATCTGGCCTGTCGTGGCGTCCGTCGCCCTGGCAACATCGACCAGGCGTACGGCATCAAGGCCGCGCGTCGCGATGGCTTCGAGGGCGGCATCTGCAATCTCGGCGCGCCGGGCGCCATGGTCAACTTTTATTGGCATAACCGTTATTATAAATAAAACAGCTCGAGGGTCAAGCCACTGGCTCGCTTCTTTGCGCGGGAGGATGTTCTGGACTATCGTCCCACATTGCGTCGGTTGGATGTAGGGCGCCTTCAATGTTCCCGCAGGCCACGCGATAGGGCAGGAGGAGAACCCCAATGGATCTGTCGGCAATCAACTGGCTCGCCGTTCTTGTGGCAGCAATCAGCGCGTTCGTGCTGGGCGGCATGTGGTACTCGCCCATGCTGTTCGCAAAGCCATGGCTCGCGGCATCAGGCGTGGACGAGGAAGCGGCGAAGAAGGACAACATGGCCGCCAAGTTTGGCATCGCCTTCATCTGGTCGCTGCTGGGCGCCGCCTGCTTCGCGATGTTCATTGGCCCGAGCCCCAGCCTTGGGTTTGCCGTCGCTGCCGGCTTTGCGACAGGCTTCTTCTGGATCACGGGATCCTACGGCATCAATTACCAGTTCGAGCGCCGCCCAATGTCCCTGCTGGCCATCAATGGCGGATACCACATCGCGCAGTACACGCTGTATGGCCTGATCCTGGGGCTCTGGCACTGACGGACGGGATCAGGCGGACGTCATGGAAGATCTCGCGCGCATCGTCGCAATCATGTTTGGCGCCTGGATCGCATCCGGCGTGGTCCTGGCAGGCCTCGCCTGGCGCGCGCCTTCACGCTGGAGCAGGGCCGTTCGCATGACGGTCATGATCCTTTTGGCAGTGCTCTTCTCGTTCCTCACGGGAGCGCTGTTTGGCATCGTCGCCGGCGCATCCTCGCTTGTGCCCGCTGCCATCGCCGTCTATCTGGGTGCGCGGCAAGGCTGATCGTCCGGGCACTTGCGCGCGCCTGCCGCAGCCATGCTACTGTCCGCCAGCTTTGACGAACAGGAGGCATGGGCAATGGCACGCGCGAACGGACTTCATCATCTGGCCATTTCGACCGGAAACATGAAGGCGCAGATCGAGTTCTTCTCGGACGTGCTGGGCATGGAGCTTGTCGCGCTCTACTGGATGCATGGCGTGCCGGGCACGTGGCATGGCTTCATGCGCCTGAACGATACGGCGTCGGTTGCGTTCGTATTCAACGAAAAGATCCGGGACACCAAACCCCAGCTTGGCGTGAGCCATGCCGGCAATCCCGGTCTGCCGACGGCACCTGGTGCCATGCAGCACGTGGCCTTCAATGTCGACACCGAAGAGGAACTCCTCAACATGCGCGACCGTATCCGCTCGCGCGGCGTGAACGTCATGGGTCCGCTGGACCACGGCATGTGCAAGTCGATCTATTTCGCCGGTCCCGAAGGCTTGTGCCTGGAAATCGCAACATCGTCGAGCGCCATCGACGCGCGGGCTTGGATCGATCCGGAAGTCCAGGCGCTGGCCGGCATCTCGAACGAGGAGCTTGCACGCTTCAAGGCCCCTGCGGCGTACAAGGGTGAGGGCGGAAAGGTCAAGCAGCCGGCCTATGACGTAACCAAGCCTCACCAGGTCTATCCGCCGGATGCCTACCGCATGATGTTGTCCATGCCCGACGAAGACTTCACGAAGCGCTTCTCCGTTCCGGAGCCGCCCGTGCGCGTGGCCGCTGAATGAAGGCGCTCGTCATCGGTGCCGGAATCGGAGGCCTCGCTGCGGCGTTGAGCCTCCGCCACGCAGGCATTGATGTCGACGTACACGAACGCAGCGAGGCCCTCGGTGAAGTCGGCGCGGGAATACAGGTCAGCCCCAATGGCGTGAAAGTGTTGCAGCGACTGGGGCTCGATGAAGGCCTGCGCGACATTGCGTTCGAGCCCGAGGCGCTCGAGATGCGCATGGGCAACTCTGGCCTGGCTGTCTTTTCGATTCCCATCCGACGTATCGCGGCCGAGCGTTATGGCGCACCGTATTTTCATGTCCATCGCGCCGACCTGCACGACCTGCTGGCCCGCACGCTGCAGCAACGCGCCTCATCGGCGCTGAACCTTGGGCACGCGCTCGAGACGCTCAGGCAGGACGGCAATGGCGTCGAGGCGCGCTTCGGCGGAGGTGTGACCGCCCGCGGTGATCTGCTCGTGGGGGCCGACGGCATTCATTCGGCTGTGCGCAAGGCCCTGCACGGCGATGAACGTCCACGCTTCACGGGCAATGTGGCCTGGCGTCTCGTGGTGCCGGCGACGCCGGAACTCAAGCGCCTTGTCCCTCCATGCGCAACCATCTGGGTGGGGCCCGGACGCCACGCTGTGACATACTACCTGCGCCGCGGCGAGCTCGTGAACTTTGTCGGTGTCGTCGAGCGCGACACATGGCGCGAGGAAGGCTGGACGCAGAAGGGGAGCGCCGACGAGTTGCGTTCGGACTTCGCTGGCTTCGCAGCACCCGTGAAGGCTGTGCTGGAGCACGCGAGCGATTGCTACCGTTGGGCGCTGCATGATCGCGACCCGCTGCCCGGATGGAGTGCCGGTCGTGCGACCCTCCTTGGCGACGCCTGTCACCCGATGCTGCCGTTTCTTGCGCAGGGCGCGGTCATGGCGATCGAGGATGGCTGGGTCCTGGCGCAGCATCTCAAGGAAACGCCGGACATCGAAAGGGCGTTGCAGGCCTACGAAGCCAGGAGGCGTCCGCGCACGGCACGCGTGCAGCTGGCAGCACGGATGCAGATGGGAAGGTATCACCAGCGGTCGGCCTTGGGAAAATTGTCAACCTACGGCCCGATGTGGCTTGCAGCGCGTCTCGCGCCGCGCAAGGTCAACTCGATGCAGGACTGGCTTTATGCCGTCGACGTGACGTCGCCGCGG
>CAZYFM010000032.1:26542-29016 GCA_964646885.1 uncultured Flavobacteriaceae bacterium
AGGTCGATGGGGCCGGAAACGGGACTGAGCGAACTCATCAGGACATGATGAACATTGACCGTTACGTATTGATTGAGCGGCGAGGCGTCGACAGCGCGAGACGTATTCGGATTCAGCTTGGTCGCTACTTGCAGGTAGACGGCGCAAGGCCTTGATGTGGCGCACTTTCGAGTGCCTGGCGGCTGGCATTGCGAAGATGGCAATAATGCCGGGCATGCAGCAACTTTATGGATTAATTTGCTGACGCCGCCCCGCGTGAAGCCGCCGGAGGCTCCAGCCAAGCGTCACAACATGTCACCGAAACAGGGCGTCAGAGGCGTCGCGCGCCCTCGATCACGAGGACACCCCGAAGTGTCAGCATGCGTTGCCCCTGCTTCAGCGACGCAGCTCGCGCCTTCGCAACCTTGGCATACTGCGCAGGCGCATCCTTGCCGGCAATGTTCTGCCACCCCTCCTGCGCCGAAGACTCGGGGCCGGCCGTGATGACTTCGACGGCATAGCCTTCGGGAAGGTCCATGGACGTGCCATCGGTGAACCGGACGCGGACGGAGGGAACCCTGGACATTGTCGTTCTTTTCTTTGGTTGATCTGCGGGAAGCACTAGCACACCTCCGGCGGGGCTGGCAGCAACATTTGCGCGCATTGCATGGCAGCCCTGCATTCTGCACTCTGGCGAAACGGCCATCCTTCGTATGGGATGGGCCGGCAACGAGAGGCGAAGGCTCCAGGCAATCCATGGCGATCAACCACTTTCTGCTGCTCGTCGGGATCTGCACGATCTGGGGCTTCAACTTCGTGGCATCAAAGGTGGGTGTGAACCACTTTCCGCCACTCCTGTTTGTCGGCTTGCGCTTCGGGCTCCTCTTTCTGTGCCTCATCCCGTTCCTGAAATGGGCGCCGGGGCGGATGCGCGACGTGATCCTCATCGCGCTGTTCAACGGCGCCATCCATTTCGGCCTGATGTTCATCGGCGTCGCCCTGACCGAGGCCTCGATCGTCGCCGTCGTCGTTCAGCTGAACGCACCCTTTGCCACGCTGCTCTCGATCATGCTGCTGGGAGAGGTCGTGCGCTGGCGCCGCTGGATGGGGATCGCGATGACGTTTCTCGGCGTGGCGATCATCAGCGTCGAGCCGCACATCCTGGATGCGCCCGGCGGCGTGCTGTTCTCCGCGGCCGCAGCCCTGTCCGGCGCCGTGGCCGCGATCCTGATGCGACGCCTGACGAATGTGGGTGTCTTCCAGTTGCAGTCCTGGACAGCCGCAGTCACGGCCCCGCTGCTGCTGATGGCTAGCTTCGTGTTCGAGGCGGACCAGATGCATGCCATTGCTACGGCGGACCTCTTGTCCTGGGGGGCGCTGCTCTACACGGCGTTCGGCGCCAGCCTGATCGGGCACAACGTCTACTACTGGCTGCTCCAGCGCTACGAAGTCTCGCTGCTCGCGCCGCTGTCGCTCCTGTCGCCGATCCTCGGCGTCATCTTCGGCATCACCCTGCTGAGCGAGCCCCTCACGGAACGCATCGCCATCGGCGCCGCCATCGCCTTTGTCGGCGTGGCAATCCTCGCCATCCGCGGCAAGGTGCCGGTCGAGAACGAAATCTGAAGCGCGCGGGGAGGCCCCCGCGAGAGGACCTGAAGACAATGCCCGCCGCCGGTCAGCACTATGCCTACTTCCACGGTCTGCCTGGCACACCGGATGAGTTCGACGACTTCGCGCCCGAAAGCCTCCGTACACAAACAATCCGCATCGATCGGCTGTCGGCACCAGGCCAAACGTATGAACAGTCCCTGCTGTCCGCCTTTGACAACGCAACGCGCGACGCGAACGGGCAACTCGTCCTCATCGGTTTCTCGCTCGGAGCCATGGCAGCGTTGCGCGTGGCAGCTCGCAGGCCGGACCTGACAGCACGCATATGCCTGGCATCACCGGCAGCGCCGCTGGAACTGGGTGAGTTTCTGCCGACAATGGCGGGCCGACTAGTCTTCGAAGCCGCAAGGCGAGGAGCATGGGCGCTTGGGGCATTGAGCATCGGGCAATCCGCATTCCTTGCATTGAACTGGCCAGGACTGCGCCGGCAGATGCTGCAGGGCGTGTCAACGGCCGAACGCAGCCTGATGGAGACGCCGGAGGCATCTGGCGCACTCCGGAGCGGTCTTCGCCATTGTCTCGGCCCAAGGCGGCAAGCGTATCACCGCGAACTGCAGGCCTTCGTGAAGCCCTGGTCCGACGTCATCAGCCAGGTGACGCAACCCGTCGAGATCTGGCAGGGAGAGAGTGACACATGGACACCACCCGCCATGGCACAGGCGCTGCACGCGCGCCTCGGTCCGCGCGCAACGCTGAAGACCTGCGAGGGGCTGGGTCACTATTCAACGCTGGCTGCGATGTTGAGGTCACTTTAGTCAACGACGCGCCGGCAATGTGGGCGAGCAAAGTGAAGAAGCCCTGCAACCACCGCGCAGGCCAGCTTCGCG
>CAZYFM010000033.1:0-14233 GCA_964646885.1 uncultured Flavobacteriaceae bacterium
TTGTCAGGATGATCGAGGAAGACCGCTATTGCATTGACGTGATCACACAGATCCAGGCTGTCATCGCCGCCGCCCGCAAGGTCGAGAGCGAAATCCTCAGGGACCACGTCTCCCACTGCGTGGAGCACGCGATCAAGTCCGGCGACCAGAAAGCCCAGCGCCAGAAAATCGAGGAACTCGTCTCGACCCTGTCCAGGACCCGCAACAAGTAGCAGGCCTCAGGAACCCCTTGATCCATCTCAATGCGCGCCGTCTCCGTCGCGTGTTACTGCGACTAAGTTGCACATATCCCAGCCAGTTAAGAATGACTATCAAAAGCAAAAAGGAGCCGATCCCCATGAAACCGATGCTCGCCGCCGCTGCGCTGGCCGCTTCCCTCGCGCTTGGCCTCCAGCTTGCCACCGCCGAGGACACCCCAACCTTCGACATCATCATCAAGGACCACAAGTTCCAGCCTGACAAGCTTGAAGTGCCCGCCAACAGGAAGGTCAAGCTGGTGGTGAAGAACCAGGACCCGACACCCGAAGAGTTCGAATCGTATGAACTCAACCGCGAGAAGGTGATCCCGGGCAACGCGCAGGCCATCATCTTCATCGGCCCCCTGGACCCCGGAACCTACCCGTTCTTCGGCGAATTCAACCAGGCCACGGCGCAAGGCAAGATCATCGCGAAGTAACCCCGAGACGGCATTGAAGGAAGCCTGAACATGATTGCATCCGCCATCATCGTGTTTCGCGAGGTCCTGGAAGCCGCCCTGATCCTGTCGATCGTGGCCGCAGCGACGCGCAGCATCGCAGGCCGAAACGCCTGGCTGGGCCTCGGCGTAGCAGGCGGCGTGCTTGGCGCCATTGTCGTGGCAGCCTTCGCGAGTGCCATCGCTGAATCGATGGAAGGCATGGGACAGGAAGTGTTCAATGCAGCCGTGCTCCTTCTCGCCGTCGGCATGCTGGGCTGGCACAATATCTGGATGCAGCAGCATGGCCGCGAGCTCGCGGCCCAGATGACAAGCCTTGGGTCGGCAGCAGCGACCGGGACAGGTTCAATGCTCGCCGTCGCCATCGCGGTCGGCCTCGCGGTCCTGCGTGAAGGTTCCGAAATCGTCCTGTTCCTTCACGGCATCGCCGGCAGCGGATCCTCGAACCTCGAAATGCTGCTGGGAAGCGTGACGGGTCTTGCCATTGGTGCCGCAGTAGGATGGGGCCTCTATGCCGGGCTCCTGAGACTTTCGATGCGCAGGCTCTTTGCCGTGACCGGCTGGATGATCCTCCTCCTCGCTGCAGGAATGGCCGCATCCGCCGCAAAGTATCTCGTGCAGGCCGACATGCTGCCGTCGCTGGGGAACGCGATCTGGGATACGTCGGCCTGGCTGCCGGAGGACACGATTGTTGGCAACCTGCTTCACGTCCTCGTCGGCTATACCGCCCGCCCCTCGGGCATCCAGATCGTCTTTTACCTATCAACCATCCTTGTCATTGGGGGACTCATGTACCTGCTGAATTCACGCAAGACCTTTCGGCCAACACCCGCCAGCACGGTAACCGCGGCCGCGCTGTTTGTCCTGGCCGGATTGTCCTGGTCTCACGATGCTCAGGCCGGCTTCAAGGTCTACACACCCTACGTCGAGTATCACGAGTTCGAAATCGAATACCGACCCTCCGTCACGATCGACGGCGACGACGCGAAGGACAACGAGCAGAAGCACCTGCTCGGCCTGGGCTATGGCGTGACCGAGTGGTGGTTCACCGAAGTCTACGCGGAATGGGAACGCGAAGCCGGCTCCGGCGAGGAAACGGCCTTCGAGGCATTCGAATGGGAAAACCGGTTCCAGCTGACGGACCCGGGCGAGTACTGGGCTGACCTCGGCCTGCTGGTCGAGTACGAGCGGACGGACGACAGCAATTCCCCGGACAAGATCGAGCTGGGCCTGCTGGCCGCAAAGGAAGTCGGCAAGTTCAACCTCGCCTACAATCTCGTCGTCGAGCGGGAAGTCGGCACGAATGCAAGCGACGATGTCGAACTGGCGCAGGCGTTCCAGGTGAAGTACCGCCTCGACCCGACCTTCGAGCCCGGCATCGAGCTCTACAGCGAATTCGGTGCCATCGGCGACATGCCGGGTGTCGACGAGCAGGAGCACTACATCGGTCCGGTCGTCGAAGGCAAAATCCCGCTCGGCGACAGCGGCACGAAGCTGAAGTACAACGTGGGTTACATGTTCGGTCTGACCGACGAAACGCCGGACGGCACAGTCAAGGCCATCGTCGAACTCGAGTTCCCGCTCTAGCGTTCGCCTCAGGAGGCCGGCTGGACCCGCGCGATCTCTGGATTGATCGCCGGATCATTCTCGGCCTCCTTGAGCCGCTCGCGGGCTGCAGCGGCTTCCCGCTGGCGGTTCCACATCGACGCATAGGCACCGTTCAGCGCGAGCAGCTCCTCGTGACGGCCCCGCTCCACGATCTGCCCCTTGTCGAGCACCAGGATCTGGTCGGCGTCGATCACGGTCGAAAGGCGATGCGCAATCACAAGCGTCGTCCGGTTGCGCGAGACTTCACGCAGTGCAGACTGGATCTCGCGCTCCGTGTGCGTGTCCAGCGCCGAAGTGGCCTCATCCAGCAGCAGGATCGGCGGGTTCTTGAGGATCGTGCGCGCAATGGCAACGCGTTGCTTCTCGCCACCCGACAGCTTCAGGCCGCGCTCGCCCACCATCGACTTGAAACCGTCAGGCAGCTGGCGGATGAACGGCTCGATCTGCGCCAGCCGCGCAGCCGCTTCAATCTCATCGTCCGTCGCCGTGATGCGCCCGTACCGGATGTTGTAGCGGATCGTGTCATTGAAGAGCACCGTGTCCTGCGGAACGATCCCGATCACCGATCGCACGGAGTCCTGCCGCACGTCACGTATGTCCTGCCCGTCGATCGTGACCTTGCCGGACTGGATCTCGTAGAAGCGGTAAAGGATGCGCGAGATGGTCGACTTGCCGGCCCCGGACGGACCGACGATGGCCACAGTCTTGCCCGCCGGAACGGCAAAGCTGACGCCTTTCAGGATCGTGCGCTCCGGCTCATAGGAGAACACGACATCCTCGAAACGGACTTCGCCACCCTGGACCGACAGGTCGGGAGCCCCCGGCTTGTCCTTCACCTCCGGCGCCACGTTGAGCACATCGAACATCTTCTCCATGTCGATGAGCGCCTGGTTGATCTCGCGATAGACCGTGCCGAGCAGGTTCAGCGGAACATAGAGCTGCGTCAGGAAACCGTTGACGACAACGAGCCCGCCAATCGTCATCTGTCCGATGGAAATCTGGTAGGCCGCCAGGCACATGACCCCTACGAGGCCTGCCGTGATGATGGCCGCCTGTCCCGCATTCAGGAAGGACAGGGACATCTGGGATTTCTCGGACGCCTCGGCGTACTGCACCATGGCCTGGTCGTAGCGCGTAGCCTCATGCGACTCGTTGTTGAAGTATTTCACCGTCTCGTAGTTCAGGAGGCTGTCGACGGCCTTGGTGTTTGCTTCCGTGTCGCTGTCGTTCATCCGGCGGCGAATGTCGGTGCGCCAGGCCGTCACGCGGATCGTGAACACGCCATAGATGATGACAGTGACGATGGTGATGGCCACATAGCCCCAGTGATAGGCCCACCACAGGTAACCGCAGACGAGCAGCAACTCGAGGATCGTCGGCGCGATGGAGAAGAGGACGTAGAACAGCAGGACATCGATGCCCTTGGTGCCCCGCTCGATCACGCGCGTCAGGCCGCCCGTCTTGCGCTCCAGATGGAAACGCAGGCTCAGCGCATGGATGTGCCTGAAGGTCTTTCCGGCAACCGAGCGCACCGCATTGTAGACAGCCTTCGCGGCAACGGCATCGCGCAGCTGCGCGAAGCCCTGCATGAGGATGCGCGCAACGCCGAACGCCAGGATGAACGAGATCGCCACGGCAACGGACTGCACGGCCTGCCCGTTGCCACCGAGGGCGTCCACGGCCGCACCATAGAACAGCGGAAAGGCCAGCGTCGCGACCTTGGCCAGGACGAGCGCCACCATGGCGATGACGATGCGCGCCTTGAGATCGGGTCGCCCTGCCGGCCACAGATAGGGGACGACGGACTTGAGGGTGGCGATCCGGCTGCGTCCCTTCTGGGAGTCACCGGCACTGACGGTTGATTTTCCGGGTGATGGAGGCATGTCGATGCCTTAAGGCATCGCACTGCCCTTTGCCACAAAAAATGGCGCAGACAGGGGCCTGTCAGGGCAGGTAAAGCCGTCGACCGGGCCGGATCAGGTCAGGGTCCGCCAGGCGCTTCCTGTTCGCCTTGAGGATCCGCGTCCACTTCTTTCCGTCGCCATAATGTTTCCTCGCAAGCTTCCACAAGCTGTCACCCTTGCGAACCTTGACGTAGTAGCCACCCGCACGCGGCGCCTTGGAGGAAGCCGACGCCACCGTCGCCGGGGAAGCAGGCTTGTCCGAGGCTGTCGGCACCGGTTGCGACGGCGCCTTCACCACCGCAGGAAGATTGAGCGGGAACTCCGAGAAGTCGAGTTCCCGGCCCTGCGCATTCTGCAGCACGACGCGCGCAGACTTTACCGCCTGATCCGTTGCGTTGCTCACCGTCAGCGCCCAGGCTCCGTCCGCCGCAACTTGCGTTGAAGCCGCTTCTTTCCCTTCGATCTGCACCTTGATCGTGGCCCCGGGATCGGCCTTGCCCCGGAGGCTGGCCATGCCCTTCCCGTCAGCCTCGACCTTCTCGATGATAATGCCCACCTCGGGCTCTGCCGCCGCTTCTTGCGACGGCGCTTCCGCCGCGGCCGTTTCAGCAGCAGGCTCAGCGGCAGGTTTCTCGAGTCCTTCAAGCGTGATGCGCGGGAGGCCCCCGCTCGTTTCAGGCGGGCTCACAAGCGCACGCTGCGGACCCTCAACCGTCTCACCGCCCCGGCGGGATTCCACCTTCAGGTCATAGGATTCACGAACCTGGGGCACGCGGAACTCGATCGTCCACGAACCATCCTTGCCCGCCTGCGCCTTGCCGAGCACCTTCGTGTCGTGAACCACGAACACACGGTCGCCGGGAGATGCTGTCCCCGTGAAGGACGCACGTCCCCTGTGATCGACCCCGACACTTGAAAATGCAGGCGCAGCGCCGGCAACCAGTCCTGTAACCAGATCCTGGGCAGAAGCGGCTGGTGCACCCGGCTTCGTGCCATCCGCCGGATCGGCGCCTGTCGCGAGTGGAAGTGTGGCTCGGGCTTCCGCATCAATGCCAGCCTGCTGACCGGCAGGTTTTCGCGTCAGGCCGAAGATGGCCCCGGTGATGAGGAACAGCAGGGTGAGGATTACGATGACACGCGCCATGGCAGCCAAATATTCCTAAAGTCGTTGCACGCACTTTAGTCCCGGATCCTGTCCCGGCAATGCCACGAAAGTCTGCTTTCAACAGGTTACTGGTTGAGCGACTTGAGGAATTCCGCCATCGCCTGCCGATCTTCGTCGGTCAGGAACCGCGTATTCTCCTCGATCACTTCCTTCATGGGCCCCTGCGCCGAATCAAAATCGGGCTTCTCGCCACTTTTGAGATACGTGCTGATCTCCTCCACCGACCACTGGGAGAAATTCCCCTTTGACGGACCAACGAGCGCGGGTACTGCCCAGCCATCGGGTCCGGCCGGATTGCCCTTCAGGAATGCGCTCGCGTCCATGGCCCCGAGGGCGCCGCGCGGCGTATGGCACTCTCCGCAGTGTCCTGGCCCTGTCACGAGATAGCTTCCTCGCGCCTGTGCGGGAGTCAGGTTTGGCATCGTCACCTTCAGCTCCGGCCAGAAAAAAAGCGTCTTCCACGCCTTCATGAGCGCACGCCATGAAAACGGGAACCGAAGCTCATTCGGGACATTCGAATGACGCACGGACGGCAGGCTGAAGAGATAGGCCTTGATGGCCAGCATGTCCTCCACGGTCATGCGCGCATAGGACGTGTACGGAAAAACCGGATAGAGCTGTTCGCCGCGCACGCCCTCGCCGTGGCGCAAGGCCCTGACGAAATCCTCATCGCTCCACTTGCCAATTCCGGTTTCTGCATCTGCCGTGATGTTCGGCGCGTGAAACGTTCCAAACGGAGTCTCCAGCGCGCGACCACCGGCGAAGGGCTGCCCGCCCTTGCGGGTGTGGCAGGTGATGCACCCGGAGATCCGCGTTACATAGGCGCCGCGCTCCACCATGCCGGGTGCAGCACTCGAAACACCTGCAGGCAGATCAACAGCGGTTCGGGAAGGAAGGATCAGCCAAACAAGAACGGCAGCGCCCACGAGGAGCGCTGCCGCCAGCAGCCTGATCAGCCAGCTCATCATCACTCGGTGGCGGGGCCACGAAACGCGTCGTGGCAGGAACCGCAGGACTTCTTCACGCCGCCCATCGCGGCGCCGAACTTTGCAGCGTCTCCCGCAGCAGCACTCGCCGCTTCAAGCGCCGAGACGAAACCATCTGTGGCCGCCTTGAATTCGGCAGGCTTCGACCAGATTTCCTGCTTCGCACGCGTCTTGGTCACGCCGGCATCACCGATCCCCGTGCCCTTCGGAAACTTCGAGGGAATGGCCTTGGCAACGGCAATCGCCTTTGCCAGATGCTCCCGGGCGACAGCGGCGTCAGTCGCCTCGGTCGCACCCTTGAGCGAACCGATCAGGGACTTCATGCCGGCAACCCGGTCGTCCACGATTTCCTGAGGGGTCGAAGCCGCCGCGACCAGCACCGAACCGGCCAGGGCCAACCCCACGACGCCAACACCACCAAACAACGCTTTCATGACTACACTCCCAGAGAGGCCATTCTGGCCGATATTTACCTATCGTTACCCATTGTGCCCGCCTCGCCAAGACCCAATTTGAGATTTCGACGCAAAACCAACACGGAATTGACATACTGGGGGAGCACTCATGAACGAGTATTTTTACCCCCTGACTGTATTGTGAACGCAAGTTTAGGCGTCTGACGGAACGTGAGTATGCGGAAGTTGATCGGAGTCTGCGTTTTTTGCGGTTCATCCGAAGGGAGTGATCCAGCCTATCTTCAGGCTGCCAGAGACCTTGGCCGCCACATTGCCGAGGCGAACGCACGCCTCATCTACGGTGGCGCCTCCATCGGCCTCATGGGCGAAGTCGCACGGTCGGCCCTCGAGGCTGGCGGCGAGGTCGTCGGCATCATCCCCCAGTTCCTGCGCGCGCGCGAAATCGAGCTGGCCAGCCTGACGGAACTCGTCATCACGCCCAACATGCATGAGCGCAAGGAGCGCATGCACGGACTGTCAGACGCGTTTGTCATCCTGCCGGGCGGGCTCGGAACACTCGAAGAAGTGCTTGAAGCCATGACCTGGGCGCAGCTGGGCCTGCACAAGAAGCCCGTCGTCTTCGTCAACGTGAAGGGCTTCTGGGATCCGCTGTTCGCGACATTTGACCGGGTACACACGCACAATTTCGCGCGTTACGGGCTCAAGGAACTCTACACGGTGGTCAACCGCGCCGAGGACACGCTGCCGGCCATCGCGAACTTTCATCGTCACGCGGCCGAATAGCGCTCACGCCGGAATGCTTCCCATGACACGAGGACCAGCGCGCTCCAGATGAGCGTGAAGGTCACGACGTGTGCATGCGTGAATGTCTCGCCATACATGAACACGGCGACCGTCAGGCTGATCGACGGAGCGAGGTACTGAAGGAACCCCACCATGAACAGCGGGATCCGGCGTGCACCGGCAGCGAACAGAAGCAGCGGCACCGCTGTCAGCGGACCGGCAAGCACAAGATAGAAGTCATTCAGCGGACCATGCTGGCCAAACGCGTTCTGCCCAGTGGAGAACAGGAAGGCGAGATAGCCGAGCGATAGCGGCATCAGCAGCACGGTCTCCACGGTGAGGCCTTCCACCGACTCGACGTGGATCGTCTTGCGAATAAGACCGTAGATGCCAAAGCTCAGTGCCAGAACCAGCGACACCCACGGCAGGAAACCGAGCGCCCACGTCTGGTTGGCCACGCCCAGCGCCGCAAGGCCGATGGCCCCCTTCTGGGCATCCGTGAGCTTCTCCTTCAGCACCGCCACACCCAGGACAAAGCTGACCAGCGGATTGATGTAGTAGCCGAGGCTGGTCTCGATGATGCGGCCGGACATGACTGCCCAGATGAAGATCCCCCAGTTCACGGCGATCAGCACCGCGCTGGCCCCCAGCGCAAGCACGGCCTTGGGATCCCGCAGCGCCACCAGCAAATGCGCCAGCCGTTGGCGATAGGCCAGGATGCAGAGCGTGAACGCGAGCGTCCAGACAATGCGATGCGCCACGATCTCGACGGCATCCGCCTCGGTGATCTGTTTCCAGAAAATGGGAATGATGCCCCAGATTATGTACGCACTGGCAGCATAGACGATGCCGGTACGATCCGGCCGGGCTGGGGTCATCGCGTCGAAGTTACCTACTTTTTCTCCCGGTAGACATAGCGCTCATTCATGAACTCGATGAGTGCGAATTCTGTCACGGCAGGCGGCAGCACATTGAGGATCTGGTTGAGTTCGGCCGATTTGCGGGGCAACTGGCCGTCCTCCACGCCGGCGGCCCGCATCAGTTCGCCGAGCATGGACGGATTGACGTCCGCAACGTTCATCCGCGAAAGCTCGGCCTTTACCCTGGCAGCCACCTGGCTGAAGCCTTTCGGGCGCGAAGCCTCCACCGCGTCCTTGAGCGTGGATGCAAACTCGTGTGCACGCTCAAGGACGTTCTGTCCAATCGACAGGTGCACGTTCGGCTCCGACCCGTGATAGCCAAACTGCGGCTGGACGTACCAGCCCCTCGCCTTCATTTCGTCGATGATGTGGAAGCATGAGAAGTCATCTGACGTGAATGCGACGAGGTTCAGGTCCGGCTCGCCGAGCAGCCGAATGCCATCCGTCGTGCGGATGCCATCGACGATGATGTCGGTCGCATCCTTGATGCGACGGGCAAAGCGCATGTAGCCGTCGTCACCCATCGCATTCAGCACCGCCCAGGCCGACGCCATGGGACCGCCGGTCTTCGTCGACTGGATGGTGGGATTGATGATCGTGTAGCCCGTCCAGTCCGCCGCCGCATACATCTGGTAGCGGCGAAGCTCCTTGTTCCGGTGAAGGATGACGGAGGCACCCTTCGGACAATAGGCATACTTGTGGTAGTCCATCGACATGGACGTGACGCCCGGAACGGTGAAGTCGAAGGCGCCCAAAGGCGCACCCAGCCGCTTGTAGTACGGCAGCAGGAACCCGCCGATACAGCCATCCACGTGGAACAGCAGGCCGTGCTTCTGCGCGACCCGTGCGATGTCCTCGATCGGATCGAGCACGCCATGGCCATACGAAACCGCGGACGCCACGATCTGGATCGTGTTGGGCGTGATCGCCTTCTCGATGGCGACCGGATCGGCCTTGAAGGTACCCGGCGTCACGGGCACGAGGACCTTTTTGACATTGAGATAGTGGCAGGCCTTGTGAAACGCCGCATGCGCCGTCACGGGCAGGATGACTTCGGGCTCGCGGATGTGGGGCTTGGTGGCACGGGCATGATCGCGTGCGGTCTTGACCGCCAGGATGCAGCTTTCCGTGCCGCCACTGGTAAAGCTTCCCACCACGCCGGGAACATTTCCCAGATGCGCGGACGCCATCGCGATCAGCTCGTTCTCGATCAGCATCATGGAGGGATAAACCGTCGGATCGAGACTGTTCTCGGTGAGGTAGCGCATGTACGCCCACTTCGCGATCTGCTCGATCTCCTCGCCCGGATCATAGATGTAGGCGAGCGTCTTTCCCTCCCGCCACGGCAAGTCCCGCGATGAAAACGCCTCCAGCTCTTTCTTGATCTGGTCGTGCGGCTTTCCGTGGGCTGGAATCTTCATGTCACGCCTTCTGGCCTGCGGCGGGCGCCCCTTCCTGCAGGAGCTTGTAGGTGATGGAGTCGATGAGCGCCTCGAATGAGGCATCGACAATATTCGCCGAGACACCCACTGTCGACCACCTGCGCCCGTTCCCGTCGGCGCTTTCGATCATGACCCGGGTAACGGCCTCCGTGCCGGCCGTGAGGATACGGACCTTGTAGTCGACCAGCTTGAGGTCCTCGAGCCAGGCTGAGTATCGCCCGAGATCCTTCCGCAGGGCATTGTCCAGCGCATTCACGGGACCATTGCCCTCCCCGACATTCATGATGCGCTCGCCATCGACCACGACCTTGACGACCGCCTCCGAGACACTGATCTCGTGCCCCAGTGCGTTGTGTCGCCTCTCGACCGACACCCGGAACGAGTCCACGTTGAAGAAGCTCCGTGTGAGCCCCAGCGTGCGTCGGACGAGCATCTCCAGGGACGCCTCGGCGCCATCATAGGAATAGCCGAGATACTCGCGCTCCTTTATCAGCTCCAGGAGGGACACGACGCGCGGGTCCTTGGGATCGATTTCGACGCCAAACTCACCCAGCCGCCCGATGAGGTTCGAACGCCCCGCCTGGTCCGAAACCGGGATCTTGCGGACATTTCCGACGCGCTCGGGCGGAACGTGTTCATAGCTCCGCGGATCCTTGAGGACGGCAGAGGCATGCAGCCCCCCCTTGTGTGCGAAAGCGGAACTTCCGACGTAGGGCGCATGGCGGTTGGGCGCCCGGTTGAGGATCTCGTCCAGCAGTCGCGACAGGTGGGTGATGTGGCGCAGCTTCGACTCCGGCACACCGATCTCGAAGGCCTGCGCGAAATCGGGTTTGAGCATCAGCGTCGGAATGAGCGAAACGAGATTGGCATTGCCACACCGTTCGCCCAGGCCATTGAGGGTCCCCTGAACCTGCCGGACACCGGCCCGCAGCGCAGCCAGCGTGTTGGCAACGGCATTTTCCGTATCGTTGTGGGTATGGATGCCGAGCCGGTCGCCGGGTACAAGCCGGACAACCTCGCCCACGATCCGCTCGACCTCGTGCGGCAGCGCGCCACCATTGGTGTCGCAAAGCACGACCCAGCGCGCGCCGCCATCAAGCGCAGCCTTCAGGCAACTCACCGCATAGGCTGGATTGGCCTTGTACCCGTCAAAGAAATGCTCGGCGTCAAACATGGGCTCGCGGGAACGGCGCGTCACTTCAGCCATGCTGTCCCTGATCGACAGCAGGTTCTCTTCCTGCGTCACTTCCAGGACCTTCTCGACCTGGAAGTCCCACGACTTGCCGACAAGGCAGCAGGCGGTCGCCCGGGCATCAAGCACGCTGGCAAGTCCCGGATCATTGCCGGCGCTGCGCCCGGCCTTCTTGGTCATGCCGAACGCGACGAACTTAGCATTCTTGAGCTCGAGCTTCTCCGAGAAGAACTTCGTGTCCGTCGGGTTGGCACCCGGCCAGCCACCCTCGATATAGTCGAGACCGAACTCGTCCAGTGCCAGCGCAATCTGGCGCTTGTCCTCGACGCTGAAGTCCACGCCCTGCGTCTGCGCGCCATCACGCAATGTGGTGTCGAAAAGATAGATCCGTTCGCGCGTCACGACAGCACCTTCCACGTTGTGCCTTTCGGCCCGTCCTCGATGGCGACGCCCAGCGTCGTCAGTTCGCCGCGCAGGCGGTCGGCCTCGGCGAAGTTCTTCGCCTTGCGTGCCGCATTGCGCTTGGCAATCAGGTCCTCCACGAGCGCGGCATCAATCGTCTGCCCCACCACGAAGTCCTGATCGCGCTCGCCACCGTAAAGTCCGACAAACGACAATGCACGACGCAGGCCGCGCCGGTCGGCATCGCTGCTGCGTGCACCGCTTGCCAGCCCGTGCAGTACGGAGATGGCTGCCGGCGTGTTGAGGTCATCCGACAGCGCCGCAACAAGATCCACAGGCACGCTGTCGGCTTCCACCACGTCATGCACGAGCCGCGCCCAGTCCATCAGCGTGGATTTCGACGCTGTCAGGCGATCGACTGTCCAGTCAATGGGCTGGCGATAATGCGTCTGCAGCATCGCGAAGCGCAGCACGCGGCCATGCCACTGCTGCCCGCCGAACTTCTTCTCGGCCAGCAACTCGCGGATGGTAATGAAGTTGCCGAGCGACTTCGACATCTTCTCGCCTTCCACCTGCAGGAAGCCATTGTGCAGCCAGTAGTTCGCGAGCGCCTTGCCGTGATGCGCGCCGGCGCTCTGCGCGACCTCGTTCTCGTGATGCGGGAACATCAGGTCGATACCGCCGGCGTGAATGTCAAAGGTTTCGCCCAGGTGCTTCTCGCCCATGGCCGAGCACTCGATGTGCCAGCCCGGACGCCCCTTGCCCCAGGGGCTGTCCCAGCCCGGCATCGTGTCATCCGACGGCTTCCAGAGCACAAAGTCCATCGGGCTCTTCTTGTACGGCGCCACCTCGACGCGCGCGCCGGCGATCATCTCGTCCAGCGCCCGGCGCGACAGGCGGCCATAGTCCGGATCCGAGCCGACATCGAAGAGCACATGCCCCTCGGCCTCATAGGCATGCTTCGCAGCGATCAGGCGCCCGATCATGTCGATGATCTCGTCCATCGTCTCGGTCACGCGCGGTTCAAGCGTGGGCGGCAGGCTGCCCAGCGAGATCGCGTCTTCCTGGTAGATCTTCGCCGTCCCCTCCGTCAGGTCGCGGATCGAGACACCTCGCTGCGCGGCACGCGCAATGATCTTGTCCTCCACGTCCGTGATGTTGCGGACATAGGTGACATGACGCTCGCCATAGATGTGCCGGAGCAGCCGGAAAAGGACATCGAACACGATGACCGGACGGCCATTGCCGATATGCGCGAAGTCATAGACGGTAGGTCCGCAGACATACATGCGGACATTCTTCGGGTCGATCGGCGTGAAGACCTGCTTCTCGCGCGCCAGCGTGTTGTAAACCGTCATACTCATCGTCACATCCTCATCCAGTCGGTCCGGCCAGTCACTCCGGAGGGCCGGTGCTGGGATTCAGGTCTCGGATGAGAAAGGAATCAGAAGCGCGGCCACCAAGCTTGGTTTAGCCACAAATACAAATGAAGAGGCCAGCAATCACCATCGAAGGTGTCGCGTCGGTCATGCCAGAACTGAACGTCCCGTTGGCCACGTCTGCCGTCCTCTAAGCTGCCTGTCCCGCGAGGCGCTTCCTCGCCCGTTCAGGCCCAATCAGCGGTAGCAGCTTTTTCATCTCGGGTCCATGGTCCTGACCGGTCAAAGCTTTGCGCAAAGGCATGAACAAATCTTTTCCCTTCAGCCCGGTTTTCGCGGAAACCGCCGCGGTCCATTCGCCCCAGGTGGCCACGGTGAAGGGCCCCTGCGGCAACAGTCCCGCCGCCTGTTCGGTAAACGCCGCGTTCGTGATGACCGGCTCCAGCGGGCCCTGGACCACCATCCACCAGGCCTCCGCATCCTTCAGGGTCTGAAGGTTGTCGCGTACCGCATCCCAGAAGGCCGCACCGCCACCGATGCCACGTTGAGCCAGCCCACCCGAAACCTTCTCGTAGGACATGCCATGCAGGAGCTTGTGATTGATAGCCAGCACGTCGGCGGTATCGAAATGCGCCGGCGCGCGCGAGAACTTCGACAGGTCGAAATCGGCGACGAGCTCTTCCAGGGTCTGTCGCGGCACGACCGGATCCGAGGTTCCAAGCTTTGCCAGCAGGCTGTTGATCGCCTGTGGCTCGACACCCTGATTCCGAAACTCTTCGATTGACAGCGAGCCGAGGCGCTTGGACAGGGCCTCTCCGCCGGGACCGACCAGCATCGAGAAGTGGGCGAAGGACGGAACACGCGCGCCCATCGCCTCGAAGATCTCGATCTGCACGCCCGTGTTGGTGACGTGGTCTTCACCGCGGATGATGTGCGTGATCCCGAAGTCGATATCATCAATCACGCTGGGCAGCGTATAGAGATACGAGCCGTCCTCGCGGATGAGAACGGGATCCGAGAGAGACGTCGTCTCGATGTGCACCTTGCCGCGAATGATGTCGTTGAACTCGATCGCCTGACCAGACAGCTTGAAGCGCCAGTGGGGCTTTCGGCCACTCGCTTCGAACGCGGCACGCTGCTCGTCTGTCAGCTTGAGCGCCGCCCGATCATAGATCGGTGGCTTGTGCTGCGCGAGCTGCCGCTTGCGGCGTCGATCGAGCTCGTCCGCCGTCTCGTAGCAGGGATAGAGCCGCCCCATCGCCCGCAGCTTGTCGGCGGCTGCGTCATGCATCGCCGAACGAGCCGACTGCCGCGCGAACAGATCATGCCGCAGGCCAAGCCA
>CAZYFM010000033.1:14333-28509 GCA_964646885.1 uncultured Flavobacteriaceae bacterium
CGCCTGCCGCCTTTTGTATTCGGCAATCGACAGCAGATGCTCGACCCGCTTGATCGTCGCGAGGTCATGCCCGCGCGCCATGATCTGCTCGACCGGCATCTCGCCTTCCACCAGGCACTCTAGGATATCGTCGAGCTTCGGATAGGGCGGCAGCGAGTCTTCGTCCTTCTGGTTCGCGCGCAGTTCCGCCGTCGGCGGCTTGTCGATCACGCGCACCGGCATCACGGGACCGGCAGGCCCCAGCGCGCCTTTCGGCTTGTGTGCATTGCGCCAGCGCGAGAGCGCGAAGACCTGCATCTTGTAGAGGTCCTTCAGCACATTGTAGCCGCCGCACATGTCGCCATAAAGCGTGGCATAGCCAACCGACATTTCCGACTTGTTGCCGGTCGTCAGCACCATCGGCCCGAACTTGTTCGAGATCGCCATCAGAGTGACGCCGCGAATGCGCGACTGGATGTTTTCCTCCGTCGTGTCCGGCGCTCGTCCTGCAAAGAGGTTGCCCAGCATGCCGCCAAAGGCCGTCACCGCATCTTCAATCGCAATCGAGTCCAGCCGAGTACCGAGCATGCGCGCGACGCCCTCGGCGTCGTCCAGGCTCTCCTGTGAGGTGAAGCGCGAAGGCATCATCACGCAGCGCACGCGATCCGCGCCAAGCGCATCCACGGCGACCGCCGCGGTCAGCGCCGAGTCAATGCCGCCCGACAGGCCGAGCACGACACCGGGAAAGCGGTTCTTGCGCACATAGTCGCCAAGGCCAAGCATCATCGCGTGATAGATGGCTTCAAGGCCCTTCGGCAGCTCCGTCATGGGGCCCGGCGCACAGCGCCAGCCCTCACCCGTGCGCGTCCACGTCGTGGTGACGACGGAAGGCTCCCAGGCCGGCATCTGCAGCGCGAGCGAGCGATCCGCATTCAGCACAAAGGACGCGCCATCGAACACGAGTTCATCCTGTCCGCCCAGCTGGTTCAGGTAAGCCAGCGGCAAGCCGCTTTCGACCACGCGCGAGACGACGATGTTAAGGCGGGTTTCTTCCTTCGACGCCTCGAAGGGCGACCCATTCGGCACCAGCAGGAACTCGGCGCCGGTTTCTTCGAGGCACTCGACGACATCGCTCTTCCAGATGTCCTCGCAGATCGGAACACCGATCCGAACGCCACGAATGTCGATCGGTCCCGGCATGGGGCCGGGCGCGAACAGGCGCTTCTCGTCAAAGACGCCGTAATTGGGCAGGTCGACCTTGTAGCGCAGCGCCTTGACGACGCCGCCATCGAGATACGCCATCGCATTGTAGAGGCGTCCATCCTCGACCCATGGTGTCCCGATGAGGACACCGGGACCGGTCACGGTCTCCTTGGCAAGCGCCTCGACCGCCGTGCGCGCATCCGCCTGCAGTGCAGGCTTCAGCACCAGGTCCTCCGGCGGATAGCCAACGACGAATAGCTCGCTGAACAGGATGACGTCAGCACCCTGCGCCGCAGCCTCCGCACGCGCCTTGCGGGCGAGCGCCATGTTGCCGTTGATGTCCCCGAGCGTCGGGTTCAGCTGGGCAAGGGCAATCTTGATTCTGTCAGTCATCGGATGTGTTCATCGTGGCGCCGACGCGACGCGCGGCCACCACAATAATGGATCACGAAGGTTCGACGCTACCTCAAACCGACGCCTTGACGGCCGCGACGACCTTGTCGATCTGCGCGCCCGTGACGTAGGGGTGCATCGGCAGGCTGAGCACGCGCTCGGCCAGCTTCTCGCAGACCGGCAAGCCACCCTTAGGCGCATAGGCGGCGAACGCCTTGTGTTGGTGCAGCGCCTTGAAATAGTAGATCGACGTCGGCACGCCGGCATCCTGCAGCTTCTTCATCAGATCGGCGCGATTGTCGACCATGATCGTGAAGAGACCCCAGGCATTCTGGCTTCCCGCCGGCACATGCTGCATCTCGACGGCATTGCCGAGGCCCTGCCGGTAGCGCTGCGCAATGCGCTCGCGTGACTTCATCTCGTCGGCGAACACGGTGAGCTTCGACAGCAGCACTGCGCATTGCACGGAGTCGAGGCGGCCATTGACGCCGACGCGAATGGATTCCTTCTTCACGGCGTCCGTGCCGTGCCAGCGGATCGACGACCAGCGCTCGAAGCGCGCCGCGTCATCCGTCAGCATCGCACCACCATCGCCATAGCAGCCCAGCGTCTTGGACGGGTAGAAGCTCGTCGCCGTCATGTCGGTCAGCGCGCCGATCTTCTTGCCGTTCTGTGCACCACCGAAGCTCTGCGCCGCATCGGCCAGCACCAGCATGCCATGCTTGCGCGCGATCTTGTTGATGGCCTCGTAATCCGCCGGCAGCCCGTAAAGGTCCACGGCAATGATCATGCGGGGCTTGAGCTTGCCTTCGCGCTTGACCGCTTCGACCTGCGCTTCCAGATGGGCCACGTCGATGTTGCAGGTATGGGCGTCGACATCGACGAACACTGGCGTGGCACCGGCAACGAGCACCGCATTCGCCGTCGCATTGTACGTAAAGCCCGGGATGAAGATGGCGTCGTTCGCCTTCACGTCCTCGCCCATGAGCGCGATGACAAGCGCGTCTGTGCCGCTCGCGACAGCCAGCGCATGCTTTGCACCGGCCCAGCCCGCAAGCTGCGCTTCAAGCTCGGCCACTTCCGGGCCACCGATGAAGGCGCCATGGTCCAGAATCTTCTGCCAGCGCTTCTCGATGTCCGCGCGCAGCATTTTCTTCGGCGTTTCAAGATCGAAGAAACGGATCGGACCCGCATCCGCGCCAGCGGTGCGGTTGTCGGCGGCTTTGGCTTCAGGCATTGACGAGTCTCTTTTGACTGGCAGGGTTCTTGGCTGCGTCCAGGATCCGGAGCGCGGTTTCGAGGGCGCGACGCGCCTCGCGAGGCTGGATGGCCGCCGGACGGTTTTCGCGCACGGCGCGCACAAACTGCGCAACGCCATGTCCAAGCGGATCGACGGACGGGCACGGCATGCCGTCGACAGCTTCCCCGCGCGCATCCAATGACTTGATCACGCGCGGCGTGGTGTTCGTCATCTCGCGCGTCAGGAAGTCGATATAGATTTCGCCATCCGGATAGGTGACGCGCATGAACCGCTTGCGCGCCTCGGCCATGCGGCTGGCGAACAGGCTGATTTCCATTCCGTCCGCCAGCAGGACTGTGGCGGCAACCTCGTCGGATCGAGCCGGGCCCGACCGTTCGGTTGATGTCACGCTGGCAATCTCGGAAGCGTTGAGCTGGTGCGCGAGATCGATGTCATGGATCATCAGGTCCAGCACCACGCTGACATCCGTGTTTCGCGGATTGAAGGGAGCGGCGCGATGGGTCTCGATGCGCAGGGGCTTCACCGTGCTGTCGAACAGGCCGAGGTGGCGCATCACGAAGCGCTCCTGGTGTCCGGTGTGCAGCACCGCGCCGCGCGCTTCGGCGACACGCACCAGCGCATCGGCTTCCCGCATGTTCGCGGCAAGAGGCTTCTCGACAAACACGTGCTTGCCCTGGTTCAGACAGCCCACGCCAATCTCGCCATGATAACGGGCCGGAGCCGCAATGGTCACGATGTCGACATGAGGCAGCATCGCACGCCATCCGGCATAGGCCGTGACCCCAAAGTCATTCGCAAGCGTTTGCGCGCGGACTTCGGACACATCGGCAATGCCCACCAGCTGCACACTCGGCAGCGCCGAATATTTTTGCGCATGCAAACGGCCAAACGCCCCTGCACCAATGACTCCGGCCCTGATCACCTGTCGCCCAGTCACCTGCTGGTTGTCCGACTGCATTGCCCGTACCCGCTGTTTATTCTCGCCGCGCAACTCATGCGTGCGCTGCATCATGACGTCTTTGATTCTTGTACGCCACAAGGGGTACTGACGCAGCAATTCAACAAATATTGCAAGCTTGTCACGCGACTCCCCCTGCTTGCCGATGCACGACTTTTGGTCGAGAAGGTATGGTTGACATTACGAACTTTTCACAACACGGAGACTAACCATGACGAACCTGACAGGTCACGAAATCCGCCTGAAAAGCCGCCCCGTGGGCATGCCCACCCCCGACAACTTCGACTACGTGCAGGCTCCGGTCGGCACGCCGGGGGACGGGGAAGTGCTGGTCCGGAACATCTGGATGTCGGTCGACCCCTACATGCGCGGCCGGATGGTTGACCGCGAGAGCTACGTGCCCCCGTTCCAGGTCGGCCAGGCACTCCAGGGTGGCGCCGTCGGCCAGGTCATCGCAGCCGGCAAGGGAGCGACGCTCCAGGTGGGCGACTTCGTCAGCCACATGCTGGGCTGGCGCGAGTACGCGATCGTGAGCCCGGCCGCCATGCCCCAGAAGATCGATCCGAAGCTCGCCCCGGTGCAGAGCTTCCTGGGCGCGCTCGGCATGCCTGGCATGACGGCGTATGCCGGCCTCTTCCGTATTGCCTCGTTCAAGCCCACCGACACGGTATTCGTGTCAGCAGCTTCAGGCGCCGTCGGTTCCGTTGTGTGCCAGCTCGCAAAGGCACACGGTGCCTATGTCGTGGGCTCCGCCGGTTC
This sequence comes from uncultured Flavobacteriaceae bacterium, assembly GCA_964646885.1. Lineage (GTDB taxonomy): Bacteria > Pseudomonadota > Alphaproteobacteria > Micropepsales > Micropepsaceae > SZUA-430. Next base: position 18,887 of record CAZYFM010000033.1, read on the forward strand.
AGACGAAAAGTGCCAGTGGCTTCTCAAGGAAGCCGGCATCGACAAGGCCATCAACTACAAGAAGGAAACGGATCTCGACAAAGCCGTAGGTGCGGCCTTCCCGAAGGGCATCGATGTCTATTTTGAAAACGTCGGCGGCAAGCATCTCGAAGCTGCATTGAACCACATGCGCGTGTTCGGCCGCATCGCGATGTGCGGAATGATCGAGCAGTACAACATCACGACACCCGCGCCGGGTCCGTGGAACATCATCATGACGATCCCGAAGAGCCTGCGCATCGAGGGCTTCGTCGTTTCCAATCACTACGACCTGCTTCCGAAATTCTATCAGGAAATGGGCAAGCTCGTGGCCGAAGGGAAGATGAAGTGGCAGGAGAGTGTAACCGACGGTTTACAGAACGCTCCGAAGGCATTCCTTGGGTTGTTCAAGGGAGAAAACTTCGGCAAGGCTCTGGTCAAAATTGGCCCCGATAAGGCAATTTAGGGAATCACTGAATGAATGCGGGGATCATCCATGACGGCAGGCAAGCGCTGGGTTCTGGCGAAACGCCCTGAAGGCGTTCCGTGCACGGATGATTTCCGGCTTGAAGACGTCGCCCTGCCCGAACTGCAGGACGGCCAGGCGCTGATCCGGGTTGACCACATATCGGTCGACCCGGGCATGCGCTCCCGCCTTTCCGGCGACTCCTACGCCCCGGCGCTGGACATCGGTGCCACGATCGAAAGCGCCGGCGTGGGAAAGGTCATTGCTTCAAAGTCACCCAAGCTGAAGGAAGGCAGCCTCGTCTGGGGCGGCTTCGGCTGGCAGACCCACATGATCTCCGATGGTCGCGGCGTGCAGGCGCTCGACCCGGAACTCTACAAGGGCAAGATCACGCCGACGGCCGCCATCGGCATGTTTGGCATTCCCGGCCTGACCGCATTCTTCGGCATGTTCGAGATCGGCAAGCTGCGGAGCGGCTGCACGGTCCTGATTTCCTCGGCAGCCGGCACCGTCGGCGCAACGGCAGGACAGATCGCCAAGATTGCGGGCTGCAGCGTCGTGGGTCTCGCAGGCTCCGACGAGAAATGCGCCTACCTGCGCGACATCGGGTTTGACGTGGCGCTGAACTACAAGACCTGCGGAGACCTCGCCGCCGCATTCAAGGCGGCCGCCCCGAAAGGCTACGACATCTATCTCGACAATGTCGGCGGCGAAACGCTGGACGCCGCCATCCTCAACATGCGCCGCCACGGCAAACTGGTGATTTCAGGCCAGATCTCCGAATACAATGCCAGGGAGCCGCGCGGCATTCGCCACACCCTCCCCTTCATCACGCAGCGTCTGCGCATGGAAGGCCTCGTCGTCTACGACTACGCCGTCCAGTTCGACGAAGCCCGCCAGCAGATGGCAGCCTGGGTGAATGAGGGGCGCCTCTCCTGGCGCGAGGAAATCATCGAGGGCATCGGCAAAGCGCCTGAAGCGTTCATCGGCCTGTTCAAGGGTGACAGCTTCGGCCGAAGGCTCGTCCACGTCAGCTGACGCCCGTCTCCCCAAAATCGCGGCAGCGATTTGGGGGAGATTTTTGTCTGCGCTTCGCTCATGCCCGCCACGCTGCCAGCAGGGCATTCACCTCGGCGCGAACCGGCGCCAGTTCCGCGACGCCGTCCGGACCCAGCGAGTACTCGAACGCGGCGCCGCCCGGCAGCCGCTCGACCACCGTGCACGTCATGCCGATATCCGTGCCAATGTCGGACCTGAAACAGCGCCCGGCATAGGCGGCGCGGGCAACATCGGCCGTGAGGGGCGGTCGCGTGAACAGGTAGACCCATGGCGTCCCCGGAACATCGAGGCGCTGGAAGCCCCAGTCCGCTCGCGCATAGGGCACCGCGCGTCCCACGACAGGCAGGATCTCGTCCAGATGCTGCGCCGGCGGCTCATAGTTGCGCCACAGCGCAACACCTGACGCATGGCGCGCCAGCAGCGGCCGCTCGGGAGCAAGACCCGACAGTTCCAGGTGAAGCGCGCGAGGCTCATGGCATCCGGCAAACGACGCCGCCGCGGGAACCATGCCGGCCTCTCGTGCATCCCAGCATCCGGAAAGCCTGGCGAGGTCCGCGCTGACCGTGTCTTCATTCAGCACGACGGAACGCGGCACGTGATAGACATCAGCGCCCGCATGCACGGCGATGTCCCGATGCCGGGCCGACGACAGGTCAAGCATCGCCTTGACGCCGAGAAGCGCCAGGCCAAAACCGATCCACGCGATGAGCCCCCAGCGCATCGCCCGCTAGTCCTGCATGAACGACCGCAACTCCTTCACGCGGTCCCGTGTGGTGATCGCAAGGCAGCTCATCATGATGACGGGCTGTCCGCTGCCGCCGTAGAACGACGAGGCCTTCCACCGACAATTCGCGTCGCGATAGGAAACCCACGCCCGCTGCGCCTCCTTGAGCGCCTGGAGCGGAGGAGGACCGGCGCCGGGAAGCGGATCATTCTGTCCCTCGCTTTCCTTCAGCAGGGCCTTGTAGACCGCATTCAGTTCCGCGTCGTGCTTGCGGTACTCGCGGTCCGCACATTGCAGGTGCTCCGCATTGCTGTTGGCCTTGTCGCAGATCCACTCTTCGTCGGCAGAAGCCGGTGCGGCGAGCGCAAGGACTGGCAGGATCGAAATCAGCGAAATGAAGAGACGCACGTCACCCTCCCGGGGGATTGAACCCCGGGATGATAGCGAAAGCAGCCTTTGGAGGCGACGGTGCTACTGCGCCGCAGCCGGCTGGCGCGCCTTGAACCGTTCGGCGCGGATTCCCTCGGCCACGAGGAACGCCAGTTCGATGGACTGGTTGGCATTCAGCCGCGGATCGCAATGCGTGTGGTAGCGGCTCGACAGGTCGGAATCCTTGATCGCCGCGGCGCCGCCCGTGCACTCGGTCACGTTCTGCCCCGTGAGTTCCAGGTGCACGGCACCCGCATGCGTACCCTCGCTGCGATGGATCGCAAAGAAGGTCTGCACTTCCTTCAGCACGCGATCGAAGGGCCGTGTCTTGTAGCCCGACGGAGACTTGATCGTGTTGCCGTGCATCGGGTCGCAGGACCAGACAACCTTGCGGCCTTCGCGCTGGATGGCCCGGATCATGCGCGGCAGGTGGTCTTCGATCTTGTCGGAACCATAGCGCGTGATGAGCGTCAGGCGACCGGGTTCGTTCGCGGGGTTCAGGATGTCGCAAATGCGCACGAGCTCGTCATTGCTGAGGCTCGGCCCGCACTTCACCGCCAGCGGGTTCTTGATGCCGCGCGCAAACTCGAGATGCGCGCCGTCGATCTGCCGGGTCCGGTCACCGATCCACAGCATGTGGGCCGACGTGTCGTACCAGTCACCCGTGGTGCTGTCGATGCGCGTCATGGCCTGTTCGTAGCCAAGCAGCAGCGCCTCGTGGCTCGTGTAGAACTCCGTGGTACGCAGCTGCGGTGCGGAGTCCGGCGTGATGCCGCACGCCTCCATGAACTCAAGCGTCTCAGAGATCCTGTCGGCCAGGACCTGGTAGCGCTCGCCCGACGGCGAACCCGCGATGAAGCCGAGGTTCCACTTGTGCACGTTGTGCAGGTCTGCGTAGCCGCCCTGCGCGAAGGCCCTGAGCAGGTTCAGCGTGGAGGCCGCCTGCGCATAGGCCTGGATCATGCGCTCCGGGTCGGGTTCGCGCGCGACCTTCTCGAAAGGCGAGGCATTGATGATGTCACCGCGATAGGATGGGAGGTCGACGCCGTCCACCGTCTCGGTGTCGCTCGAGCGGGGCTTCGCAAACTGACCGGCAATGCGTCCGACTTTCACCACGGGCATGGCACCCGCGAATGTCAGCACGACCGCCATCTGCAGGAGGACGCGGAACGTGTCGCGGATATTGTCCGGATGGAATTCCGCAAAGGACTCGGCACAGTCGCCACCCTGCAGCAGGAAGGCCTTGCCTTCCGCAACATCGCCCAGGGCGCGCTTCAGGTTGCGGGCCTCGCCGGCAAACACAAGCGGCGGATACCCCTTGAGGCGCGCCTCGGCGCGGCTCAGGGCCTCCGAATCCTGATAGGTCGGCACTTGCGCGACGGGCTTCGTCCGCCAGCTTGCGGGTGTCCATGTCATGGTTGCAGTCCTCTTGGGACTGTAGATAGCGCGGCGAAGGCCGGTTTGCCAGTTTCACAACAGACCGCGGTTAATCGGTCCGGAGCGCGGAAACTGACCCGGAATGAGCCAGTTCCCTTCAGTGCCGCGGCAGTTCCAGCACCTTCACCCCGCTCGGCGATCCCACAAGGGCAAGGGAGGCAATGGAAATGAAGAGCCCATGGTCAACGACGCCGGGAATGTCGGACAGCATCCGCGCCAGGCGCTCGGGATCCGGAATGCTCTCGGCGGCACAGTCGGCAATGAAATTGCCGCTGTCGGTCTTGAAGGCGTGACCTTCCCCACCCCTGAGCCGCATCAGGTTCTGCGCGCAGCCGCAGCGCGCTGCAGCATCGGCGATGCGCTCCATGGTGACCTGATAGGCAAACGGAACGATTTCGACCGGCAAGGGAAACCGGCCAAGGCTGTCGACGACCTTGGCCGCGTCGGCGATGACGACCATGCGGTCGGAAGCCGAAGCGACGATCTTTTCGCGAAGCAGGGCCCCGCCGCCGCCCTTGATCAGGGTGAGGCCCGGCCCGATCTCGTCGGCCCCGTCGACCGTCAGGTCAAGATGCCTCACCTGGCCCAGGTCCGACACGGTGATGCCGAGCTCGCGCGCCAGCGCGGCTGTCCGCTCCGAAGTCGCAACTGCAGTAAGCTTGAGCCCGTCCTTCACGCGGGGCGCGAGCAGCCGCACGAAATGTTCGGCGGTGGACCCTGTTCCCAGCCCAAGCCGCATGCCCGGCTTCACATACTCAAGCGCCGCCTCGGCGGCCGATTTCTTCTGGTCTTCTACGGTGTGCATCGTGGTCATGCAGACAGTATAGGTAAGAACCCGGTCACTCTGCAAAACGCCATCCATCCTGAACAAAAGATTTCTGTGAGCCATTTGAGCCGTTTTCCGCGGCGCAGCCTGCCGGAAGGCGCTTCGGCGCGCCCTATCTTTGTGCAGCCTGCCTGAATCAGGTGTGACGCACGCACTTGCGCCCGCAGCACAGACGTCGAAGAATGACGTTCAGCCTGGACGGCGTCGGACCAAGGGAAGTGGATGTCCGGTACAGGTGAGAACAGGAGCCATGAAGCGGCGGGCTCAGAACATGCCGCCATGGTTAAGTTTGGGTGAAAAGGGTGTCGCACATGCTGCCTGCATTCAGTCTTCCTGAACGAAAACTCAGTAACATTTCACAGTGATGTGCCGACAAAGTCGTGGCGCAACTTTGCCACGATTTGGACTTCGTTCTGGGTGAAGAGTTGGACATGAGCGTTGCAGAACAAGAAAAAGCAAAGGCGCGTCGTTTCCCGGCCTACTCCAAAGGGGAGGTGTGGGCAGATGCGGCTGCGCATGTCATCGGCCTCCTGTTCGGGATCGTGGCCACGGTCGCACTGATCGACACGGCCTCGCAGACCAACCATTTCCTGCTCATTTTTGGCGCCAGCCTCTACGCCCTCGGCTTGATGGCGATGTTTTCGTTCTCGGCAGCGTACAATCTCTACCCGCCGTCGGACACGAAGGAGTTCCTGCGCCGGCTCGATCATGCGGCCATCTTCCTCATGATCGCGGGCACCTACACCCCGCTGCTCCTGAACCGCATCGGTGGCGAGTGGGGCATCGGCCTGCTGATCTTCGTCTGGGTGGTGGCGAGTGTCGGCGCCATCATGAAGATCCTGTTCCCGCGTCGCTGGGAAATGCTGTCCATCGCCCTCTATCTGGGGCTGGGCTGGTCGATCATCATCGCGATCAATCCGATGCTGCAGACCCTGGCGGCAAACAACCTGATCCTGATCGCGGCAGGTGCCCTGATCTACACGATCGGCGTCGTGTTCCACATGTGGGACCGCCTGCCCTACCAGAACGCCATCTGGCACTGGCTGGTGCTCGCAGCAGCGGCCTGTCACTACATGGCCATCCTGAACGAAGTGGCCATCGCCGCGACCTGACCTTTGCAGGCCGGCACAAAACGTCTTAGCGTCGGCAGAGATGGCTGACGCACCCACCCCACCGCGAAGAAGGGACCTGCTCACGACGACGGCGCTCGGCGTGGCGGCTGGCGGCGTTGCACTGGCACTGTGGCCATTGCTGATGGCGACCGGACCCGACGCCGAGACGAGAGCGCGCCGAAGACTTTTCAACATTTCAGCCCTGCCCGCCGATGCCCCGATGATCCTCGACGTGGATGGAAAGCCCGTGATGGTCTTCCGGCGAAGTCCCGGACAGGTCGAGGCCCTCAAGGCAAGGCACGCCGGCAACAGCGCCGCGGGTGACTGGCGAAACTCGCCTGGGCGTTCCCGCCGGCCCGACATCATGGCCTGCATCGCAAAGTGCACGTTCGACCAGTGCGTTGTCGTCGTGAACGAGGGCGCGGTTGGCACCAGCCTGGCCTGCCCCTGCTGCGCCTCCCGCTTCGACCTCAGCGGCCGCCGCACGCAGGGCCCCGCGAGGGACGACCTCGTCGTTCCCGATTACCGCTTCATCAGCACCGGCGAAATCGAATTCACCCCGATGTAGCCCTTCCCCCCGACGCGGAACGCGTTGAGGGGGAAGGCGCCACGCAGCAAAGCTGCGTGGCGGATGGGGGAATTTTTTGACAAAACATCAAAATTGATGTTTCCTCAATTTCATGAGTCTCGCATCCCTCAGGAACCCCGCGCGGCCGGGAAAGCGCAGCCGCACGCTCGATGACATCCTCATCGCGGGCCAGCGCCTGCTGATGGAGCATCCCGCCTCCGCCCTCTCGATCTCGCAGGTCGCCGCCGAAGCCGGCATCGTGCAGGGCTCGTTCTACAATTACTTCGACAGTGTCGCCGCCCTCGTCGACGAAGTGGGGCACCTGCTGCTCACGCGCACGGCCGAACGCCTGCGCGCTGCCGCTGAAGGCTTCGACAGCCCCGCCGAGATCTTCTCCGCCAAGACACGGCAGTCTTTCCGGATCTTCGCGCAGTCGCCCGGCGTCGGCCGGATCCTGTTCGACATCGGCCTGCCCGTGGATCGCCTGCCCCGCTTGCTCAAGTCCGATCTTGGCGCCGACATCACCGAAGGCTTTCGCCGCGGCGAGTTCCAGGCCGAAAACCGAGCCGTCGCCGGCAGCCTCCTCTCAGGCGCAATCCTGGGGCTTCTGCTCGACCTCTATCGCAAGCGCCTGCCGCTCTCGGCCATCGAGCCCGCCACGGCAGAACTGCTGCAGATGCTGGGGCTTCCGCGCACGCGGGCCAAACGCATTGCGTACGCGGAGATGTCTTTCTGTGCTCCCCTGGAGCTGCCGCAATCGTGGCAGTCGCAATCCCCGTTGGCTCACGAAACAGGAGCGCGCAAGAGATGAAGCGCAAGACCGGCCCCGGCACCACGCTGAAGCGCGGCGACGCCCGCTTCGAGCAGGAAGTGATGGACACGTCGTTCAGCGGTTCCGATCCCGGCGTGCGACCGAGCCTCCTCATCCAGGCCAACAGCCGCGACGACGTCATCGCCGCCGTGAAGCGCGCGAGGGCCGAGAACCTGAAGATCAGCATCTGCTCCGGCGGCCATAGCTGGGGCCAGAACCACCTGCGCGATGGCGGCCTGCTGCTCGACATGGGCCGCATCAACCACATCGAGATCGACGAGAACGCGAAGCGCGCCAAGGTGGGCCCCGGCTGCTGGAGCCTCGACCTCGACCGCGCGCTCAGGAAGCGCCGCCTCTTCTTCCCCGTCGCGCACGCGCCGGATGTCTGCCTCGGCGGCTTCCTGCTGCAGGGCGGCTTCGGCTGGAACAGCCGCGCCGTCGGCCTTGGCTGCGAAAACGTCGTCGGCCTCGACGTCGTTCTCGCCGATGGCAGCCTCGTGCATGCAAACGAGAAGGAAAACAGCGACCTCTACTGGGCCGCGCGCGGCTCAGGCCCCGGCTTCTTCGGCGTCGTCGTGCAGTTCCATCTGCGCCTGCACCCGCGCCCGCGCTTCACCGGCATGTTCACGCAGATCTTCCGCCTCGAGCACATGGAAGAGGTGATCAGCTGGGCGCATCGCGTCGGCCCGGAAGTCTCCGAAAACGTCGAGTTCCAGATGGTGATGACACCCAAGGCGCTTGGCATCGGCAAGCCGGGCCTCGAGGTCGTGGCACCGGTGATGACGAGCAGCTGGTCTGCCGCCGCGAAGGAAATCGCCTTCATCACCAAGGGGCCGCTGCGAAGGAAGGCAAGCCTCTCTGTCCCTCTGCTTCCTGTCCCCACGACCATCATCTCGCAGATCGCCTCGAAGACACACTTCCCGCCGAAGATGCGCTGGTGCGTCGACAACATGTGGACGGATTCACCGGTCGAGCCGCTGCTGCCCGGCCTGCGCCGTGTCGCCGACACCATGCCGCCCGCCCCCAGCCATGCCTTGTGGCTGAGCTGGCACCCCAAGCGCCCGCGTGAGGACATGGCCTTCTCGCTGGAGGGCAAGAACTACTTCGCGGCCTATGGCGAATGGAAAAACCCGGCCGACGACGCGAAATACGCCAACTGGGCCACCGACTGCATCAGCGCGATGGCGCATCTCGGCAAGGGCATCCAGCTCGCCGACGAAAACCTCGGCCGCCGCCCCGCGAAATTCATGGCAGACGAGAACTTCGCCCGCCTGCAGAAAATCCGCGCCAAATATGATCCCGACAACCGCTTCAACAGCTGGAGGGCCACATTGTGAACCAGGCCAGGAAGATTCCCGGTCGCCACCTGGGCTGGAGCCAGCACGACCTCGACACGAAGCCCTATGCACGCTTCTGGAAGCCAGAGCTTGCGCCCCTGAGCCAGGCCGCCCGTGACGCACTGCTGATCGGCGGCGTCGCGGAGGAGATGATCGCGCCTTACGACCAGGCGAACGAGATGTTCTTCTCCGGCAAGCCCACGCTCGAGACCGGCTACACCTTCGCGGCAGACGGCTCGGCGCGCGTCGCCATCGAGACGGACATGCCGGGCGTCGAGCCTTACATGTGGGACTGGTGGTTCGGCTGGCACAGCGACAGCGCGGAACGCTACAAGCTCTGGCACCCCCAGGCACACATGCACGCGAGCTGGGACAAGGCCCCGCCGAAGGGCACGCGCAACCGCGAGCGCTATGTCGGCTACACGTCCTTCGTGGATGAATATGTCGGCTCCGACTTCATGCGCTTCGCCATCAGCTTCGTGTCCCCGCGCAGCATCGGCCTCACGCATCCAAGCCTCGACGACCCGAAGCAGGCCACCGCGATCTGCGCCCTCGGCACGATGAAAGGCGTCCCCGTCACGACGGGCAAGCTGATCCACCTCGTCCAGAAAACCCCGACCGGCAGCCGCATGCGCTCGCGCTTCTGGATCGGAGGCCGCAACATCGAGCCTCGCGGCCTCATCGGCATTCCGGTCGCCGCCATGGCACGCCGCGGCTTCCGCTCCACCGACACCGACGCCCGCAACCTCCTCGTCCACTGCGCCCAGGAAATGGCCCACCTCGCCAGCTTCCTCCCCGCGCTTTACGCGCAGTGCAAGGACATGGACTAACGCGCC
>CAZYFM010000034.1:0-19612 GCA_964646885.1 uncultured Flavobacteriaceae bacterium
GAAATCCGGGTCCGTATGGCGCCAGTCATAGATCGACGCATCGGGAGCGATCTTCTCGATGATGGGGCGCATGCCATCGACCTTGTCGGGCTGGTCGACCATGACCTCGATGCCCGAGGCGCCCTTGCCCTTGTTGAAGTATTCCTGCGCTTCGGTCATCGGCATGAAGATCATGTTGGCGTCGTAGAGCGACATGCCAACACGGAACGTGCCTGCGATGCGGTACTGCTTCACGCGCGGCGTGACGCCGAAGGGCGTGACATTGCCGCGCGGCGCGACCAGCGTCACGTTCATGCCCTGCTGCAGTCCCATGTTGTTGGCGAGGGTCTCACCGATCAGGACGCTGGAGGTGTCGCGCTGGAAGCGCTGGAGTGCGCCGGGCTTCAGGGAGTCCGACACGAGCTTGATGTTCGCAATGTCCTGAGGCCTGAGGCCGCGCACCACGACGCCGGGCGACATGCCTTGAGCCGTTGCAAGAGCCTGCCCTTCCACGAAAGGTGTCGCGCGCGAAACGCCCGGAACCTTGGACAGGCGCGCCGAGATGGCCTCCCAGTCGTCGAGAATGCCGCCGGAGGCCTGGATCATGTAGTGACCGCGGAAGCCCAGGATCTTGGCCATGATTTCAGCGCGAAACCCGTTCATGACCGACATCACGATGATGAGCGTCGCGACGCCGAGCGTGATGCCCAGCACCGAGAAGATCGTGACCACCGAGATCCAGCCTTCCTGGCGGCGGGCCCTCAGATAGCGGCCCGCCAGCAGGAACTCGAAATACGAGAACGGACGTGTCCCATCACTTTTGCGCCGCGCGCGTTGCGGCGGCGGCCTTCGGGGTGGTTGCACGTCGAACTGGTTCATTATTTTCCGCTGGTGAAGAGGTTCAGCACGGCATCGGGACTGAGGTTCTGGCGTTCGCCCGTCTTGCGGTTCTTGATCTCGACCTGTCCGTTGGCGAGCCCGCGCGGGCCCACGATGACCTGCCAGGGCAAGCCAATGAGGTCGAAGGTCGAGAACTTGGCACCGGCCCGTTCCTCGGTATCATCATAGAGTACTTCAATACCCGCAGCCGTGAGTTTCCGATAAAGATCCTCGCAAACTTCCTTCGTCTTCGGGTCGTCTGCCTTGAGGCTGATCAGACCAATACGGAACGGTGCGACACTTTCCGGCCAGATGATGCCTGAATCGTCGTGGCTTGCCTCGATGATGGCGCCGACGAGGCGCGACACGCCGATGCCATAGCTGCCCATCTCGACCAGGACGTCGTCACCCTTGGGGCCCGTCACCTTGGCGTTCATGGGCTTGGAGTACTTGGTTCCGAAATAGAAGATGTGGCCGACTTCGATGCCGCGGGCGGCCAATTGCTTGTCGGCCGGGATCTTCGCAAACGCCTCGGCGTCGTGCTTTTCCTCGGTTGCGGCGTAAAGCGACGTGCGCTGGTTGATGTAGGGCGTCAGGTCGCCGTCGAAATCGACATTCTCGGGCACCGGCATGTCGACGAGGTCCTTGTGGCAATAGACCTGGCTTTCGCCGGTTTCCGCCAGGACGATGAACTCGTGGCTGAGGTCGCCGCCGATCGGGCCGGTGTCGGCCTTCATGGGCACGGATTTCAGGCCGAGGCGGGCGAATGTGCGCAGATAGGCCACGAACATGCGCTGGTAAGCCTTGCGCGCGCCGTCCGCATCAATGTCGAACGAATAGGCGTCCTTCATGAGGAACTCGCGCCCGCGCATCACGCCAAAGCGGGGGCGGATCTCGTCACGGAACTTCCACTGGATGTGGTAAAGGTTGCGCGGCAGGTCCTTGTAGGAGCGCACGGACGAGCGGAAGATCTCGGTGATCAGTTCCTCGTTCGTCGGCCCGTACAGCAGGTCGCGGTCGTGCCGGTCCTTGATGCGCAGCATTTCCTTGCCATAGGCCTCGTAGCGGCCGCTTTCGCGCCAGAGCTCCGCGGACTGCAGCGTCGGCATCAGCAGCTCGACCGCCCCTGCCCTGTTCTGCTCCTCGCGGACGATCTGCTCGATGTTGCGCAGGACGCGATGGCCCAGCGGCAGCCACGAATAGATGCCGGCCGAGGCCTGCTTGATGAGGCCGGCCCGCAGCATGTAGCGGTGCGACACGATCTGGGCCTCTGCCGGCGTTTCGCGCAGCAGCGGCATGAAAAAGCGGGATACGCGCATGGTGTTTTACGTGAGAATCTTGTTCGAGGTCCGAATGCGGCCACTCTCATAGCTTGTACAGGCATGGGGGGCAAATCCGCCAAATTTGGGGCGGAACGCAAAAACGGGCCGGTTGGGAGGATCTTGTGCAGTGTACGGCGCCGGAATGACCGACCCACGGCCTCATGGGCTGTCGGCGGAGTTTTCCAAGGTGCGTGGATACAGCGCCGAATATCGCCGAAATCGCCGAAAACAAAAAGTGAACATATTGACGCAGGCGAACCCTCCCCCGTTTCCAGGGGAGGGTGTCACAATTACTTCAGCGTCGCGCTGTCGAGGTTCAGCTTGTCGGCCGGGATGCGCTCGGCGTCGGGGTACTTCTTCTTCACGTCTGCAAAGAAGGTCCCAGCGTCGCCTGCGATCACGACGCTGGCGGCCTTCGGATCATAGATCCTGCGGGCGACATCCTTGACCTGCGCGGCCGACACCGACGAGACATCCGACACGTAGGACTGGAGCATCGAGAGCGGCAGGTTGAAGGATGCGAGCTGCGACATCTGTCCGGACAGGCCTGCGACCGTCTCGACTGCCCGGCCGAAGCCACCGACGAGTGATGCCGTGCGGGCCGTCAGTTCGTCCGGCGGCACGTCGGTTGTGCCCAAGCGTACAAGTTCGGCTTCCATGAGCTCGGCCACCTGCAGGGCGGTCGCGTTCTTGGTCTGGGCCGACGCGATGATCGGTGCCACTCCCAGGCGCTGGCCGTAGCCGGACACGGCGCCGTAGGACAGGCCCCGCTTGATGCGGATTTCCGTGCTCAGGCGCGCGGAGTAGCCGCCGCCAAAGACCGAGTTGGCCACCAGAAGCGGGAAGAACTCCTTGTCCGTACGCGGCAGGCCATGCATGCCGTAAAGCACGGCCGCCTGACCTGCCTTCGGCAGGTCGACCACGACAACGCGGCGAGCGGGTCCGGCCTTGGACACATCGGGCTCCGCTGTCAGCGGAGACGCGGGCTTTGCCCAGTCGCCATAGAACTTTTCGGCGAGGCGGAAGCCATCTTCGGCCGACAGGTCGCCGGCGAGAACCAGCACGGCGTTGTCGGGGCGCCAGTGTTCCGCATGGAACCCGGCGATGGCATCGCGCTTCAGGCCTTCGAGGCTGGCCGGCGAAGCCACGCGTCCGTATGGCGCGTCGCCAAACAACACGCGTGTCATGGACATGCGGGCCAAGGCGCCCGGCTGCTTGAGGCTGACGGACAGGCCGTCGAGTTCCTGCTGGCGCTGGCGCTCGATTTCCTCTTCGGCAAAGGCCGGATTACGCGCGACGTCGGCGGCAATCGTCATGGCTTCATTGATGCGACCCGACAGCGAGAGCAGATCAAGCGTGGCGCCGTCGGCGTCGGCCCCTGCCCCGATTTCGGCGCCGAGGAGCTCGATCTGGCGGGCAATATCCGTAGCACTGCGCGTTTTCGTTCCCTTGGTGAGCACGTTGGCCACCATGTCGGCCGTGCCCGCCTTGCCTGCGGGGTCGGCCGCGCTGCCGGAACGGATCCTGAGCTGCGCATTGATGATCGGAAGGTCACGCTTCGAGACCACGATGACGCGCAGGCCATTGGCGAGCGTCTTCTCGGCAGGCACGGGCAGCGTTGCCGATACGGCGGGACCAGCCACCGGCGGCTTCACACGCTGGCCTTCCGGCGCAAGCGAATAGACCGTGATTTCCGACTTGGGAATGTCGAGTTTCTGCGCCTGGATCGTCGCCGCGGAGCGGATTTCGTCCGATTTGGCGTCCTTGGGCTTCGTATCCTGCGACAGGTAGCGGATGGTCACGCGCTGCCGGTCGTCAAACAGTGTCTTTGCCAGCCGCTGCACATCCGCAGCCGTGACCGACTGCACCGCGGCGAGCATCTTGTCGGCCGCAGCGGGGTCGCCAAACCGGATTACGGAATCTGCCAGCATCTCGGCGCGGCCAAAGGCGGTTTCCCGCTCCTGCACGGCCTCGGAGAGCAGTTCGTTCTTTGCTTCCTCGAGTTCTTCCGGCTTTACGGGCTTGTCCTTCAGCGCGTCGATCTCGGCCATGAGCGCCTTCACGCCGTCGTCGGCGGACTTGCCTTCGCTGAGGATGGCGATGATCGAGTAGGCGCCGGGATCGCGGGTTGGCTCGAGGCTCGTTGAAACCTCGGCTGCGATCTGCTGCGTGTAGACGAGCGACTGATAGAGGCGCGAGCTTTCGCCCTTGGACAGGATCGCGTCGAGCACCTTCTTGATGGCGAAATCGGCATGGCGCGCCGGCAGGCCCGGATAGGTGATTGAAATGGCCGGGAGCGGCACGTTGGGTTCGTAGACCGTGTATTCCTTCGCGGCGGTACGCGCCGGTTCGACGGCTGTCACGCGCGGGATCGGACGCTGGGGCGTTGCGATCGGGGCGAAGTAGCGGTCGACCCAAGCGTCGAACTGTGCCTGGTCGAAGTTGCCCGAGACGACGAGCACCGCGTTGTCGGGGCGATAGTACGCTGCATGAAATGCGCGCACGTCGTCCACGGTCGAAGCGTCGAGATCCTCGATGGAGCCGATGCCCGGGCGGCCATACGGATGCACGTTGAAGGTGGTCTGCGGAATGTAGAGCCCAAAAAGCCTGCCATAGGGCGACGCGAGGATGCGCTGACGGAACTCTTCCTTCACGACATCCCGTTCAGAGGCAAACGTCGCCTCGTCGACGACGAGACTTCCCATGCGCTCGGCTTCGGCCCAGAGGATGCGCTCGAGCTGGTTGGCGGGCACCACCTCGTAGTAGTTGGTGAAGTCATCCCAGGTGGATGCGTTGTTGAAGCCGCCGACGTCTTCCGTCAGGCGGTCAAGCGTCTCGTTCGGCATGTTCTTCGTTGCCTTGAACAGGATATGCTCGAACAGATGAGCAAATCCGGAGCGGCCCACGGGATCGTCCTTCGAACCGACGTCATACCAGACATGGACCGCGACGTTGGCCGTGTTCGTATCCGGCATCGCGTAGACGCGCAGGCCGTTTGGCAGCGTGCGCTGCGTGAACTTGAGGGGCTCAACTTTCATGGTCGCGGGCGCCGATGGTTTGGACGTGGTGGTGGACGAATCCGAACAGGACGAGAGAATAACCGCGCCGAGCAGGACGGCCATGGCAGCAATGCGTGACTTCATGTCTGAAACCCCTGGTTTCGTGGAAATTAGGCCCTCGACGGGGCCCGTCGCAATTCAAGCCTTCGTGTAACGACCTCCCGGAGACAGGCTGATTTCCGCCCACGGAATGCCGTGGTCGGACGAGCCCCGGGGCTTCGGGACGGACTCATCGTCGTGCAGGTGGTCATTCACCACGCTGTGCCGGACGACCGTCCCGATGCGGTGACGGTTGCGGGAGTAGAACTCCTCCGACACGAGGATGTGGTCCAGAATGTCGCGGTCGCCATTGTAGATGTGCGTGTGGATGCTGGACGAACGCTCTGCCGCAATGCGGAATGTCGGGTACAGGACGGTGTCCCAGAGTGTCTTCTTTTCTTCCCAGTCAGACTTGGCGTGGGGGGACGCGCCACAAACGATCTGGGTGCTTGCAGCGTCTGGCGTGTCATTCAGGTCTGCGAGCACGATGACGGGCGTACGGCTTTTCGAGAGCGCTTCGAGGATCACGTGGCGCAGCGCTACCGCTTCTGCAGCACGCAGTATCGTCGCGCGGGCGAGTCCCACGGCATAGGTGAACGGATCGTCGCCGTCCTCACCCGACGCGATGATGGGACCCTTCGACTTCAGGTGCGCGACAAAGGCAAGTATGTCGAGGCCGTCGATGTGCACCCGCGCCCTCAGCACGGGCCGCTGGAACTGGTCGATGGCAACGGGGACCTCGCGGATGGTCCCGTTCGAGACACGCAACGGCACCTGGATCTTGAGTGAAGACGGAAACTCCGCAATCGCCACTTCATCGGAGATCGGAAATCGCGAGACGAGGCCGAGGCGCGGGCGCTGGGCCAGCCTGCCCTTCACGTTCTCATCCACCGTCGCACCTGGCGCCACGACATGGGCGCCCTTCGCAAAATGGAAACTGCGCGAGACAACATCCTCAAGCGCTTCCCTCGTCCAGAGTTCCTGCACGCCGATGATGTCGGGCTTCACGCGGTTGATGACCGAGGCGATCCAGTTCGCCTTCGCGTCGTATTCATCCTGCGTGAAAATCATCCGGTCGTAGTAGCGGATATCGGGCAGGATCAGGTTCTCGACGTTGAAGTTGGCGATCCGGAAATTCATGAGCCCTGCCGCATGCGAAGGGATTCGCGGTGCATAGTGTAAAGGCCGCTTCCGACAATCAACACCGTGCCGGCGATGGCCAGCAAATTGGGGGTTTCACGCCAGATCGCATAACCCAGGATCAGGGCCCACAGGACTCCAAAGTACCGGAAGGGAGATACGACCGTCACGTCGGTCCCCCGGAACGCCCTGATGATGGATACGTTTGCAGCCGTAACCAGCACCGCAGAACCTGCCAGCAGCCAGAGGGCCTGCGACTGTACCGGTTGCCACTCCTGCAGGGGTGACCCGAGAAAGCCCAGCGCGCAGACCGACATGGTTGTGGTCAGCGTGATGGCGGGTGTCGGGATCGCCGGGTCGAGGCGTCGCGTGACGAGGTCTCGCACCGAAATCAGCAAGGCGACGGTGATCGCCGAGACGGAATAGATGCTGAAGGAAGAGCCTCCGGGCTGTGCCACCAGGATCACGCCCATGAGACCCGTGATGATCGCGGCCCAGCGCCTCCAGCCGACACGCTCGCCGAGCACCAGCGCGGCCAGAAGGGTAATCGACAGCGGCGTGAACTGCATGAACACCGTGATGTCGCCAAGCGTGAGATGGGGCAACGAGATGATGAAGAGCGCGGCGCTCGTACCCTCAAGCGCCGCACGCACACCGACAAGCGGCTGCGCGGCGAGCTTCCATTTCGAGCGGTCGACAGTCAGTGCCAGCACCGCCGCAGCGAGTGACACCGCCATGAGCCCGCGCAGTGCCATGATCTGCGTAGCCGGCATCATCGCGCCGACCAGCTTCACGAAACTGTCGCTGCTGACGAACAGCGCCTGCGACAGCAGCAGCGCCAGAATGCCCCTTGCGTTGTCTGCCGATGTCGGACGATGGGTCAATTCAGGACGTCGTCACGTGGAACGGTTGGTTTGAACGTTTGGACGACACCTAGTAGCCGGGGGGCGCCATCGTCGTGATGGGGGCCCGGTAGGGTATGTTGTCAATGACCTTCTTCACGTCGATGTCAGGCGCGATGTCGCTTCCGGAGCCGGGCGCCTTGGCCTCGAGATCGCGGACCGTGAAATCCATGCGCGCATCATAGGTGCGGTCGATCTGGTTCCGCAGGCGCTGCATCGCGTTGTACCAGCGGTTCTTCGAGGAGGTGTTGGAGCAGCTTGCGAGTTCTGCTTCCGACTGCGCGCCCCATCGACGCTCGATGCAGTCATACGGGTCGAACGACATCGCAAACAGGCGCTGTGTCACTTCGGTGAAGCTCAGATTGACCCGGCGGCCAGCGGAATTGTTGTAGTAGATCGAGCATGACGCGGTTGACTGCTCGTAGGCGTCCTGCAGGTCCTGCTTCAGGTTCAGGCCCTCGTACGAGATGCGATCATCGCGGGCGTGCCACATCTCCGTCAGGCGCTTCAGGTCATCCCTGAATGCGCGAAAGGCCGTCTTCAGGCGCGCGTCGCGCGAGGGAGTGGAGTAGATCTCCCACTCCATCTGGTCCGTTCCGTAAATGTTGGGCGGCAGCCGCTCGGGGTGGGGCTTGCGATCTATGCCGGCCTCGATCGCGATGTCGACGAAGCGGGCGCGGTCGTAGAGGTCGTTGCAGAGCGTCTTGATCGTCGCCTTGAGTTCGGCCACGGGGTTGAAGGACAGGCGTCCGCCGGCCATGGCCGTGCGCGCATATTCGTAGAAGCCCATCTCGATGCCGTTGTAGGCAAAGCGGGCCTTGCGCCACTCGCCACGCGGGTCAGGGTTCACGTTTCCATAGAACTGCTCGGCCGAGTAGTCGGGGATCTGGTTGTTCTTGGCGATCGTGATGCGGCCCTTCTCGAAGCGGATCGGGCGGAAGTTCTTGAAGCCGGCGCCAAGCGATGGCAGGTCCCTGCCAAACTGCGCGCCAAACACGCTGCGGGTCAGCGTGAAGTCCGGATGGGCATCCATGTAGTAGATGCGTCCGTCTTCGCCGACCTTGTAGACCAGGGCGACGTGGCCATTCACGTCGTAGATGGCAGTGCCCGGACGAATGGAGCCCGGCTGGATCTTTGGTGGATAGAGATCCGTCAGCGGGTTCTCGTCGATATCGGGACCGATCCGGTAGGAGGCGGACGAAACGGCATCCCTGACCGCATAGATGACGGAGCGGCCACTTTCGCCGCCGGTGATGTTGCGACGGCCGGCCACGCGGTTGCCCTTCGGCGAAAAGCGGACATCGCCACCGCCGCGCGTGTAGACGCCCGAGACGTAGCTGAACGGCAGTCCGTTCTTCCACGCATAGTAGGCGCGCAGCATGTAGACCAGGTCGGCGCAGTCGGCGTTGAAGTTGATGCCCTTGCCGTCGGTGCCGCGATAGGGGTTGGCGCTGGAATTGATGCAGTCATCGGGCGTGTCGCACTTGCTCTCGCCGATGCGCTGGACGAAGTCCGAATAGCCCTTTTCGTCGGCTTCGGTCCATTCGGGTTTCGTGATGCGCCACGTCTCCGCAGCCCAGGCCGAAGGGATGGCGGTGATCAACAGCAACAAGGAAAGCGTCAGGCGCAAAACCATACTACCCCACTCGGTACTGCAGTCCCCCCGGGTGCTGCAGGTGTCGCCACAAGAACATTGGGAATGGGGGGGCCTGTCAAGGTGGTTGCGACACACATACACCACGCTGCGTGATTGTGCTCCGGACACCCCGTGCAGAAGTGCAACGTATCCCGCAACATCAACTCAATTCCCCCAACAAGCGGGCCGGGTGTGGCTGACTTGGGTGCTGTCCCCGTGTATGTTAATCATTGCCTCGGAAAGAGGTCGTCCAGGTAAGGGAGGAGACCGGGAAGCGGCGCGGGTAAACTGTCGCCGACGGGCCTATCTGGTGGAAGCGAGGCGCGTGAGGAACGCAGCCTCGCTTTTTGTTTTCAGCCCGCACGATCCTTCGACACTCAGGGCTTTCCGACGAGGTCGTTGAACGTGATCACGCGGAACTCGATGATCGCGAAGATCGTGAGCCACAGGGTGATGGCGATGGCCAGGGCGCCCAGCGCCTTGTAGAGCAACAGCGGACGCGTCGGCGCCGAGGCGACCGTGCCCGGCTCCACCTCGCCCTCCTCGATCTGTGACTTCACGCCAACCGGCAGCAGCGTGAAGAAGGCGAGCCACCACAGCAGGACGATGGTGACGAGCGAACCAGCAATGCCCATTTCTCAGACCTGCTCCAGCTCGATCAGCGTGCCGTTGAAGTCCTTGGGATGCAGGAAAATCACGGGTTTTCCGTGCGCGCCGATCTTTGGCTTGCCGTCTCCGGTGATCGTTGCTCCCTCCGCCACCATCTGCTTGCAGGCGGCGTGGATGTCCTCGACTTCGTAGCAGACGTGGTGGATGCCGCCCGAGGGATTCTTCTTCAGGAAGTTCGCGATCGGGGACTTGTCGCCCAAGGGTTCGAGCAGTTCGATCTTCGTGTTGTCGAGTTCGATGAAGACCGTCGTGACCCCGTGATCGGGTTGCGCCACTTCACCGGAGACCTTCGCGCCCATCGCGAACGTGCTCCTGTAGACCTGCGCGGCAGCCTTGATATCGGGAACGGCGATGGCGACGTGATTGAGGCGACCCAACATCGGAATCAGTCCATGTGCAGTTGCGAGACGGCGTGCAGGCTAGTGCCCGAGAAGGGTGTCAGCAAGCCCCGACGGACCTTCCCGATTTACCAATCGCACGCTGGAAATTGGAAAGCGTGCCACAATCATGCGATCCTCAGATTCTACCATGCGGGGAAACATGCTGGTTCTCATTCAACTCGGCGGAATCATCCTGTTCAACGCCATTCCCCTGGCAGGCGTGCTGTGGTGGGACTGGCACGTCTTTGAGGTGATCCTGCTTTACTGGTTCGAGAATGTTGCCATTGGCGTGGCTCATTTCGTTCGCATGCGGATTGCGGAACGCAACAGCCCGCCGCCCGGACGTGAATCCCAGGCCAACTTCTTCGCGATGCACTACGGCATGTTCACGTTCGTGCACGGGATCTTCGTCATTGCCATTTTCGGTGCGGCGCTCAACGGACTGTCGGACTATCGCGGCGGGCTGGAAATGCCCTTGCTGGCCCTTGTTTTCTGGCAGTTTGTCTCGCTTGCCGCCGACTACGTGCTGACCGACGGGTTCAAGGGTCAAAAATCCGAGGACATGCTGTTCCAGCCCTATCCCCGCGTGATTGCGCTGCACATCACCATCATTGCGGCGGGCTGGTTCATCGCCGAGATGGGCAGCCCTGTCTGGGCCGTGGCCCTGCTGGTAACCCTCAAGACAATTGGCGACATCGGGTTCCAGATGTTTCAATTTCGGGGCGATCCCAGCAACGTCATTGTCTCGTTAAGGAAGACGCGGGACGGCGGGCAACAGTAGCCCTCCCCTTTTCACCCGGCCGCTTGTGAATCCACGGGCCGCGTGGTCTCTTGAACATGCGACTAATGTCACATCGGGGAAGAGACTAATGGATATCGTTTGGCAGGCGGGCATTCTCGTCACCGCGTTCACGGCCGTGCCCGTTCTTTGGCAATTGACCCGTGGTCATCCCCGCGGGCTTTTCATCCTCTTCTTCGCCGAAATGTGGGAGCGCTTCTCCTACTACGGCATGCGCGGCCTGCTGATCTTCTTCATGACGCAGCACTTCCTGTTCGATGACACCGTCGCGCAGGGCCAGTACAGTTCCTACACGACGCTGGTTTACGTATTGCCGCTGATCGGCGGCCTGCTTGCTGACCACCTGCTTGGCACGCGCAAGGCCATTGCCTTTGGTGCGATCCTGCTGGTGCTCGGCCACTTGACCATGGGCATCGAAGGCCAGCCCTCGCAACAGATCCTGACGTTCCAGGGCAAGGAGTACGGGTTCCAGGTCAATGGACGCATGGAAGAGCGCCAGGCAAAGATCCTGGTGGACGGCCAGGCGTACTCATTCGGTGCAAGTGCCGATGGAGGCTTCGAGATCAGGGACCTGCCTGAAGGCGCGTCGCTGCCATCCGTGCTGCCGAAGGGCACCTACCAGCTCTCCGTGCGTGACAACAATCCGATCTTCCGCGACATCTTCTTCCTCGCTCTCTCGCTCATCATCATGGGCGTCGGCTTCCTGAAGGCGAACATTTCGTCGATCGTCGGACAGCTGTATGAAAAATCCGATCCACGACGCGATGCAGGCTTCACGCTGTATTACTACGGGATCAATCTCGGTGCGTTCTGGGCGTCGCTGCTGTGCGGCTATCTCGGCACGACCTTCGGCTGGTGGGCCGGATTTGGTGCCGCTGGCCTGGGCATGCTGCTCGGCCTGATCGTGTTCGGCCTTGGCAAGCCGTGGCTTGAGGGCAAGGGTGAACCGCCGAAGCCGGAAGTGCTGGCCAAGCCGGTGGTTGGCCCCATCAATGTGGAATGGCTGGTCTATCTGCTCGGCCTCGCTGGTGTCGGCGTGGTCTGGCTCGTTGTCCAGCGCAACGAGGTCGTGGGTCAGCTCCTCGGCGTCAGCTCGATCCTGGTGCTCGCCTACCTGCTGCTCTACATGCTGACGCGCTGCACGTTCATCGAGGCGCAGCGCCTGATCCTTGCACTTGTCCTCGTGGCGGCATCGACCGTGTTCTGGACGCTGTTCGAACAGGCGGGGTCCTCGCTGAACCAGTTTGCCGAACGCAACACCGAGCTCACCATCATGGGTGTTTCGATCACGGCGGCACAGACGCAGTCATTCAACGCCGGGTTCATCCTAATTCTGGCTCCGGTGTTCTCGTTCCTGTGGGCCGCGCTGGGACGCGTGAACCTCGACCCCAACCCCGCACTGAAGTTCGGTCTCGCCCTCGTGCAGGCCGGACTGGGCTTTCTCGTGCTGGTGTGGGGCGCCCAGTTTGCGGATGCGGGCTTCAAGGTGCCGCTGGTGTTCCTCATCCTGACATACCTGCTGCACACGACGGGCGAGCTTTTCCTGTCCCCGGTTGGCCTGTCCCAGATGACGCGCCTCGCACCGCTGGCCGTTGGTTCGACCATCATGGCCACCTGGTTCCTTGCGTCTTCGTGGGCGCAGTACCTCGGCGGGTTCGTCGCGCAGATGACGGCCACCGAAACAGTGGCTGGCCAGGTGCTCGATCCGGAGAAGGCGCTCGCGACCTATGTGCAGGTGTTCGAACTGATCGGGACCTGGGGCATCGGAATCGGCGTGGGCCTCATCGTGCTCTCCCCGCTCCTGGCGTATCTGGCCCACCCGGAGAAAAACGAAGGCTGATCGTGTCCGCAATCACAGCGGTTTGAATCCACAAGCGTCGCCCGAGAAATCCGGCGGCGCTTTTTTCTGCGATTTCCTGTTTTTTCGATGAACCGACGCTGAACGCCCTGTTCCGTTTCGCTTCAGCTTGGCGGGTGCATGCTCCATCCCGTCATCAACGATCCCAAGCGCAACTAGCGCAGCGGACATAAAACAGGAGCATCGCCATGAAACTCAAACTTGCTCTCGCCAGCCTCCTCGTGGCCGCCGGTCTTGCGGCTCCGGCTTCGGCTCATTCGTATTCCTACCATCCGCACCCGCATCATGTCGGATTTGGTGGCCCGCAGTGGGACTTCCTGGGTGCGCGTGAGGTGAACCACTTCTCGGAGCAGGACCGCATTTATGCGCAGGGTTTCCGCAAGTACAGCCAGGTGCGCATCTGCGTGTACAACCGTGCGGTCCGCATGCAGGACGTTGACGTGGTATTCCGCAACGGCGGACACCAGGACCTGCAGGTCCGACGCTTCCTGCGCCCGGGTGAATGCACCCGCGCGATCGACCTCGCCGGCCACCGGCGCGACATCCGGTTCCTGAACCTGTTCTACCAGACGGCGGGAAGGAACTTCGGTCCGAAGGCTGTGGTCCGCGTATTCGCCCGCTAGATCCTTCGTGAGAGGGTGCCACCGCTGCCCCGCGGTGGCACCTTTTTCATTTGTCAGGGCTCGACGTAAGTTGTCCTGAGGGACGCCGTCTTTCCAACCGCTCGTGGCCTGCAGGTCTGCGGCATCGGCGGAAGAATGATCCCCGGCTGGCTGGCAAAGAACTTTCGCATGTCCTGATCGCAGAGCACGGCATCGTGGCCAGCCTGAACGAGCGCATCCACATCCGGACCATCGATGGTCAGGCCGGTCGGGATCGCTGCGAGCCTTGAGCGCGCGTCGCCATCGGCCAGATCCGCAAGAGAAACGTGTGCGAAGTGCGGTGTCACGCTCCGGCAGGGTAGCGGCTTTCCGTCCGTTCCCGGCGGGCAGTCCTTGCGGGATATGCCGCCGGCGAGGCGCTGCGTCATCTCCCTCGCGTGGATGAGCGTTTCAAAGCCATAGCGATCGATCACGGTGGAGGTGACCGCACCCAGGATCCTGAAAATGCTGTCGAGATAGGGGACTTCGCTGAGCTGCCGGTCCGGTTCGGCCTGGCCATCGACGCTGACGATCAGCACGTGCTGCACTTTCTTCAGACGTTCGGGCTCTGCGGCCGCGTTTTCGGTTGCCGGCGCCATCAGCTGCACAAGTCCGCGAAGTGCCAGGTTGTCCGACACGCCGCCGTCGAGCAGGTGGACGTAAGAGCTTTCCCGCTTTTCCATGTAGGTGGTCGCCTGCTCGGCGAGGTGACGGCGCCGGGAGAACTGGTCTTCAATGCCGAGATACTCATCGACCCATTTCGGCCTGCGGCAGGACTGCGTGTCATCGTGAGAGTAGTTTTTCAGGCTGATCGGCGAGAAGAGGATCGGGAAACCATTCGATGCCGCGACAGCACGGGCCACAGGCATCGTCGAGATATCCGAACAGATCCAGTCAAACGTGTCCTGGCTGAAGATGAATGGCGCCTCGTTGGCAAAGTCTGTCGCCTGGACGCCGAGGAATGGTCGTCCCATGCGTGCAAGATCGGCGTAGCTCGTACCCTTGAAGAGGAGTTCGTCGTAGATGCGAGCCATCTCGTCGTTGGATCCCCAGTCGGGATTGAACACCCAGTCCCAGTGCCAGGGCAGCAGGTAGATCCCGAAAATGTCGGCGTTCAGGTCGTACTTGAGAAACTCGTCAACATAGGTGTCGAAAATTGCATCCCGATGCACGGCAAATGCCGACGCCGTGAAGCTGCCGCCCGATACGCCTGTCACGACGTCGATTTCCGAGGTCAGGCTGCGCGGCCCTGCGCCAAAGTCGACCTTGATCTCGCGCAGCCCCGTCAGCACGCCGTATCCGAAGGCCGAGGACCTCTTGCCGCCACCGGAAAACGCAAGGGCAACGAACAGTTCGGGTGACGTCGCGTCGGGAATTGTGGTGATGCGGTAGGCCGGTCCGTGGACGGCGGTTTCGAGCGGCGCGTTCTGCTGTGCCTGCAGCGACGAGCAGGCCGCCAGCAACGCCGCGGCCACAAACAATACGCCCGCACGAATCCCATTCATGGCGCCTACTCCCCAGTCCATCAGGCCGGTCCCCGAATCACCTGCCTGCAGGGAGTTTACCGCCGCGCTCAGCCCGGTATTACCACTTGTGAAACACGAAAAAGGCGCCGGCAGCGATGCATGCGAAGCCAGCCAGATGGTTCCAGCGGATCGCTTCCCCCAGATACAGCACCGAAAAGGCGACGAAGACGAGGAGCGTGATCACTTCCTGCATGGTCTTGAGTTCGGCCGCCGAATAGACGCCGTGCCCATAGCGATTGGCAGGAACGGCAAAACAGTACTCGACAAACGCAATGCCCCAACTCACGAGGATCACGGTCCATAGCGGCCAGTGCTTGAATTTCAGGTGTCCGTACCAGGCGAACGTCATGAAGACGTTTGAAATGCACAGGAGGACGACAGGAAGGACGGGTGCGGGCATCGGGGTTTCCTCGGAATATGGCGGGACACAGCCATTTTGGTTTGGCGTGTGTCAAAGGAAACTCCTAGGTTTGACGCATGGTGCATGAAACACGCAAATCCGCCCTTGAGCAGCTGGAGTTCCTGGACTCGATGGAGGGCATCGTGCGGGCCGAGCCTTCGGCGCCGCCGCGCTCGATGCTGTGGGTCCCGCAGGCGGCCCTGCTGCATGCCATCTATCCCGGCACGCTGGCGGCGCTGACCATCGGGCTTGCCTCGACGTTCCTGTCGGATCATTACGGCGCCCCTGTCATGCTTTTCGCGCTGCTGATCGGCATGGCTTTTCACTTCCTGCACGAGGAAGGGCGCTGCGTCGCCGGGATCGAATTCGCATCCCGGAACATCCTTCGGCTGGGCGTGGCCCTGCTGGGCGCCCGCATCACGTTCGACCAGATTGCCCAGTTGGGAACAGGACCGGTTCTGATGGTCGTTGCCGGCGTCTGCAGCACGATCCTGGTTGGGACCTTTCTCGCGCGATTGCTGCGCCAGACGACCACATTCGGCATTCTCTCGGGTGGCGCGGTCGCCATTTGCGGCGTGGCCGCTGCCCTCGCCATTGCTTCTGTGCTGCCCCGCAACAGCGAGACGGAGCGGGATACGATCCTGACGGTCGTATCCGTCACGGCCCTGTCGACGCTTGCGATGATCGGCTACCCGATGGCCGTGACGGCGCTTGGACTTGACCACCAGCATGCCGGCCTGTTCCTCGGCGGGACCATTCACGATGTCGCGCAGGTTGTCGGTGCCGGCTACATGATTTCTCCCGAGACCGGCGACATCGCGACTTACGTCAAGATGCTGCGGGTAGCGATGCTGCTTCCCGTCGTGATCGTGCTGGTGCTGATCATGTCCCGGGGGGACACAAAGTCCGGTCCGAAGACGATGCAGGTCGTGCCGACGTTCCTGATCGGCTTCATCGCGCTCGTCTGCGTGAACTCGGCCGGGCTGCTTCCCGACTTTGCCGTTTCCGGCCTGAACGACGTGTCGCGCTGGTGCCTGGTGACTGCCATTGCAGCCCTTGGCATGAAGACTTCGTTCAAGAAACTCGTGCAGGTGGGATGGCGTCCCGTGGCGCTCATGGTCGTTGAAACGGCCTGGATTGCCGTCGTCGTTCTTTCAGTTGTTACATGGCTACTCTGATAGTGGAGAAACATTGATGCAAACGCGTGCCGCCGTCGCCCATGCTGCAGGAAAACCTCTCGTGATCGAGACGGTCGACCTTGACGGGCCCCGCCCGGGTGAGGTGCTTGTCGAACTCAAGGCCACCGGCATCTGCCACACGGACAAGTTCACGCTGTCGGGCGATGACCCGGAAGGAATGTTTCCCGCAATCCTGGGGCATGAAGGCGCCGGTATCGTGCGTGATGTCGGCGCGGGTGTCACGAGCGTGCAGCCCGGCGACCATGTCATTCCGCTCTATACGCCTGAATGCCGGGAGTGCGAGTACTGCCTGAGCCGCAAGACCAATCTCTGCCAGAAGATCCGGGCGACCCAGGGCAAAGGCGTCATGCCGGACGGGACCAGCCGCTTCCGCCTGAATGGCAAGCCCGTGCTGCACTACATGGGCTGCTCCACCTTCTCGAACTTCACGGTGCTGCCGGAAATCGCCCTCGCGAAGGTGCGCAAGGACGCGCCCTTCGACACCATCTGCTACATTGGTTGTGGCGTCACCACGGGCATCGGCGCCGTCGTCTTCACGGCGAAGGTCGAACCTGGTGCCAATGTGGTCGTATTCGGTCTTGGCGGCATCGGACTGAATGTCATCCAGGGGGCCAAACTCGCCGGCGCGGACATGATTGTCGGCGTGGACGTCAATCCCGCGCGGGAGAGCCTTGGCCGGCGCTTCGGCATGACACATTTCGTCAATCCGAAGACCGTCAAGGGTGACCTTGTGGGTCACCTGGTCGAGCTGACGAAGGGCGGTGCGGACCACAGTTTCGAGTGCGTCGGCAACACGACGCTCATGCGGCAGGCGCTTGAGTGCTGCCATAAGGGCTGGGGCAAATCCACGATCATCGGCGTGGCGGGCGCCGGCCAGGAAATCTCAACGCGCCCCTTCCAGCTCGTGACCGGGCGCGTGTGGCAAGGTTCTGCCTTTGGCGGTGCCAGGGGACGCACGGATGTGCCCAAAATCGTCGACTGGTACATGGAAAAGAAAATCAACATCGACGACCTGATCACCCATCGCCTGCCGCTGGAGAAAATCAACGAAGGCTTCGACCTCATGGCGAAGGGCGAGTCCATTCGCAGCGTCGTCGTGTATTGAAGCGCGCACCGGGCACTCAATCACTGGCTGCCACCAAAATGTTATGCAGCCGGTGATTGACCCCGTTTGAACATCCCGAAAAATGGGTCCATGCTGGCTGTCGTCATGAAGACCAGACAAAGGACCACACGATGAGCAAGTTGCTTTCCCTCGCCACACTGCTGGTATCCAGCTGCGCCCTGGTCACGGGGGCCTCGGCGGGGGAGTTCCGAGATGCAAGGGGCCGGTTCGTCGTTTCCATTCCCGATGGATGGAAGTCGGAAACACCGTCCAATACCGACACCATCACGGTGATCCTTGGCGTCGAAAAGGGCGGCGACGAAGCAGGCGCCGCGTGCCTTGCCATGTACATTGATGTCCCCTCGACGCGCTCTGCCTCGCAGGCCGAACTGAACTCGGCCATGGAAGGCCAGCTGAACAAGGAGTTCTGGACGTCGGCGCTGCAGACCTCCGGCGACAAGAACTTCACGGTGAAGTCCACGGGCAACCGGGACAAGGATGGGCGACGCATCCACAACGTCGTCTTCGCCGGCACATCGACGAGCGAAGGCAAGGAGATGAGCGGCACGGGCAAGATGGAGATCCATTTCGTTCCGGGCAGCATGCACTCAATGATGTGCGTCACCGAAACATCGGCCTATTCCAGCTACAGCCCCGCCTTCGAGCAGGTCTTCTCGTCTTATGAGCCGGGAAGGTCTGCCGTGATCGCGAGCGCTGCGGGAACTCCGTCGTCCGCACTTACGATCTTCTCGCGCGCATCGTATCAGGGCCAGGCGCAGGTGCTTTCGGATGACACACCTGACCTGGCAGCAGCCGGTCTGGTCGCGCGTGCCGGCAGCCTTGCGGTCGATGGCTCCGAAGCCTGGCAGGTCTGTGAAGGCCGGAACTACTCAGGCAACTGCCAGGTGGTGAAGAGCGGGCGTGACGACGGCGGCGCGGTGGTGATGTCTGCCAGGCGCAGCGACGCGGGCTTCACGCCCCAGACGGCCGCGGCAACCGCCATGCGTCGAGCCGTCGCCGCGTTCAGCACGCTTCGCCGCTGACCTGACTTCTCCCTAACGGCCGAGAAGACTGCGCAACATCCACGCGGTCTTCTCGTGTACCTGCAGACGTTGAGTGAGCAGGTCCATTGTTGGCTGGTCGCTGACCTTGTCGGCGGCGGGAAAAGCTTCGCGGCAGGTCCGTGCGACGGTCTCGTGACCCTTGAGCAGGTTTTCGATCATCTGCGTGGCGGACGGCACGTCTTCCTCATCGCTGATTGACGTCAGCTTTGCGAAAGCCTTGTACGATCCCGGCGCGAAGTGACCCAGCGAGCGGATGCGCTCGGCGATCAGGTCCACCGCAGTCCACAACTCGGTGTACTGGGTCATGAACATGGCATGCAGGTCATTGAACTGCGGGCCGGTCACATTCCAGTGGTAATTGTGGGTCTTGAGGTAAAGCGTGTAAGTGTCGGCGAGCACGCGTGACAGCGACTGGGTAATCGCGGCGCGGTCAGCCGCAGAAATTCCGATATCCATGGAAACCTCCCTCGGGGGCAATACTGAGGTGCATATAGGCCGGCCCTGTGCCGTTTCCAAGCTGCGCGCGCCTGTGCTGCTCGCTGTGGCATGTCACCTATCCCCCGAGATGGCTGGGTAGCAGCCGGGGCGAGGCGCCTCCCTTCCCGAGGCTGTCGTAACGTTCTTCCCTCTACTCGCGGACCGCGCCCATCGAAGCCGGCTTCGTGCACCCTCCCGCTTGCGCTCGTCCCCAATCTCCTCAATTCTACAGCCCGCACGAATAGAGGAAGCCCCCCATGAATGACCGCGTCTCCATCGAGATCAAGGACGGCATTGCCGATGTCAGGTTCAATCGCGCCGACAAGATGAATGCGCTCGATGACGCCATGTTTGCAGGCATCATCGAGGCGGGGCTCAAACTCAAGGAAGACAAGAGTGTCCGCGTGGTTGTGCTTTCGGGTGAAGGCAAGGCCTTCTGCGCGGGGCTGGATACAGGGAACTTTGCGCGGACCGCCGCAGCGGGTCGCGAAACCAGACCTGAGGGTCGGCTGCTGGCGCGGACGCACGGCATCGCGAA
>CAZYFM010000034.1:19712-28198 GCA_964646885.1 uncultured Flavobacteriaceae bacterium
ATGGCGGAGTCCCGCGAGCAGGACTCCATCATCGGCAAGCCGAACCAGGTCGAGGCGATCATGTCCCAGATGCAGAAGCGCGCGCCGAACTACGGCTGAGGGGGCCTTACCTGCACAAAGGCCTTGTAGCGCTCTTCCACATTCTTCCTGATATCCATGTGGAAGAGCGGGTAGTCCAGCCCATGGTAGTTCTTGCCCGGCAGGATGAAGCGGCTGAATACGCCATTTGCCTGATCAGCCACGTACAGGAATCCGCTCCGGCATTCCGCCCAGGTCGATGCAGGAAGTGGCGCTTCCAGGGGCTTGAACTCGATGCCCTGCGGAGAGTCGTCTCCGAACATCCGCATCGAGAATGTTCCGCTGACCGGAACGCCACCGACATGCATGCTCGCCGGCGCGCGCCCGCCGTCGCGCTTCCACGAGAGCGGGTTCACGCACACCAGGTCCTGCATGTCATCCGGCGGCGTTCCGCCGTCTCCCATCGCCGCCCAGTGGACGAGGCATCCTGTCTGGTCCGGGCTGTCGCATACCTTGACTGACTTTAGCGTTGCCGCGTCAGCGTTGGTGATGCGCGTGCCAATAACATAGGCCGCGACCATACGGCCCTGCACCTCCTGCCCGTCTATGCGCTCCTGCAGAAGCCTGAATGCATGCTGCGAGCCCTGGCTATGGCTCGCGATGATGAACGGCTTCCCCTTGTTCTCGTTGGCCAGATAGAATTCGAAGGCACGCACGACGTCGGCGTAGGCGAAGTCCATTGCCTTGCTGGCAATGTCTTCAGGCGCGGACAGGTAACGAAAAATGGACGCCTCCCGGTAGCGCGGCGCGTAAACGTTGGCCACGCCATTAAAGGCGCTGGCCTGGTTGGCCATCATCCATTTGGTGTTCTCCTCCGTGCGGCTCCGGGCGTCCAGCGGGGAGTTCCAGTCCGCGCCATTCATGTACCCCGTCGGATGAATGAAAAAGACATCCACTTCGCGCGGTGCGCTGCTGTTGGCCACGCCCTTGGGCACGAACATCGCAGGGCTGTCGCGACCCGGCCAGGCCGCCCAGGAAGCGGGTTGCGCGTAGTCCGGGTCCGGCGCCTTTCGGGCAAGGTCCCAGTTCTTGGGAGGGCCCGCCAACCAGGCAATGATGTTGATGGTGTTGCCGGTGAAATAGATGGCGGCACCGGCCGCCATCAGCGCCAGCAGCAGCAGCCCGGTCCATTTTAGAAACTTCAGCATCCTGCCTCTCCCTGTCGCAACCTATTTCACTTCGTAGTCCTGCCACGTCACTGCCTCGGTCATCTTGCCGAAGTCGCGCACGTTGGAGGACCAGTTCTGGGTAATGTGTCCCTTGTCATTCTTGTACCAGGAGTGGCAGCGCGGGTCGGCCCATGTGGTCTTGCCCAGTGCTTCCTGGAGTTCCTGATTGAAGCGGGTCTGCGCGGCCACGGTAACATCCATCGAGGAACGCTTCTGCTCCCGGAGGCCAGTGAGCGCCTTCACCGCATAGCCGACCTGGTGCTCTAGCATGGACGTAATCGAGTTGTGTCCCAGGTTTGTGTTCGGACCATAAAGGATGAACATGTTGGGGAAGTGTGCCACGCTGAGGCCCTTGTAGGCCTGTGGCGTGCCAGCCCATTCGTCGCGCAGCTTTCTTCCGCCACGACCAATCACATCCACCGACCAGTGCCATCCCGTTGTCTCGAAGCCTGTGGCGTACACGATCACGTCAAAGGGGTGGGACTTGCCGTCCCTGGTGTCGATCCCCGTTGGCGTGATCTGCGCGATCCCTTCCGTGACCAGCGAAACATTCGGGCGCATCAGCGCCGGATAGAAGTCGTCGGCGATCAGGATGCGGGCGCAGCCGATCGGGTAGTCCGGTGTCAGTTTCCGTCGCAGGCTTTCGTCCGGTACCTGCTCAGCCATGTGATTGAGCGCAACGCGGGTGTAGGCATCACGTCCCTCCTTGGTCCAGCTGAACACTTGCCAGAAAAGTGTGTCCGCGTTCAGAAACGCCAACTCGCGTCCCATGCCGGCGAGGTGGGGCGCTGTCATCATGAGCGCCTTCTCCTCGTCCGTGATCGGACGGTCGAGCCGCGGGATGACCCAATTCGGGGTTCGCTGGAATACGGTGAGGTGACCTGCAACCTTCGCGACTTCCGGGATGATCTGAACGGCACTGGCGGCCGAGCCGACGATCCCCACGCGCTTTCCTTTCAGGTCAACGCCGTGATCCCATCGCGCCGAGTGGAACGAAGGCCCCTTGAACTTCTCGCGGCCCTCGATCTCCGGGAGTTTGGGCCGGTTCAACTGTCCCAACGCAGCGATGAGCGCGCTTGTCTCGTACGTCTTTCCCGAGGCGGTCGTGATCTTCCATTTTGCAGCCGCATCATCCCACGCAGCTGTTTTCGCCTCGTCGTTCAGTTTCAGGTGCGGCCGGAGGCCAAAGTTGTCCGCGAGATCCTCGGTGTACTTCTGGATTTCGTTGTAACGGGGGAAAATGTGGCTCCAGTTCAAGCTGGGGGCGAAGGAGTACTGATAGAGCGACACGGGCACGTCGCAGCAGCATCCCGGATAGGAGTTGTCGCGCCATGTCCCGCCAACCTTGCTGGCCTTTTCCAGGATCACGACGTCTGCAAAACCCGCTTCTTTCAGCTTGATCCCAGCCGCCAACCCGCCAAGACCGGCGCCAATCACACCGATGGACATGGATTTGGTCATTGGAGCGTTTCCCTGATTTTCTGTTGAGTGCCGTATGTCCCAGATTGGACAGTCTGGAAGGCGGGTGCAACGAAAATTCCGGGGAGGTCGGTCCGGCAGCAAAAGCAAGCGGGCGACTGCGTCGGTCGCATGGCCGGCGGGGGCTTGAACCCGCCGGTCAGACGCGGATGATTTCCACCTTCACGACTGGTTTCTTGCGCCACTGGTCCTGAACGGACCGACGAACCATGCGCCGGACATCCTCGGCCATCTTGCCGTCGTCATCTCCTCGGCGAAGGTTTGCGGCAGCGTCAGCGGCAGCCTCCCTCGCGTGACCGACGATTTCATCGGGCAGACCCACGCAGATCACGGCGGGTTCACCCTGGATGCGATTTCGGCCATCCATCACCAGCGTCACGGCAATGAAGCCTGCAAAGGCGACGCCACGGCGCTCCTTCATGGCAGGGTCATTTCCTGGAACGAGGACTGACCCGTCGAGATGCAGGCGACCGTGGGGCGCCTCGTCAATGATCGTTGCAGGTCCAGGCGCAAGGCGCACAACGGAGCCATTCGGTGCATGGATGGCCTCGGGCACCTGGAGGCTTTTCGCGAGCCTTACATGTTCCATGAGGTGACGCTCTTCACCATGGACAGGAACCGCGATGCGCGGGCGAAGCCAGCCATACATGTCCGCCAGCTCCTCGCGGGCCGGATGACCAGAGACGTGGACATCGTGGTCCTCCGCGGAAATGACTTCCACGCCACGCATCGCGAAGGCGTTTTGCATCTCGTGGATGAGGCGTTCATTGCCAGGAATTACGCGGGACGAGAAGATGACCGTGTCTCCCGGCCCGAGCGTGACATGCGGATGGTCCCCGGCTGCAATGCGCGTCAGGGCGGCGCGCGGTTCACCCTGGCTGCCGGTGCACAGGTACAGCACGCGATGCGCAGGAAGATCTGAAGCGGATTCTTCATCTATGAGCGTGGGGATATCCTTGAGGTAACCCGTTTCCATCGCCGCATTGGAGATCTTGTGCATCGACCTGCCGACCAGCGCCACGTGGCGCTTGGCGGCAGCGGCCGCCTTGATGACCGACTGCATGCGCGCCACATTGGACGCGAACGCGCTCACGGCCACCCGGCCGCGACAACCGGCGATCACCTTCTCGAGGTCCTTGGCGACCTGCGCTTCCGAGCCCGAGCGTCCAGGCACGAACACGTTGGTGGAGTCGCAGATGGCTGCAAGCACACCTTCGTCGCCCAAGCGCTTCAGGGCTGCGATGTCGGTCTTCCGGCCCACGACGGGGTTGGGATCTATCTTCCAGTCCCCCGTGTGGAGCACGACGCCAAGGGGCGTGCGGATGACGATGCAGTTGGGCTCCGGGATCGAGTGCGTGATGTCGACAAACTCGAGTTCGAAGGGACCCAGTTTCAGGGCGCCGCCGAGAGGGACCACATGCAGCGGGACTTCGTCGACAATGTCGGCTTCCTCCAGCTTTCCCCTTACGAGGGCGGCCGTGAACGGCGTTGCATAGACCGGAACGCGAAACCTCTCCCACAGATGTCCGACGGCACCGATGTGGTCCTCGTGAGCGTGGGTCAGCACGATCCCGAGCAGGTTCTTGCGGTGCTCTTCAATGAAGCCGGGATCCGGCATGATCACGTCTATGCCTGGCGTGTCATCCCCGCCAAACATCACGCCAAGATCGATCATGATCCACTGGCGCTTGTGCTCCGGACCGAACCCGTAAAGGTTCAGGTTCATGCCGATCTCGCCCGCACCGCCAAGAGGAACGAAAACCAGCTCGTCGTCGGCCTTCGCCTTGCCTTTTGCCTTGGTCATTCAACAGGCTTTACGGCTAGGTCTGCATTTCGTTCGTAGATGTAACGCAACCCCCGAATGGTCAGGTTGTGGTCCACGTTCTCGATGACGTGGGTCGAGTGCCTGAACAGGTGGGCGAGCCCGCCCGTTCCCACGACCTTCATCGGCTTTCCGTATTCGGCCTTGATGCGCTTCACCAGTCCCTCCACGAGGGCGATGTAGCCCCAGAAAATTCCTGACTGCATGGCCGGGATCGTGTCACGGCCGATAACGCTTTGCGGGCGCTCTACGGCAATTCTCGGGAGCTGGGCTGCTGCCTGGTGGAGGGCCTCCATCGAGAGGTTGACGCCCGGTGCGATCACGCCGCCCTCGTAGCTGCCTTCGCTTCCCACGACATCGAAGGTGGTGGCCGTGCCGAAGTCGATGAGGATCAGGTTGCCGCCATAGTCCCTGTACCCCGCCACCGTATTGACCAGGCGATCGGCACCAACGGCGCGCGGCCGGTCTGCATTGATCTGTATGCCAAGATCCACTTCCGGGTCGCCCACCACGAGCGGGGTCCGCTTGAAGTACTTGGTGCAAAGCCGGCGCAGGTTGAACAGGGCCGGCGGAACGACGCTTGAAATGATTGCGGCCGTGATCTCGGCGGGCTGGATGCCTTCAAGCTGCATGAGCTGGGCCAGCCAGACGTAGTATTCGTCGGCCGTGCGATTGTCCTTGGTAACCGCACGGAACTGGGCGCGCACTTCCTTGCCGTCGTGCACGGCGAAGACGATGTTGGTGTTGCCCGCGTCTATCGCAAGAAGCATTCGCTACCTCATTGCATCCGGAAAGAAGACTTCTCCGGCTGAAATCATCCTGTTCTGTCCATCGGGAAGCGCCAGCACAAGGCTCCCGTCATCTGCCAGCGTCGAGAAGACGCCACCGAGCGTTTCGCCTGACAGCCGCACCTCGACCGCACGACCCACACCGGCGGCCGCGGCCAGCCAATCGCTCCGGATCCGTCCAAAGCCCTCTGACTGCCATGCCTTCAGCCTTGCGTCCCACGCCCTTGCTAGCACAGACAGGGCCTCGAGGGCATCAGGTGCGGAGACATGTTCGTTAACGCAGGTGGCGGGGTAGCTGGTCAACTCGGGGGCATGAACAAGGTTTATGCCGATGCCAATGGCGAGCCATGGCAGGACCCCTCCCTGCCCTGCCGACGCTGTCTCAAGCAGGATGCCCGACACTTTGCGGCCCTTCAGCAGCGTGTCATTCGGCCATTTGAGGCGTACGTCGTCGTCGGGCAACCAGGTGCACAGCGTGTCACGTACCGCCAGGGCCGTGACAAAAGAGAGCTGCGCCGCCGTTGGCGCATCGGTTCCGGGCGCGATGAGCAGCGTGGTCATCAGGTTGCCGCGTGGCGAGACCCAGTCCCGTCCCCGCCTGCCCCTTCCCGCTGATTGCGTGTGCGCCAGGATCCACAGGGGACCGGTGTCGCCGGCGGCGGCACGCCGGCGCGCCTCCTCGTTCGTCGAGTCCAGCTCGTCAAACTCCGCGAAACGGTAGCCGGCCGGGAGCCTTGGCGAGCTCATGTCAGGGGAAGAGCGCCCGCGCAGCAACCCCGGCAGCGTCCGTGACCGGCAGCGGTGCCACGATGAAGAACATGACGAAGGCGGAGGAACCAGCCAGCAGTGCCGCGTTCATCGTGCCGATGGGCTTTTCGAAGGCCGCAGCCGGCTGATCGAAGAACATTACCTTCACGACACGCAGGTAGTAAAACGCGCCAATCACGCTGCTGATGAAGCCGATGGCCGCGAGCACGTAAAGCTTGGACTCCACGGCCGCGAGGAACACGTACCATTTGCCCATGAAGCCCGCGAGCGGCGGGATGCCGATGAGGCTGAACATCAGGATCGCCAGCAAATAGGCTGTCGTGGGGTCTCGCTGCGAGAGACCTGCGAGGTCGCTGATTGTCTCAACCTGCTTGCCGTCACGGCGCATGTGCATGATGCACACGAAAGTGCCGACGGTCATCGCCAGATAGATCACGAGATAGGTGAGCACGCCCTGCACGCCGGCCTGAGAGCCGGCCGCAAATCCGATCAGCGCATAGCCCATGTGGCTGATCGAGGAGTAAGCCATCAGGCGCTTGATGTTGGTCTGGCCGATTGCCGCGAGGGCGCCCAGCAGCATCGAGGCCACCGAAACCGGAATGATGATCTGGAGCCAGGCGGATTCGGCTCCAGCGAAGGGACCGAACACAACCCTCAGAAACAGCGCCATGGCCGCGATCTTGGGCGCGGCCGCAAAGAATGCCGTGACCGGCGTCGGAGAACCTTCGTACACGTCCGGCGTCCACATGTGGAACGGAACGGCCGATACCTTGAAGGACAGGCCGGCGAGGATGAACACCAGCCCAATTGTCGTGCCGATATGCATGCCGCCGGCGGAGATGGCCTGAGCAATCGACTCGAACCCTGTCGCGCCCGTGAACCCGTACACGAGGCTGGAACCGTACAGCAGCATGCCGGAGGACAGTGCTCCCAGCACAAAGTACTTGAGGCCGGCTTCCGTGGAGCGTGCGTTGTCCCTGGCAAAGGAGGCGAGCACGTATAGGGCAAGGCTCTGCAGCTCGAGGCCGACATAAAGGACGATCAGGTCATTGGCCGAGATCATCAGCAGCATGCCGAGCGTCGCCAGCGTGATGAGAAGCGGGTACTCGAAGCGCGTGAGCTTTTCGTCCTTCAGATAGTCGACGGACATCAGCATTGCGATCGCGGAGCCGCCGAGGACCAGCAACTTCAGGAAGCGCGTGAACGGATCGATGATCATCGTACCGGAGAACGCAAGGGTCTTTGCCTCTGGCGCGCTGGCAACAAGGTAGCCTACGACTGCCATCAGCAGCACACTGCCCCACGTAACGAGGTTGTGGCGCTTGTCACCGGCAAATGCGCCCAGCATCAGCAGCGCCATGGCACCAATCGCAAGGACGATCTCCGGCGTGGTCGCGGCGACATCGGCATAAAACTGGTTCATGTCGACGGGGCTCGTCATGGGGCTACTCCTTCACCCGTGGCCGGCCGGGTATCTGCCGTCTTCAGCTTTCCTTCGACCTGGTCGAGGGTCGCCTGCACGGAAGGTCCGGTCATGTCGAAAATGGGCTTTGGATAGAACCCGAAGAAGATCGTGGCAGCGACCAGCGGCGCGAGAATGAATACCTCACGCCTGTTGAGGTCCTCGATATCCATCAGCGACTGCTTCTCGAGTTCGCCGAACACCACGCGTCGGTAGAGCCACAGCGCATAGGCCGCGCTCAGGACGACGCCCGTCGTCGCGAGCAGGGCCACGGTCGTGTTGGCCTTGAAGGCGCCGAGCAGGGTGAGGAACTCGCCGACAAAGCCGCTCGTTCCCGGAAGGCCCACATTGGCCATCGTGAAGACCATGAAAATCACGGCATAGAGCGGCATGCGGTTCACGAGGCCGCCATAGGCCTTGATCTCGCGCGTGTGCATGCGGTCGTAAACGACGCCGACGCAAAGGAAGAGCGCGCCCGAGACGAAGCCGTGGCTGATCATCTGGAACACGGCGCCGTCAACACCCTGGCGGTTCAGCGCGAAGAGCCCCATGGTCACGAAGCCCATGTGCGCGACGGACGAATAGGCGATCAGCTTCTTGATGTCCTCCTGCATGAGGGCCACCAGCGACGTGTAAATGATCGCAATGACCGACAGCGCAAAGACGAGGGGCGCGAAGTCGACCGAGGCGTCCGGGAACATTGGCAGCGAGAAGCGCAGGAAGCCGTAGCCACCCATCTTCAGCAGGATGCCGGCCAGGATGACGGAGCCGGCGGTTGGTGCCTCGACGTGCGCATCGGGCAACCAGGTGTGCACGGGCCACATCGGCATCTTCACGGCGAAGGACGCGAAGAAGGCGAGCCATAGCCAGGTCTGCATTTCCGGCGGGAAGTCGTAGGCCATGAGGGTCGGGATGTCGGT
>CAZYFM010000035.1:0-28064 GCA_964646885.1 uncultured Flavobacteriaceae bacterium
TGTCTTTCTCGGCCTTCGGACCCAGCACGCACAGCAGCGTGGCGTCGCCGCCGTCATCGAGGATCATGTTCGGCGAGCCGCCATCATGCCACTCGAAGATGCGGTGCACGTATTCCCAGTACTCGACGAGCGTCTCGCCCTTCTTCGCAAAGACCGGAATGCCGGCGGCGGCGATCGCCGCTGCCGCGTGGTCCTGCGTGGAGAAGATGTTGCACGAGGCCCAGCGCACATCGGCACCGAGCACCTTCAGCGTCTCGATGAGCACGGCCGTCTGGATGGTCATGTGAAGGCAACCTGCAATGCGCGCGCCCTTCAGCGGCTTCGACTTGCCGTACTCTTCCCGGGTCGCCATCAGACCAGGCATTTCGGTTTCTGCGATCGCGATTTCGCGGCGTCCAAAGTCGGCGAGCTTGATGTCGGCGACCGTGTAATCGTTGGCCATGTGGGATCCTTGAATGGGGTTGCGAGCGCCACGACGGGGCACTGCTCTGCGCGCCTCTATAACACCGAGGGTTTCCCGCCTCAAGGAGCATATAAAGAAATCTTTATATGATCTGGGCGGCGATATCAGGCCTGAAAATCGCAGATTTCAGCCGGTTTCAGGGAGCAGCCCGCCTACTCGATCGAACAGACATGGGGATCGCCATTGGCCGGCCGCGGCACCGTGGCGCAAACGGCATCCCACCAGGGCAGGATCAGCCGGCCCACGTCCTCGTCCCGCGCGACGATCGCCTTCATCTCTGCAGGAGCAGGCGCATTCAGCTGTGCGGGCACATCCTTCTGGCTCTGGCAGGCAATGTTTCGCAGCTTCCGGGAAACGCGCTTGCGCTGGCACGCACGTGCCGTGTCCGCGAGGAACTCCTGCGTGACGCGCACCTGCTGCCTGGCAAGGTCGGCAAGTTCCCGGTCCACGTCGCGCGTCGCCGGAGAAACATCATCGGCAATGGGCGCCTTGGGTTCCGGCAGCCGCAGGATCTCGCGCACCTGTCCCAGCATCACGCCGTAACGCCCCGTCGCGATCGACAGTTCCATGAGGGACTGCGCCTCGGCATCGCTTGCAATGCGGGTCTGCCCACCCTCGTCGACGGAAATCGCATCCTCGAAGATTGCGCAGCCCGACAGTCCGATCAGGGCAGCAAGGATCAGGATGTTGCGCATGGCGAAGCTCCTTGGGTGGCAGGCACTGTCATTCGGCGGGGCGCTGCTGCCATTCCATCCGCAGCGCGGCACGGAGCATCAGGGCCCGGTCACCTTGTAGCCCTTTGCGCGGAGCATTTCGACAACGCCGTCACGGCCAACCAGATGCGCCGCGCCGACCGTCACGAAATGCACCTTGCCGGACTTCAGCATCGCCTCGATCTGCGGCAGCCACTTGCGGTTGCGCGCGACCAGCAGCTGAGCCCTCAGTTGCGGCACCCCGGCCATGCCCTCGTCGATCAGCGCCTGCA
The DNA here is from genome assembly GCA_964646885.1 of uncultured Flavobacteriaceae bacterium. Taxonomy (GTDB): domain Bacteria; phylum Pseudomonadota; class Alphaproteobacteria; order Micropepsales; family Micropepsaceae; genus SZUA-430. The sequence continues at coordinate 1,449 of CAZYFM010000035.1, forward strand.
GGCCGCGCGTGTCGCCCTCGGCCCAGGCCTTGATGAGCCGCTGCGGCATGTCGGGCTTCTCGATGATGTCCCGGACGGTGGCGTTCAGGTAGGTCAGCTCTTCCCGCGGCGACAGCTTGAGGAAATAGGACAGCTGTTCTTCGACGGTTTCAAAATAGGCAAATCCGACCTTGCGTGCCTCGACCTGCCGCTCCAGCACGTGGTCGACACCGTAATGCGGCGAGTAGCCAAGCTTCAGGTACGCATAAAGCTCGAGATAGACGGCCGCGAGCCAGGGACGCACGCCTGCCAGGAGGCGCGGAGGATACTGGACTTCCCAGGCCGCCTGCTCCAGCGCCTCATGCGCTTTCTTTCCCAGGAGGTCGCGAAGGGACTTTCCCCCATCGATGCGCCCGTGCTTCTCGACGAAGACCGACATCGTGACATCGGCATCCTTCAGGGGCGCCTCGAACGCGAACACCTCGGCGCTGTCGCGCGCCACGCGTATTTCATCCGTGATCCACTGGATCTCGGGCGGCAGCAGGTGGACCGACCCGAGGAGGTACATGCGTCCTCCCTGGTGCTCGACGGTCCAGAATGCGGGCCTCGCCTTTGCCGGCAGGTCGACGGCCCAGGCCGACGTGACAAGGACCAAGGCGGCAACAAACGCAGTCACCGCCTTCAGGAAAATGGATTTCATGATCAGGAGTCCTCGCCAAACCTGGCTTCGATCAGGGCCTGCAGCGCATCCAGCGCCTCGGCCGCCTGCGGCCCATCTGCCGAGAGCCCGAGCTCCGAGCCGATCCCGGCGCCAAGCATCATCAGGCCCATGATGGATGTTCCGGTGACAGTATGTCCGTCCTTGTGCACCGTGATGACGGCGTCGAACTTGCCCGCGCATTGCACGAACTTGGCAGACGCCCGGGCATGAAGCCCCTTCGTGTTGACGATCTTGACGGTACGCATGCCGGACACGGGTATCTCACCCACCCGTCAGTTCTTTGGACGCCACGCGGATGTACTTGCGCCCGGCTTCCTGCGCCTTGTCGACGGCATCGATGAGCTTGGCGCTCGAGCGGACCGACGCAAGCTTGATCAGCATCGGCAGGTTCACCCCCGCGATGACCTCGATGCGGCCACTGTCCATCGCCGAGATCGCCAGGTTCGACGGCGTACCGCCAAACATGTCGGTGAGCAGGATCACGCCACTTCCCGTGTCGACCTTCCGGATCGCCGAAAGAATCTCCTCGCGGCGCATCTCCATGTCATCCTGGGGGCCGATGCACACGGTGAGGAACCCGGACTGGGGACCGACCACATGCTCCGTCGCTGCCTTGAGTTCGTCGGCAAGCCGGCCGTGGGTGACGAGAACTATGCCAATCATGAAATAGCCAAAACTCCAGCGCCTGCGCCCGCGGTGCGGAACAGCGCCCGTTTGCAGGCGCCTTTATTAATCTGCTTCGCCAGCGCACTCAACGACAGAAGCGAGCCATCATTCCCGGCGTGGCTGGGCGGAATTCCCGGTCGCCGACAGCGTAATCCGCACTTTTGCAGCAGCTGAAGCCTCCCGGCCATCCAGCCTGATAAGCGGCAACCGTGGCCAAGTCGCATCGCCGGGGACCCAGAATGAGGGTTCGGGCATCCGCGCGGGAACCTCGTTCACGAGTTCAACCGCAAGGGAAAGGCATGTCGCAGCCTTCGTCGCGCACGGAACGATCCCCTTCCCGCGGACTTCGAGAAGGCCTGCAATGGTCTCGGGAGCGCGCGCCCACAGCGCACCGTTCCGCAACGAAAGCAAGCTCTGGTCATCGCTCACGAGCAGCGCGCCACCATCAATGAGCCTGAGCGCCAGGTCGCTCTTTCCCATCCCCGACACCCCGAGGATGATGACACCCAGCCCGGCCAGGTCGACCGTCGTGCCGTGCACCAGCATGCGATCAGGCCTCGGGCTCGAGCGGCAACTCCACGACAAAGCGGGCGCCGGCGATCTTGCCATCGGCGTCACGCCGGTTCTCGGCAAAGATCTTGCCGTCATGGACTTCGATGATCTGCCGCGAAATCGACAGGCCGAGACCGGAGTTCTTGCCAAATCCGTGTGACAGCGGGCGCGAGGTGTAGAAGCGCCTGAAGATCACCTCGAGATTCTCGTCAGGTATTCCGGGTCCCTGGTCCTCGATCGTCACGATCGCGCGGCCGCCACCAGCGCGCGCGCTGATGCGGATCTCGCCCTCCTTCGGGCTGAAGGACATCGCATTCTCGATGATGTTCCGGAACACCTGCGCCAGCGGACCCTCAAGGCCACGCACCATCAGCCCGCTCGCCGGCAGCTCCAGCAAGATGCGTGGCGCACCGTGCACATCCGGATCCTGGAACATCTCCGCAAGCGCCCTCACAAGTGCCGCGAGGTCAACGGGATGCGCCTTGGCACGCGACAGTTCCGCATCAAGCCGCGAAGCATCGGAGATCTCCGAGATCAGGCGGTTCAGGCGACCGACGTCGTCGCGCACGACACCCATCAGCTTCTGCCGCTTCTCCTCGTCCGTCGTCCGGCGCAAGGTCTCGATCGCGCTTGCCACCGAGGTCAGGGGGTTCTTGATCTCATGGGCTACATCGGCAGCAAACTGCTCGATGGCATCCATCCGCGCGTAGAGCGCCGCCGTCATGGCACGCAGCGAAATCGACAGGTCGCCGATCTCGTCATGGCGGCCGCCAAGGTTTGGAATGGCGTTCAGGACACGCCCGCCGCTGCGGACGAGTTCTGCGGCCTGGGACAGCTTTCGTATGGGGCCGGTCACGTGCCAGAGCATGATGAGCGAGGCCACGAGGATGACGCCGAAGCCGATGGCGGCACCTGCAAGAAGCTGCGCCGCTTCATTGGCCAGTGCATCATCGATGTCACCGGCCTCTGTCGACAGCATCAGTACGCCCATCACGTACTGGAGGCGCCGGATCGGCACGGCCACCGAAACGATCAGGTTGCCGTCCGAGTTGATTCGCTCCGCCGAACCCGCCTCGGCGCGTTCGAGTGCATGGCGCACCTCTTCGAAACTCTCGCCGGCCTGCTGCGGCTCGTCATTCACAATCGGTGGAATTTCCTTGCCGGCGCGCAGCTTGTACAGCCCGCTGCGCAGGCCGGATTGCAGTTCGTCGAGAAGATCGATCTGTCCCGGCGGCGGCAACTCGCGCGCCTGCACCTGGTTGCGCGTCAGGATGAAACGCGTGTCCTGGATGGGCCGCCCGCTGCGGTCGAACACGCGCGCACGCATGCCGGTCGGCGCCACGAGGCCATTCAGCACCCGCCCGACCTTGATCTCCTCGAGTTCCGTCGCGGTCTCGGAATCGATCTCGCCGACAGCCCCGTATCGCGCCAGTGCCGCTGCCACGATCTCGGCCTGCGTGCGCAGCGACTTCACGCGCTCGTCCACCAGGGACACGCGGATTTCCTGGAGCCAGTAGATGCCCGCCCCGAAGACGATCAGCGCCACGATGTTGAAGCCGATGACCTTCAGGGTCAGGAGGGATCCCCAGCGCTTCGTCGGCCGGAACGCCAGTCCGCGTGGACGGGCCCGGATGGGCCTTACGAAGCCGGCAAGCCAGGCCAGCGCGGCGCCGAACCACGAAACGCGCGGCGCGGCTTTCCGATCAGGGGTTGGGGATGCGTCGGCTTCGGTCAAGCTTCAACGTACTTGTAGCCGACGCCATAGAGCGTCTGGATCGAATCGAAGCTGTCATCGATCTGCTTGAACTTCTTGCGCAGGCGTTTGATGTGGCTGTCGATCGTCCGGTCATCCACGTAAACCTGGTCGTCGTAGGCAGCATCCATCAGGTTGTCACGGCTTTTCACGATTCCCGGACGCGAGGCGAGCGCCTGCAGGATCAGGAACTCTGTCACCGTCAGCTGAACTTCCTTGCTGTCCCAGGTACAGGAGTGGCGCTGCTGGTCGAGCACGAGCTTGCCGCGCACCATCACTTCCTTTGGCGCGGTCGATCCCGCCGGTGTGCTGCGCGCTTCGGCGCGGCGAAGGACGGCGCGGACGCGCTGCATGAGCAGGCGCTGCGAAAACGGCTTCTTGATGTAGTCATCAGCGCCGAGGCTCAGGCCCACCATCTCATCCACTTCGTCGTCCTTGGATGTGAGGAAGATGACCGGAAGGTCGCTGGACTGGCGCAGGCGCTTGAGCACTTCGTGCCCGTCCATGCGTGGCATCTTGATGTCGAGGATCGCGAGCGCGGGCGGCGTCGCCTGCAGTGCGGTGAGGGCCGACACGCCATCGGAGTAGGTCCGCACATGGAACCCCTCCTGCTCCAGTGCCATGGAGAGCGAAGAGAGGATATTCCGGTCGTCGTCGACCAGTGCGATGGTGGTCATAGTGGCCTGGGCCCCTGTTGGTCAGAGAATCTTGACGAAGACATATATAGGCGCACCCCGGACCCTCCGCTATCGTTCCCGCTGGTGACATACGCTGCACCAGCCCAGCTTTCCCTAAGTGCCGCAATGGCTTGCCGGCCTCTCGGTAACCACGCCCGCTTGCGACAACCTGAGACGTTTCACAAACCATCTACAGGGCTATTTTGTCATTTTGGAGGCTCTCCAGAGCTCTACGTGCCTGCCGATATTGCGTCCGGCGGGTCCCGCCCCTATGGTGCACCTTCAAACTGAAAAACAAGAGATTTCTGCCAATTCGCCATGACGATGGCGAGCCGGAGACCACGACGAATGCAAAAGACGATTCACGCCAGGAACGCGATCGACAACGTAGGACTTGGCAATCTGCGCCAGGTGCACTGGAACCTCCCCATGGCAAGCCTGGTCCAGGAAGCCATCGCGCGCCAGGAAGGCGTGCTGGCCAAGGACGGACCGCTCGTGGTTAAGACGGGCATCCACACCGGCCGCTCCGCTGGCGACAAGTTCGTCGTGCGCGAACCGTCGGTCGAGAAGCACATCTGGTGGGACAACAACAAGGCGATGACGCCGGCGCACTTCGATGCGCTGCTGAACTCCTTCCGCGCCTATGCACAGGGCCGCGAACTCTTCGTGCAGGATCTCTTCGGTGGCGCCGACAAGGTCCATCGCCTGCCGGTCCGCGTCGTCACCGAACTGGCCTGGCATTCGCTGTTCATCCAGCACCTGCTCATCGAGCCGGAAGCCGGTGAACTCCAGACCTTTGATCCGCAGTTCACGATCATCGACTTCCCGGGCTTCCAGGCAGATCCGGCAATCCATGGAACGACGTCCGGCACCGTCATCGCGGTATCGTTCGAAAAGAAGCTCGTCCTGATCGGCGGAACCTCCTACGCCGGCGAAATGAAGAAGTCGGTGTTCACGATCCTGAACTACCTGCTCCCGCCGAAGCAGGTCATGCCGATGCACTGCTCCGTGAACGTGGGCAAGTCGAAGGAAAGTGCAATCTTCTTTGGCCTCTCCGGCACCGGAAAGACGACGCTGTCGGCCGATCCGAACCGCACGCTGATCGGCGACGACGAGCATGGCTGGTCCGAGCACGGCGTGTTCAACTTCGAGGGCGGCTGCTACGCGAAGATGATCCGTCTCTCGCCGGAAGCAGAACCCGAAATCTATGCAACGACAAAGCGTTTCGGCACGGTGCTCGAGAACGTGGTGATCGACGAGAACACGCGCGAGCTCGACCTCAACGACGCCACGCTCGCGGAAAACTCACGCGGCGCCTACCCGATCAGCTACATCCCGAACGCCAGCACGACCGGCATCGCCGGACAGCCGTCGAACATCGTCATGCTGACGGCTGACGCTTTCGGCGTCCTGCCGCCGATCGCCAAGCTGACGCCCAGCCAGGCCATGTACCACTTCCTCTCCGGCTTCACCGCCAAGGTCGCCGGCACGGAAAAGGGTCTCGGCAAGGAACCGCAGCCAACGTTCTCCACCTGCTTCGGCGCGCCCTTCATGCCGCGCCACCCGACGGAGTACGGCAACCTGCTGCGCGACCTCATCGCCAAGCACAAGGTTGACTGCTGGCTCGTGAATACGGGCTGGACGGGCGGCGCCTTCGGCACCGGCTCGCGCATGCCCATCAAGGCAACGCGCGCGCTGCTCTCTGCCGCGCTCGACGGCACGCTGAAGAACGTGCAGATGCGCGTCGATCCGCATTTCGGCTTCGAGGTTCCCGTGTCCGTTCCGGGCGTCGACAGCAAGATCCTGAATCCGCGCGACACGTGGGCCGACAAGGCCGCCTACGACAAGCAGGCGATCAAGCTCGTGCAGATGTTCCGCGACAACTTCAAGAAGTTCGAAGCGCACGTCGGCGCCGACGTGAAGGCTGCCGCACCCAAGCTGGCGGAAGCCGCGGAGTAAGGCGGTTGAAGGCTTCGGTCTTCACGACACTGGCAGCGGCGGGATTGATTCTCGCCGCGCCATCACAGGCGGCCGGTACAAGGCCCGACTGGAACAAGGCGCCGGCCTTCAACGACGACAAGCTTGTCTGGATCCTCCAGGTCGACGGCGATACCGCCTCTGCCAGCTATGGCCACCCCGAATCCGACCACGTCATCCTGACGCTTTCATGCGACGGCACCGGCAGGGTCGCCGCGTCGCACGTCGATGCCGGCTTCGCACCATTCTCGCGCTATGACGTGCACCTGCGGGCAGGCCAGGTCGAACGCAGCACCACCGGTACCACCCGCGAACGCTGGGACCTCGATGACCTGGTGGAACTGAGTTTCATCCTGCCGGGGGAAGGGCTGTTTCTCTCCCCTCTGCGCAAAGGCGAAAGCCTGTCGATCCTCTTCAGCGGCCCGGGCATCGACATGGCAGGCTTTACCGTTCCCATGCCGGTGGCGGACCTCGCCCCGCTCTTCAAGTCCTGCCACCTCTAGGCGCCCGCCCTGACGAAGTCAGTGCGCCTCATCCCAGTTGAGGCCCGCCTTGGCATCAACGGTCAGCGGCACCGAAAGCTTCAGCACGGGCTCCGCCGCCTGCTCCATGACCTTGCGGACAACGTCACGGGTCTTGTCGACTTCGGCCTCGGGCACTTCGAAGACGAGTTCGTCATGGACCTGCAGCAACATGCGCCCCGACAGCCGCGCCGCCTCCAGCGCCCCCGGCATACGGATCATCGCGCGACGGATGATGTCCGCAGCTGAACCCTGGATCGGGGCGTTGATCGCCGCGCGCTCGACGAAGGCGCGCATCGACGGATTGGATGACTTGATGTCCGGCAGGTGCAGCTTGCGGCCAAAGATGGTCGTCACGAAGCCACGCTCGTGCGCTTCCTGCTTCGTGCGGTCCATGTAGGCCTTGATGCCCGGAAAGCGCTCGAAGTACATCTTGATGTAGTCGCTCGCTTCCTTCTGCGGAATGCCGAGCTGGTTCGCCAGCCCAAATCCCGAAATGCCATAGATGATGCCGAAGTTGATGGCCTTGGCGCGACTGCGCACTTCGGGTGGCATCCCCTTCACCGGCACGTTGAACATCTCCGATGCCGTCATGGCATGGATGTCCACGCCCTCCGCAAACGCCTTCTTGAGCGCGGGAATGTCGGCAATATGCGCCAGCAGCCGCAACTCGACCTGGCTGTAGTCGGCGCTGATCAGCTTCATCCCCTTCGGCGCCACGAAGGCCGTCCGGATCTCGCGCCCTTCCTTGGTGCGGATGGGAATGTTCTGCAGGTTGGGATCGTTCGACGACAGCCGTCCGGTCGAGGTCGCAGCCATCGAATAGGACGTGTGAATGCGGCCCGTCTGCGCGTTGATGAAGGTCGGCAGCGCGTCGGTATAGGTACTCTTGAGCTTCGACATCTGCCGCCAGTCGACGATCCGGCGCGGCAGGTCATGCCCCTGCGCCGCGAGGTCTTCCAGCGTATCGGCGTCGGTGGCCCACTGCCCCGTCTTCGTCTTCTTTCCGCCCGGCAGGCTGAACTTGCCGAACAGGATGTCGCCCAGCTGCTTCGGCGAGCCGAGATTGAAGCGTTCGCCGGCCAGCTCATGGATCTCGGTTTCCAGCTCCGCCATGCGACCGGCAAAGCGCTGCGACAGCCGCGCGAGCACCTCCCGGTCAACCAGGACACCCGCATGCTCCATGTCCGCTAGCACCGTCACCAGCGGTCGCTCCAGCGTCTCATAAACGCTGGCCATGCCTTCAGCAGCAAGGCGCGGCTTCAGCAAGCCATGCAGCCGAAGCGTGACGTCTGCATCTTCGGCTGAATAGGCCGTCGCCTCGGCCACCGGCACCTGGTCAAACGTGATCTGCGACTTGCCCTTGCCCGCCACGTCCTCGTAGGCGATCGGCGCGTGCTGCAGGAACACCTTCGACAGCTCGTCCATGCCGTGCTTGTGAAGGCCCTGGTCCAGCGCATAGGACATCAGCATCGTGTCATCGAACGGATGAAGCCGGATGCCGTGGCGAAGCAGGATGTGGAAGTCGTACTTGACGTTCTGCCCAACCTTCAGCACCGCCGGATCCTCCAGCAGGGGCTTCAGTTTCTTGACGACAAGGTCGATCGGAAGCTGCTCCGGGCGCGAGCCCGAGAAATCAAGTCCACCGCCGGCACCATGTCCCACGGGAATGTAGCAGGCCTTGCCTGGCGCGACCGCCAGCGCAACGCCCACAAGGCGCGCCTCCATTTCAGAAAGCGACGTGGTTTCAGTGTCGACGCAAACCGTTCCGGCCTCATGCGAAAGTGCAATCCAGCGCTCCAGCGCGTCAATCGTGCTGACGGTCTCATAGCGGCTTCGATCGATCGGCGCGACGATCTCGTCACGGTCAAACACCGCGCCAGGACCGGACGCCGGAATGAGCTGGGCCTCTGATTTGGGCGTCGCGGATGCAACGGTCCCCTCACCCGCCTCGACGCTGATCTTCGGAATCGGGATGGACGCGACATCGCTCAGGTCCCATTCCGCCGCCACGCGCTTGAACAGCGTGTTGAACTCCATGGCCTTGAGGAAGCCGGCCAGCTCGCGCGCATCGGGCTCGACCACGCCCAGCTCCGACAGCGGCACGGGCACCGGCGCCTTCGAATCAAGCATGACCAGCCGCTTCGAAACGCGGGCCTTGTCGGCATTCTCCAGAAGGGTCTCGCGGCGCTTGGGCTGCTTGATCTCGCCGGCGCGGCTCAGCAGTGTTTCGAGGTCGCCATAGGTATTGATCAGCTCTGCGGCGGTCTTGATGCCAATGCCGGGAACGCCCGGAACATTGTCCGTCGAGTCGCCGGCCAGCGCCTGTACATCAACGACCTTGTCCGGCGGCACGCCGAACTTCTCGATCACTTCAGCCGTGCGAATGGACTTCGACTTGACCGGGTCCTGCAACTCGACCTTTCCGTCGACGACCAGCTGCATGAGGTCCTTGTCCGACGAAATGATGGTCACGAAGGCACCGGCCTCGGCAGCCTGCGCGGCATAGGTCGCGATCAGGTCATCGGCCTCGAAACCCGCAAGCTCGACGGCAGCAACACCGAAGGCGCGCGTCGCGTCACGGATCAGCGAGAATTGCGGAACGAGGTCCTCGGGCGGTGGCGGGCGATGGGCCTTGTATTCGGGATAGAATTCGTTCCGGAAACTGGCCCGGGACGTGTCGAAGATCACCGCGAGATGCGTTGGCCGCTCGCCAGCCTTCGTGTCCTGCAGCAGCTTGAACAGCATGTTGCAGAAGCCGGAAACGGCGCCGACCGGCAACCCGTCGCTCTTGCGGGTCAGGGGTGGCAGCGCATGGAAGGCACGGAAAATGTAACCCGACCCGTCGATCAGGTAGATGTGGTCACCCTTCCCGATCTTGCCGCCTGTGGCGCCGCCGGCTGCCTTGCCGGTCAATGGTGTCCGGCCTCGGCCGCCTGCTTCGACAGGACGAACTTGCGGTCGCAATAGGGACATTCGACCGAGGTCTCGCTCCCCATCTCGAGGAAGACCTTGGGATGTCCCAGGGCCCCGCCGCCGCCATCACAGGCAATGCGGTGCTTGTCCACGGTGATCACTTCGGGTGGAGGCGTTGTCATGGATTTTCGAGCCTGAAGCCTTGAATTGGGCGGGATCATACTGACCCGGGGTCGCACTTCAAGCTCCCGGAAACCGGCAATTGCGTCGCCCCGGCGGTTTCGTTAGTGTCCGCCCGCATCAGGCACCCATAGCTCAGTGGATAGAGCGCTGCCCTCCGAAGGCAGAGGTCGTACGTTCGAATCGTACTGGGTGCGCCATCTTCCCCTGAAGACCGTTACTGCAGCCCGCTCGCCAGTTCCACCTGGCAGATCTTGCCGTGCGACTCGTCGCAGTTGCTGACGATGCAGTACTCGATGGGCGTGTTGCTGTCGTTGATCACGAACACGCGGTAGGACTGCTTCGGGGCATCGCCCGCCGCGAAACGGGTCGGCAGGTCGCAATAGGCCTCGAACTTGTCCTCGAAGAACTTGACCGACTTTTCCGCACAGACGCTCTCGTTGCGCAGCGGCGAGACATAGGTCACGACGGCCATGCGCACGTCGTCCCAGGACTGGCCGGCAGGCACGGTCGCCGGATTGAACTGACCGCCGGTGTAGCTGCCCGTCGTCGAGTCGTACGTCGTCTGCGGACGTGCGCGCGCGATGACATAGCCCGCTGTCGGCGCAGGCGCGCCGGAGGTCGGCGTGGTGGTGTAGCCCGAGGGCGCCGAGGTGTAGCCGGTGGCACCCGTGGCGCCGAGCGCAGGATCAAAGAAGCCGATGAGATACTCGTCGGTGCTGCCGGCCTGGAGGGTACGTGGAGCGCCCACGCCGCCGGAGAACTGCTTTTCGCACTCCTGCCGCTGCTGCGGCAGGGCCGTCACGACGCAACCCGTGCAGGGCGTGTTGCCGCGCCCGCTGAACAGCAGCCAGATGAGCAGGAGTGACACGATGATGGCCACCAGCACGACCAGGGCATACTCGATCAGTTTTCTAGACATTCACGTCCCCATCCATCATCAGGCGCGCCAGCCTATTGGTTCGGTTGCGGCCGGACCGGCGGCGCAACGTCATAAGTCCTCGGTTCCGCGGGTGCGGCAGCAGGCTTCGGAGTCGAGTCAGGCCAGGCAATCTTCGACTTCGGTACAAACAGGTTGATCCCGATCACGATCAGGATGGCGGCGACGAACGAAATCCCGAGCAGTTTCCACGTGCCCCCATCGGCCCGCTTCAGTCCGTCATTCACCGAGACGGGCGTGCTCATCAGCTTGTGGTCCCTGTCAGCCATCTGTCTCCGGGATGCTCCTGTATCTAGTCATCGCAGTCCGTGTCGCGCATGCGGAATGCACCATGTGCAAACACATAGTTCGACCGGGACGTACAGTCACCAGAATAACAGACGCACTCGCCGCGGGCACAGTGCAGGGAGTTGCTGTCAGCCTGCCCGCGCGCACCCTCCTGGAGGTTAATGGCCACGACCTTTGAGCCCCTGACCTTGTTGTTCACGAGGGTCACAAAGGCGCCCGGAGCGGCGGAAATCCCGTAGGAAGCGCCATTCACCGTAGAGCTTTCGACCAGCACGCTGGTCCCAGACCCCAGCGTGATGCCGTTGTCGTATCCGGTCACGTTGGCGCCCTTGATCACGACGCGGCGGGCTTCAAGGCCGGAAAGCCACGGCAGGTCGTTGAGCGCCTGGCCGCCACCGATCAGGATGCCATGGTCCCCCTGGCCGAACGGCGGATACGGATCTTCGGGCTCCGAGCGGACGATGGTGAGGCCCGTCAACTGCAGCGCATCACGCACGCCGTCGATCACGACGCCGGCTTTCGCACCTTTGATCAGCGCATTGTTCACGTTGATGTTTGCCGCATTGAGGCGGATGACGAAGGGGCCCGTCTGCGTCGTGGCGAGCCGGCTCTCGTCGATCCACACCCGGCCGCCGGCGATGGCATAGACCGCCGCATCCTTGGCGCGCACTGTCGTGCGGCGCATCGTGAGGCTGCCGCCATTCACGAGGATGGCTGAGTCCTGGCCACGCCACGAAAGATTGACTTCATCGAGGTTGAGCTCGCCCGAGCGAACGTTGAAGCACGCCTCGACGTCCACGCCACCGAACGTCGCCGGACCGGCAGCACCCGCCGCCGCGACGTGGGCGCAGCTGGCACCACCAACGCGAGCGCGCACGCCATAGCCGTAGTTGGCCGTTGTCACGACAACACCGCTGCCGAACGTCACGCCGGCAATGTCACACGGCGCGCCAGGAACAACAGAGATGCGTCCCGCCTTGCCCCGCAGGTAATCAACCGCCTCCCGCACCGAGCCGAAAGACTCGCGCGAAGTCGGAACCGCACAGTTCACGGTCAGGTTATAACCGCCAGGAGGAGGCGTGCCCGGTCCATCGTGCCAGTGCGATCCGCCCCGCTTGTAATGGCGCTTCTTCTCGCAACAGAGCTGGATGTTCGGGAACGTGTACGGATCCTGGGAGGTGTCTCCCTGTGCTTCCGCCTGCGCGCCCGTATAGCCACGTGCCTCCGCGGCCCCGGCCGAGAGCAGGGCTGACCCGGCCAAAAGTGCAAGTGCCGCAAACACTGACCAGCTCGATGCTGTGCGACGATCCTGTCCCATCATGTTCCTGCTCCGGATATCGGATTGCGTTCCTGTTGTCCTGCGCACCTAGTTCGTCACCCGTGCAGGCGGCGGCGGTACATTGAGGGCAGCGTTGTTTTCGATTTCACGCTCGCGGTCGCGCTCACGGCGGCAGCGGCGCGTGCGGCACTCTTCCTTCGAGGCGGCGGGAGCCGTCTCGAGAAGACGCATGAACTCCGAACGCGTCGGCTCGAAGCCTGACACCGCAGCGCCCTGCCTGTAGCGAACCGCCCGGTCCTCGGACTTCTCGACACCGTCCGCACCCTGCGTATAGAGCTCGGCAAGCGCATACATCGCTTCGCCATCCCCCTGCTCGGCGGCCAGCAGCAGCCACTTCTCGGCGCGCACGAAGTTCACGGGAACGCCCACGCCCTTCACGTACATGATGCCAAGGCAGCGCTGGGCGCGGGCATTGCCGCGCACGGCCATGATCTGGATCAGGCGCGTCAGCTGGAGCGGGGTGAACGAACCGGTCTGCGGATCGCCCAGCATGTCCTGGTACTTCGAGATCGCACGCGCCAGCTCCTGCGAACCCGAACCACGCAGGAAGCCGATCGCCTTCAGCATGTCCGGTCCGACCGGCAGCAGCCTGTCGGCCTTCGCCAGCGCCCGCTCGCGATGGAGGTTGATCGGGCATTCGTCGCCATGCACGAGGCCCGACGGCGTCTCGCCGCGATAGCGCGTCTCGGCCGCATAGAACTCGAACGGCGCAAGCCAGGTCTGCGCCTTGGCCTTCGCCTTGGCGTGCAGCTCGTTGCCCGCAGCCTTCGGATCGGCACCATTGCCGACCGTCAGCGCCTTGAGACCGTCAATATACTGCTTGGCGACCGGATGACCGGCGCGCTCGGCGAGAAGGTAGAACACCATCGCCTCGATCGTGCTGGTCTGGAACGCATTCGACGAACCTTCGACGGCCGTGGAGTAGCGCGAGCAGCTGCTCGGCATCAGCCAGCCGAACCAGTCGCTGTTGCTGCACAGCTTGTTCACCCAGAAGTCAAACGAAGTCTTGTACGAGCCGCCAGCCGGATAACCCGACGTGCTGGTCGTCGCATAGGGATTGTAGGAGTCCATCTTGCGGCTGTAGACGCCGCCGGGCCGGCGCACGTGCACCCACGAGTCGGCGATCACGCCGGACAACGGACCCGTCGAGGCCGAGTGGCGCTGGTTGATGTACGGATCCTGGAGCTGGCCCAGCAGGATGAAACCGTCACCGCCGCGGCAGGCAGCGATGTACATGATGCGGTTGCGCGCATCGATGCGCTCGTCCTGCAGCAGGTTGCGGTAGATCGCTTCGGCCTCGTTCTCGGCATTCGCGAGCTTGCTGACCACGAAGTCTGCAGCAGCATCCAGGTGGAAGTGATCGAAGATCGCCGAATTGTGTGACGCGATGAAGTACCAGACATAGGCTTCAACCGGATCGTAGTAGCCTTTGTCGTCCTCGCGCTTGGCCGAATAGATGTCACCAAGTTTGACCTGCGCAAAGAAATCGTTCTCCTGCCATGCCGCGCGACGGCAGAGCTTGATCGCCTCGTCCTTGCGTCCGAGCTGGTAGGCGCGCTCGCACTCAGCGACGTCTGCATGTGCCGGGCTTGCAATCGCAAACAGGCAGGCCGCCATCGCGGCCAGCACGACATGCCGGACGACCTGGCCCAGACGCGACCATGAACGCGGGGCTGCGCTGTCAATTGAGGTAAGCGATGTTTGCATTTGTCCTCTCACCCGGTGGCGGCGATACAACTTCGAACAAGTCTGCTGTCCGCGCACACGATGTGCAGTGCATTCCTGCACGCGCTTTCATTGAGTGCCAGACAGCAAACATGAGTCAAGCGCTACAGAGGCTAAAAGCGAGATAAAGTCTAGGCTTTACGCCAAATTGCGTACACGGAACATGAGCTCCACCAACTTCGGCGCGCGCACGCAGAACTGGCACATGATCGATGCACAGGGCACCCCGGGTTGAGCCGTCGAAACAGGTTGTGCAATTTGTAGTCGCAGCAGTTTTGGCTTAACTAAGAAAAACACTGAACCGCCAAATCGAAATTCGCCTCATTCGGGAATCCCGGGGAAGATAAATGACCCTTCACGTCGACGTTTTCTGGTCTTTCAGGTCGCCATACTCGTATTTGGCGACTCCGCAGATGGTCCAGCTCGAGTCCCGATGGGACCTGCGTTTTCGCATTCGCCCGGTCTATCCGATCGCGATTCGCCTCGATGGCTGGTTCAAGAATGCGAATCCGATGTGGTTGCCTTATCTGCGGCTCGACGTGGTGCGTGAAGCAGAGCGACTCGGCATTCCATATGCATGGCCCAGGCCTGATCCGGTGCAGATGAATGTGAAGACAGGCGATGTCCCCAGGGAGCAGCCCTACATTCATCGCCTCACCAGGTTGGGCGTGGCTGCAGCAGAAGCTGATCGCGGGCTCGAGTTCATCACCGAAGTTTCAGGGACACTGTACGGCGGACGAGTCCAGAACTGGCATGAGGGTACGCATCTGTTCGAGGCTGCTGCCCGGGCCGGCCTTGACCTCCAGGAACTGGACCAGCGCATCACGGCGGACGCGGCGCACTACGACGCCATCATCGAAAGGAACCAGGCCGACCACAAGGCGTGCGGGCACTGGGGCGTTCCCACCTTCGCCTTCAACGGCGAGCCCTTTTTCGGCCAGGACCGGCTCGATGCGCTGCTCTGGCGATTGCAGAAAAACGGCCTGAAACCCCGCTAGGCCCACAATCCGCGCGCCTGCAGGACCTTCTTCAGCAAAGACGGCCTGTCGGTCATGATGCCGTGGACGCCAATGTCGACGAGCCGGTTCATCTCGGCTTCGTCGTCAATCGTCCAGACATGGACCTGAAGGTTGCGCTTCTCGGCTGCCTCGACGAAGCGCCGGGACACGATGGTGACGCCATTGGCGGCAACGGGAACCTGGGCGCAGCCCTCTCGCCATTTCGAGGCCGGCAGGCCAAAGGACGCCGACTTGAGCTTCAGCACGCCAGCCGGCCCGAGCGACGTGCACACGGCCCCGTCAAAGGCGTCCTGGACCTGCTTGATCCGCTTGCCCGAGAACGAGCCGATGCACACGCGTTTTTCGACACCCGTCCGCCGGATCAGTTCGATGAGCGGCGCGACGGCCGCATCATGCTTGGGATCGATGTTGATCCGCACGTCGGGCCATCGCGTCAGCAGGTCCTCCATCAGGGGAATGGGCTCGCCGCCGCCGATCCGCGCCGCCTTGATCGCCGCATAGGGCTGCTCCTCGACCTTGCCCTTTGCATCGGTCACCCGGTCAAGCCGGTCATCATGGAACGACACCAGCACCCCGTCCGCCGTGGCATAGGCGTCGGTCTCGATGTAGCGATAGCCCAGCGACACCGCATACTCGAACGCCTTCATCGTGTTCTCGGGCGCCTCATGCGCCCCACCCCGGTGGGCAAAGGCCAGGACGCCGCCATGATCGAGATAGTCATACTTGGCCGGACGCATGCGGATTCCTCCCGGAATTGTGCTCAGGAAAGCCTGTGTCGCAGTCTGGATTGAACCGGCGGGAGATTCTAGTGTCCCCGGGAAGTTTGCAGGGGACCACGATGAAAAACCGCATGATCGAACGCCGCTCCTTCCTGATGCTCACGGCGGCAACGGCCGCATTGGGGCTGACAGGCTGCGTGGAGGATTTCGAGGAGCCATCCCTCGCCCCCGTGACGGCCTACCCGGAAGACAACCGCCTGCTGGAGTTCTTCTCGAAGAGCTTCACGCGCGAACTCGAGGACTCGCCCGAATTCATGACCGCCCTCGGCATGAAGAAGCGCTACGGCGAGTGGAGCGACTACTCGGAAGCCTTCGCCGAAAAGTCCTACCAGCACACGCTGGCCGACACGGACTTCATGCGCAAGGGCATCAACCGCGCGGCACTCAGCCCCCAGATGCGTGTCTCCTATGACATCTTCCTGTTCCGCAACGAGCAGCGGCTCGCGAACTATCCGTTCCGCTACCACAACTATGACATTTCGCATTTCGGCGGGCCGCACCAGGGCATTCCGAACCTGCTGATCAACCAGCACCGCATCGACGACGTGTCCGACGCGAAGGCCTACATCGCACGCATAGCGGCAACCCCGCTGCTGATGAAGCAGGCCACCGACTTCATGAAGGCGTCGGCAGCGAAGGGCCTCACCCTGCCCCGCTTCTCCTACGACCTGATGATCGCCGACACGCGCCAGGTGCTCAAGGGCGCCCCCTTCGAGAAGAAGGGCGAGAACAACATCCTGGCCGACTTCCGCACGAAGCTGTCGAAGCTCAAGGTCGCCGACGCCGAAAAGGCGAAGCTGCTGGATGACGCTTCCAGGGCTCTCCTCGATCACCTGAAGCCGGCCTACGAGCTGTTCCTCGCGACGTCGGAAGCAATCGCAAAAACGGTCAAGTCGGATCACGGCGTGGGCAGCCTGCCCGATGGCAAGGCTTTTTACGACGAGCGCACGGCAGCCCACACAACGCTGAAACTGCCAGCGGCAGAGATCCACGCCCTCGGCCTGTCGGAAGTGGCGCGCCTCTCCGCCGACATGGAGGTCGTCAAGAAGCGCCTTGGTTTCGCGGGCCCGCTGAAGGACTTCTACAACGACCTGCGGACGAACAGAAAGTATCTCTATCCGTCAACGGACGCCGGACGTGCCGCCTACATGAAGCGCGCGAAGGAACTTCAGGACAAGGCCGCGGCCTCGCTGCCCAAGGTCTTCGGCACCCTTCCCAAGGCCGGCGTCGACGTGAAGCGCATGGAGCCGTTCCTTGAAAGCGGCCAGACCATCGCCTTCTACAATTCACCAACGCCGGATGGCTCGCGGCCGGGCTACGTCTTCTACAATCTGGCCTCCATGCAGGCCCTGCCCAAGTGGCAGATGGCGGCGCTCGCCTTCCATGAAGGTATTCCCGGCCATCACCTGCAGATCTCGATCGCGCAGGAGACGAAGAACATTCCGGAGTTCCGCAAGTACACCGGCTTCACCTCCTACGTCGAAGGCTGGGCGCTCTACACCGAGTTCCTCGCCGGCGAGATGGGTCTCTACGAAAATGACCTCGACGAGGTGGGCCGGATCACGATGGAACTCTGGCGCGCCTGCCGTCTCGTCGTCGACACGGGCATCCACGCCATGGGCTGGAGCCGCGAGAAGAGCGTCGACTACTTCCTCGCCAACACGGCCCTCACGAAGGAAAACATCGTCCGCGAGATCGACCGCTACTTCGTCTATCCGGGCCAGGCTTGCGCCTACCAGATCGGCCGCAACAAGATCCTCGAACTCCGTGAAACCGCGCGCAAGCAACTGGGCCCGAAGTTCGACATTCGCCAGTTCCACGACGTCGTTCTGGAGAATGGAGCGGTGCCACTGCCGGTCCTGCAGTCCATCGTGACAGACTGGATCAGTACGCGCGCACAATCCGCCTGACGCAGGGAAAAGCCCGGGAGATGTAGAATTTTTCACGTTTCCCGGGCCTTTCAGCCCTTGGGTTTTTGGTCTCATGCAACCAGATTTTCAGCTCTGCTATGATATCAAGGCTCGAAAAATTGGTGGTTTCTTAACCCTATGCTCCTCAAGCGGCGCGACCTTCTCCTGGCTGCAGGACTGACGCTGGTCTTCGGATCAAGCGCGTCGGCGCGCATCCTTGTCGAAGGCAACGAGGACGCGCTGCGCGAACCATCTGCACCGCGCCGACTCTCGTTGCGCCATGCGCATACGGGCGAAACATTCACGGGCCCCTTCCGCGACAGCGTCGGCCCCTTGCCTGATGCAATGATCGACCTGTCGTACTTCCTGCGCGACCATCACGAGGACATTCGCGGCCCTCTGTTCGTCGAGACGCTCGACTTCCTCGCCGACGTGATGGACGCCTCGGGCGTCGCCCGGGCGACTGTACTGTCGGCCTACCGCACGCCCAGGACCAATGCGATGCTGGCGACAAAGTACTTTGGCGTCGCCGAGAAGAGCCAGCACCTCGCCGGCCGCGCCGTCGACGTCACGCTGGACAGCAAGCTGGAGAAGACCGCCGGCATTGCCCGCACCATGTCGCGCGGCGGCGTAGGCTGGTACCCGCAGTCGCACTTCATCCATATCGATTCAGGTCCCGTGCGGAACTGGACCGTGGACGTCACCATGCAGGCCCGTGCGAAGGCGGCCAACGGCAAGCCCGGCTCCAGCCAGGCAAGCGCCCCGGCAGAAGACTTCCTCGTGAACAAGCCGAAGCGCCCGCTGACCGTCACGGAGCGAATGAAGCTGCACAAGGCACTCGCGAAGAAGCAGGCGGCGCCGCGCTGAGAGCAGACGGCCTAGAACCGCCCGCCCGTCTTGAACCCGCCACCCTTGAAGCCGCCACCGGTGCGGAACCCGCCCCCGCCGAAACCGCCGGGGAATTTCGGGACAGACGAGGACGGAAAGCGGAACTTCGGATGCGAGCGGCTGCTGCCCCACGGACCACGTCCGCCGCGCTCTCCGCCATCGTCGTCGTCATCATCATCGCGGTCATCATCGTCGTCATCATCCCAGTCACGACGCTTGCGATGCGACTTCTCGAGCAGGTCCCACAGTTCGCGGCTCTGCAATACGCCTCCCAGGATGCCACCGATCACGCCGCTCAGCACGTCCGGACCGTTGATCTCGAACTGGCTGTTCGGCCGGTCGTAGCGGCTGGAGCGCATGCGATCCCGGACGGACTCGAGCTCGCCACGCTTGCGCGCCACGTCGCGTGCTTCCTCGCGAATGCGCGCGACCTCGGACTCCGCGCGCGCAATGGCCCCTTGCGTCTGCTCGATCTTCTGTACCAGGCGATCATCCTCGGGCGTAGCCGTCTGGCGCGCCTCCTGGTACATGGTCTGCAGGTTCTCCTGGGCAATCGCCTGCGTCAGCACGCCCAGCGCATCCTCGTGAGCCTTGCGATCACCATCCGACTGAAGCTTCGTCCGCTCCTCATCCAGCGCCGTCATCGCCTGCTGCGCCTTGGTCAGCGCATCGCTCGCAACCTTCAATTCGCCCAGCGCCTTGGCCAGCGTCGCTTCCAGCGGCTCGATGCCTGCTTTCACCAGCGCCGCACGCTCGATGGCCGCGAGAGCCTTGTCTTCGGCGTCGACGCGAGCCAGCAGCGCCTTGGCATGTTCGCGCAGGCGCACCGGAATCTCGTTCAGCAGCTTGTAGTTCGGACGGGCCGTGTCGAAGCCGACCAGTTGTGCCACCTTGCGATCCCAGTAGCGCACGAAGTTGCCGGCCTTGTACTCGGCCGTCCCGAACTTGCGGTTCCAGAGATACATGAACAGGGGATCGGCCTCGTAAGGCTTGCGCTTGGCATCAAGGTCCGCCTCGCTCTGCCGCGCCTTCTCGTCTGCCGCCTGAGCGATCTCGATGGCCTTCTGCGTGGCGGCATGCTGCGCCTGCCAGGCAGGATCCGTGCGGGATTCAGCCGCGACCCGCTCCTGCATCCGGGCAATGGGTTCGCGCGCCTGCTCGACCACCGCCGTCTTCTCGCGATGCAGCGCTTCAGCCTGCACCAGCGCGCTCTGCGCTCCACCACAGCGGATGAGGATCTGGTCGAGCTTCGACTTGTGCGCCCGCATGAGCTCGAGCGCGCGCCGCTCGGCCGCGTCAAGCTCGCCGACCGCCTGGTTGCGCATCAGCGTGTCGAGCCGCACCAGCGCAAGCGCGCGGAAGCTCTCCGCCAGTTGCGCCCGCAGCCGCTCGGCCTCCGCAGCCGCGGAGCTGAGAACCTGTGTCAGGCGTGATTCATTCGTGCGAACGCCGGAAATGGCATTCTCGAGCGAGCTCAGGGCATCACGTCCGGTTATGATCATTACTCATCCCACGACGTGATGGCGCCGCCCTCTTTCGGAAACACGTAGCGCGGCTCAAGTTCGCCACGGCTCTTGGTCCCGACCGGATTTTTCTCGATGATCCCGTTGTCGACCTTGTCGTCGCGGATTGACTGGAAGAAGCTCTCCGGCACCCGGACACCCCAGCGCGTCACGGTCTCGGCTTTGCCCGTCTCCTCGTTCAGGATCTTCACCGACTGCCTTGTGCCATCAGGCCGCACGGCTTCCACGATCAGGTAGTAGTTGCGCGCACCGGGATTGTTGTCGGGCACGCGCCAGACGCCCGAGGTCTCGTTCTGCCCGCTGACGACATTCACGACATAGGTCGACACCAGCTGATCGCGCAGCTCTGTCAGGGAGGCAACGCTCGTTCGTGCGACCGTTGCATCGCCGCGCGACAGCGCAGCCTGCCCGTCACGTTCCAGCCCGTCGATCTGCGAGATTACGGCAGGATCACGCGTCTCCACACGGGCCGCCCCCGCTGCCGCCTGCAGCGCACGCGGCAGCTCTTCCGACAGTTCGATCCGCGCCTGCTCCACCGCGCGCTGGCGGGGCAGCTCGAAGCCGAAATAATTGATCCCCCAGAGCGCAACGGCAACAAGGAGCGCCGCCCCGGTCCAGCGGCCATAGACGCCACGCCGGACCCAGAACAGTGCAAGGCTGCGTGCGAGCCCCGGTGCGGGTGGCGTGTAGGCAAAGCGGCTTTCGCGTAGCGCCTTGATGCCCTGGTCGATCGCGGCATCCGACACCTCGAGCCCCTGCCCGCGGTAGATCTCGCGCAGGCGCGTGCGCAGGGCCTCGTCACGATTGCCCTGCGAGAGTTCACGTTCGACGACGAGCTCGCTGTGGCGGATCGTGTCCACCACATCCATGGCCATCATGAGCTCGTCAAGCGTTTGGGGCTGTTGCGCCCCAACGGCGCCGGACATCAGAGATTAAAGGCCTTGCCTTGCGCGACAAGCTGCGCGAGGCGCTTCTTGCCATCCTCGACCGCATCGCGGATCTCGGCCGAGTTCTGCGTCGCAAGCTTGCGCATCTCCTCGATGATGACCTGCGACTTCTCCTGGAAGTTCACGACGGAATCGACGAGCTTCTTGACGGCATCCGCGCGGATCGTCGGACCGTAGCCGGCGCGCACCGCAGCTTCCTGCACCTTGTCGCCGATCTCGGAGAGGACTTCGATCGACTTGGAGACGCCTTCCTTCATCGCATTCACGGTCTCGGTCGATTCGTGCAGGCCGAACATGCCCGTGAACGACGCCTTGAGCGCCGTCAGCACGGTGTCGTTCGTCGAGAAGAAGCTCACGGCCTGCGCGTAGATGCGCTCCTTCGCGCTCGTCGTCTGCATCAGCCGCGCCATGATGACCTCGGACGTGTTGTACCCGATGGTCAGGTTGTCCGAGAGATCCTTGGCGATCTGGTACCGCTTGTCCTCGTCCTGCGTCTGGCGCAGCACTTCATCGCGGATGAGCTCGAGCTTCGCGCGCTCCGCAGGCTCCGTGCCGGCAAAGTTCGCCACGGCTGACGAGGCTTCGTTCAGCCTCTTCTTTGCTTCCTCGAGCTTCCATTCCGCCTTCTTCAGCACTTCGAGCGCCATGACCTCGGCCTGCTTAAGCGCGCCGCGGAAGTCACGATAGGCCTCGAGGATCGCATGCTCGCGCGTGATCTGGTTCTTCGTCTCCTTCGTGACCGCAAGGTAGATCCCGCGGATCTTGTCGAAGCGGTCGGCGACGTCGCCCCGCGTCAGCTTCATCCAGCTGTTCGTCGCGCGCTCCCACACGCTGACCTTGCCGTCGGAAATCTGGTCGACCATCGCCTTGGCATCATCGCGGATCGAGTTGAATCCTTCCGTGATCTGGCGATAGCGGTCACCAACGCTCATGGCGGACACCTGCTCGCGCACCACTTCGTTGAAGTTGGCTGCCTGGTTCAGCGTGCGCGCGATGACGGTGATGCGCTCGTTGTCGAGATCCGAAATCTGCTGGAGCAGCGCGTTGATGGGCGCATCCTCGCCCTTGGCCGGCACAATGCCGAGGTCCCGCAGCGTGGTCAGGGCCCGGTCGAGGTACTGCATGGGGGTACGGATAACGACGTCAGACATTGCGGATCAGCCTCCCGAAAAGCGCGGGGCAACATGTGGGTGATCCGCAGGGGAACTGCAAGGCCACATCCGTAATTTTTCGCGGATTCCGGCGCCTAGCCGCAGGAGATGGCTTCAGCGTAGCTCTTTTGCGCCATCACGTGGGGTTCGGTGACCGCCCGAACGAAGCTCGCCGAGTACATCGCCGTGTCGCATTCGACCGTCGCATAGAAACTCTCGACGATGATCGTGACCTCGCCCGTGATCGAGCGGATCTTCTCCGCCCTCACCTTCGCCGCGAGATCCGGCGCCACGACGGCCTTCAGGAACGCATCGGCATTCCGGAAGTAGAAGCCGGCAACAGCGCCGCGCTCTTTCAGGTAGGGCAGCAGCCAGCGCGACTGGTCATCCGGCATGAAATAGAGATCGGGCTTGGGATTGGCGATGCCGACCTCGTCAGCCGGATTGTTGCGCCCGTACACGTATTTGCCCGTGATCTGCACCTGGCCTGAAAAATACACGCCGTCGATCGACTTCTTCTCGACCTTGAACGGGCTGTCTTTCGGGATGGCATAGACGACGCCCTGTTGCGAATTGTTCACAAGCCGCTCGGCCGACCGCGCCTCGGCGGCATGCGCCACCGGCATCGCCATCAGGCCCGCAACAAACAGCAGAAATCCGGCAAAGCGCATCACGTCATTCCTTGGAGTTTCCCCATCCTGCCCGCCGGAAGGGGCAGAATTAGGGCGCCAAGATGAACGCGATGTCAGATGTGGATCGCGTGCCCCAGAGCCTTCAGCGCGCTTTCGTGGAAAGCCTCGCTGAGCGTCGGGTGGACGTGGATCGTGCCGGCAATGTCTTCGAGCAGCGCACCCATCTCGAGCGCCGTCGCAAACTGCGATGACAGCTCGGAGACATGCTTGCCGACAGCCTGGATGCCCAGCACCCGGTGATCGCTCTTCCGCGCAACGACGCGAACGAAGCCGCCATTGTCGCCGCCGTCCATCGACAGCGCACGTCCATTTGCCGAGAACGGGAACTGTCCGACCACAACCTCGATGCCCTGCTTCGCTGCATCGGCAGGAGAGAGGCCCGCGCTGACGATCTCGGGTTCCGTGAAGCATACGGCCGCAATGGCAACGGGATTGAAGCGGCGCTTGTGCCCCGCAATGATCTCGGCGACCATCTCACCCTGCGCGGACGCCTTGTGCGCCAGCATCGGCTCTCCGACGAGGTCGCCAATAGCCCAGACATCGCGCATCGATGTGCGGCACTGGTCATCGACCTTCACGAAGCGGCCATTCATGTCGACCGCCATGTTCTCAAGCCCCCAGCCCTGCGTGTTGGGCTTGCGTCCAACCGTGACCAGGATCTTGTCCGCCGGAATGGAAAGCGGCTTGCCGTCGGCCGTCTCCACCAGCAGCGCCGTACCCTGTTTGCCCGTCTCGGCACCCTTGGCCTTCGCACCGAGATGAAGCGTGACACCATTGCGATCCAGCCAGCGCTTCACCGGCGCGACAAGCTCCGCATCATAGAGCGGCAGGATCTGCGTTTCCGCCTCGACAATCGTCACCTTCGTACCCAGTTTCGCAAAGGCGATGCCAAGCTCCAGACCGATATAGCCGGCGCCAACCACGGCAAGCGCCTTGGGAAGACTGTCAAGCGACAGAGCTTCGGTCGACGAGATCACCGGCCCTCCAAACTTCATGAAGGGAAGCTCGCTCGGCAGTGAACCAGTGGCGAGGATCACGTGCTCGGCCTGAATCGTCGTGTCGCCGACCTTGCAGGTCTTTCCATCGGAGAACACGGCAAAGCCGTTCACCACGCGCACCTTGGCGCGCTTGAGCAGGCCGGTCACGCCGGTGTTCAGCTTGTGGACGATCGTCTCTTTCCACTTCACCGTTTCGCCGAAGTTCAGCGTTGGCGGCGCCGACAGCTTCACGCCATGCACCGGCTTCTCCGCCGCATGGCGCATGCTCTCGAACTCGCCGGCGGCGTGGATGATCGCCTTGGAGGGAATGCAGCCGCGGATGAGGCACGTGCCGCCCAGCCTGTCGCCCTCGACCAGCGTCGTATCAAGCCCCAGCTGACCCGCCCGGATCGCCGCAACATAGCCACCAGGTCCGCCACCGACGACGAGCACTTTTGTTTTGATGATCTCAGCCATTGCCTACCCTGGGACCGCGGGCATCCTGCCCGCATTTTTCGTTTCGAATCAGGAGTGCGGACAGGATGTCCGCGCTCCCGGGCTACATGAACATCAGTGCCGGATGTTCCAGCAGCGCCTTCACGCGCTGGATGAACAGCGCCGCGTCATAGCCATCGACCACGCGATGGTCGAAGGACGATGACAGGTTCATCATCTTGCGCACGACGATGACGCCGTCGCGGACTACCGGACGGTCAATGATCGCATTCGGCCCGATGATGGCGACTTCCGGATGGTTGATCACCGGCGTCGTCACGACGCCGCCGATGGGCCCGAGGCTCGTGATCGTGATCGTCGAGCCCGACAACTCGTCACGCGTCGCCTTGTTGTCACGCGCCGCCGCTGACACGCGGGCAACTTCGGCCGCCGCCTGCCAGACATCCATCGCCTCGGCGTGCTTGACGACGGGAACGATCAGCCCGTTCGCCGTCTGCGTGGCGATGCCGATATGGACCGGATGGAAACGGTGCACGATGCCCGCATCGTCGTCATAGCGGGCATTGATCTGCGGGAACTCCGGCAGCACCTTGACGAGCGCGCGCATGAAGAACGGCAGCAGCGTCAGCTTCGGCTGGTCCTTCTGCCGCGTCGCATTCATGTGCACGCGCAGCGCCTCGATCTCCGTCATGTCGACTTCCTCGACATAGGCGAAGTGCGGAATGCGGCGCTTGGCGTCCTGCATCTTCTCGGCAATCTTGCGCCGCAGCCCGATGACCTTGATCTCGTCGACGCCCTCGCGCCGGACAAGCCCGCCACCCGAAGGCCGTGCGCCTGAACCGCCACGGGCAACGAAACTGTCGAGGTCCGCATGCGTGATGCGACCACCCGGTCCGGAGCCCTCGACGAACTGCAGCTTGATGCCAAGCTCCTCGGCACGCTGCCGGACAGCCGGAGATGCCAGCGGCTTGTCGCCAAACACGCGCGGCGCAACGGGAGCAACCGGTTCGACCTTCACCGGCTCTGGAACTGGCCGTGGCGCCGGAGCGGGCGCCACCTTCTTCTCTTCGGCCTTGGGCGCCGGTGCAGGCGCCGCAGGCTTTGCAGCGCCATTGCGCCGGACATCAGCCTCGTTCCCTGCCCCTTCGACTTCCAGCTCCATAAGCGGCGCACCGACCGGCGCCATCGCGCCAGGCTCGCCATGCAGGGCCAGGATCTTGCCCGTCACGGGCGACGACATCTCCACCGTCGCCTTGTCGGTCATCACATCGACGATGTGCTGGTCCTCCTGGACCACGTCGCCCACCTTGACGTGCCAGGCGACGATCTCGGCTTCGGCCGTACCTTCACCAACGTCGGGAAGCTTGAAGATATACTTGCCCATGGATGTCAGGCCTCCAGAACGCGACGCATGGCGTCGCCGATTCGTTGTGGTCCCGGAAAATACTGCCATTCGAACGCATGCGGATAGGGCGTATCCCAACCCGTCACCCGCAGCACCGGCGCCTCGAGGTGATAGAAGCAGTTCTCCTGCACCAGGGCCGACAGCTCGGCACCAAACCCGCTGGTCCGCGTCGCCTCGTGCACGATCACGCAGCGCCCGGTCTTCTCCACCGACTGCATGATCGTTTCCATGTCGACCGGCCAGATCGTGCGCAGATCAATCACTTCGGCGTCAATGCCGGTGTCGGCTGCCGCCGCCAGCGACACATGCACCATCGTTCCATAGGCAAGCACGGTCACCGCCTCGCCTGCCCGCGCAATGCCCGCCTTGCCCAGCGGCACCGTATAGTAGCCATCGGGCACGTCGCTCGAGGCATACTTGTTCCAGGCCTGGACCGGACGATCATGATGGCCGTCGAACGGTCCGTTGTAGATGCGCTTCGGCTCGAAGAACATCACCGGATCATCATCCTCGATCGAGGCAATCAGCAGGCCCTTTGCATCATAGGGATTCGACGGAATGACCGTCTTCAGGCCGCACACATGCGTGAACAGCGCCTCCGGGCTCTGGCTGTGGGTCTGGCCACCGAAAATGCC
>CAZYFM010000036.1:0-26526 GCA_964646885.1 uncultured Flavobacteriaceae bacterium
GCCATTGTCCGCCTTGATGATCTTGTAGGGGACCATGCCGACGTCCTTCTGGGTCATCGGATCATCGAACTTGCGACCGATCAGGCGCTTGATGGCGAAGAACGTGTGCTCGGGGTTTGTGACGGCCTGGCGCTTCGCGGCCTGGCCGACCAGGCGCTCGCCGTCCTTCGTGAACGCGACGATCGACGGCGTCGTGCGCGCGCCTTCCGAGTTCTCGATGACCTTCGGCTGGCCGCCATCCATGATGGCCACGCACGAATTGGTCGTTCCAAGGTCGATACCGATGACTTTAGACATGTTGCAATACCTCATTGTTCGGCAAACGGTGCGGGCCTTGATGCAGGAAGCACCCGGACCGTTCCCAGGGAGTCAGGTTTCCAGGAATGGAATGTCCGCGATTTCTCGCAGCTTTCATGGCCACATATAGGGGGGCAGGTAGCCCCTCGCAAGGCGCGGGGCGGCCCGGAATGTGCGAAATTTTGGCAGAAACCGGGTTCAAAACGGCACAGCCCCGGTCGCGAACCGCCCCGCCGCAACCTTGGTCACACATTCGCCACGAGGCCACGCCATAAAGGCGAACCGAGGCGCACACTGGGCTGGAAGGGGTGCACTGGAATGTTGATCAAAAACATGGTCGAAAAGGCGGAAATCGCAGCCGGCGCATTTTTCGCGCTGTCAGCGCCTGCGAGGGCCGACGCCCACCCGCTTTCGATCGAAGGCAATGGCTGGGTCGCCATATTCATCCTCCTGTTTTTTGTCGCGGTGATCTACCTGCTGATCATCGGAAGCATGCAGGCCGAGGAACGTGACGGCCGCCTGGGCAGATACAGCGGCGGTCATGATCATGGCTGGTTCGGCATGTCCGGGCGCAGCAATGACGATGACGACGGTCCCGACGGACCGGACGGCTCGAACAGCTAGTCCCGACGTTCAATCACGCTGAAGTATCGACGGAGCTTCCGGCAGGAGGCGCTGACTGCGACGGCGATGCCGATTCAGGCATCTGTGCAGCGATTGCGACCTTCGCCGCGCGCAGCAGTCGTTCCCCGATCATGTAGCCGTTCTCGGCAACGGCGATAACGGATCCGGGGGGCTGGTTCGGGATCGGAAGCTCGGCAATCGCCTCGTGCAGGTTCGGATTGAACTTCTGCCCGATGGCATTGATCTTCTTGATGGCGAAGCGCTCGAAGGTGGACATCAGCTGGCGTTGAGTCGCCTCGATGCCCTCCACGACCGACAGGGCTTCCGGAGAAAGGGCAGCCCGCGCTTCGGGCTTCATGGCGTCGAGGGCGCGCTCGAAATTGTCGGCGACCGCAAGCAGGTCTCGTGCGAAGCGCGAAAAGGCAAACTGCGCGGCATCCTGCTTCTCGCGTTCTGCACGCTTGCGCAGGTTCTCGGTATCGGCAACGGCGCGCAGGTACCTGTCCTTCAGTTCCGCAATCTCGCTGTGCAGCGCTGCAATCTGCGCAGCCTCACGGGCAATGTCGGCACCTGGATTGTCGGCTCCGGAAGCCGCTTCAGGCCTTTCGCCATCGGACGGATAATTCGGATCGTGGTTCGGATTGTTTGTCATGTTTATGTATCCGTGGGTTCGTTATTTCTGCTGGCTGATGAGCCGGCTGATCACGCGGGCAGTGTAGTCGACCATGGGCACGATGCGCGCATAGTTGATGCGGGTCGGGCCAATCACGCCGATCACGCCAACGATTCGCTGGGTCTGGTCGGCATAGGGAGCGGCGATCACTGATGATCCCGAGAGTGAATAGAGATTGCTCTCGGAGCCAATGAAAATGCGGACGCCGTCGCCTTTCTTGGCAAGCTCAAGCATCTGGATCAGGTCGTTCTTGCGTTCGATGTCGTCGAAGAGGTGTCGGACACGCTCAAGCTCGCCCGTCGCCTTGACGTCCTCGAGAAGCTTGGACTGGCCACGCACGATCAGCGACGGATTGGAGATCGAGCCGGGCTGTCCGGCCCATTCCGCAAGCCCCGTGGAGACGAGGCGCGCGGCGATCTCGTCGAGCTCGGCGCGCTGCGCTGTGACCTCCGACAGGATCTCGGATCTGACTTCTTCCAGCGTCCGCCCACGCATGCGGGAGCTCAGGTAGTTGCCTGCTTCGACATAGGAGGAAGGCGGCACGCCGGTTGGCGTTTCGATGACCCGGTTCTCGACCGATCCATCCTCTCCAACCATGATGACAAGCGATCGTTGCGGGGCGAGGGGAACAAATTCGACATGCTTCAGCGCAGGATCGCGCTTGGGTGTCACCACAAGCCCGGCGCAATGACTGAGGCCCGACAGCATGGTCGACGCCTGCGTGAGCACATCATCGATGTTGCGTCCGCTCGCGGCCAGCTGGGACTCGATCCCGCGGCGCTCGTCGGGGTTCAGGTTTCCGACTTCGAGCAGTCCGTCGACGAAGAAGCGAAGGCCGAGCTGCGTCGGGATGCGGCCGGCGCTGCTGTGCGGAGCATCCAGGAGGCCTGCGCGTTCTAGGTCGGACATGACATTGCGGATCGACGCCGGTGACAGGGCGATCGTGCCGCGCTGCGACAGCGTCCGCGAACCGACAGGCTCACCGGTTTCGAGATAGGACTCGACGATGTTCCGGAAAATGTCCTTCGATCGCTCGCTGAGTTCGGCGATATGGCTCACGGCCTGAAGGCCATTTTTCGGCGCAAGGATGTCGCTCATGGATGACGCGCTGGTGCTCGTGTCGAAAACTGCCATTGCATCAAGGGGATGCGAGAGGCTAGGTAGCGCCTGAGCCCCCAAACTTCAAGACAAGGATAGCCCATGCGCCCGTCAGGCCGCCGTTTTGACCAACTGCGCGAAATCTCGCTGGAACCGGGCGTTTCGGCCCATGCGGAGGGGTCCTGTCTGGTTAAGTTCGGGCGCACGCATGTGTTGTGCACCGCCAGCCTCGAAATGGGTGTACCGCCCTTTCTGAAGGGGTCCGGCAAGGGCTGGGTCACGGCCGAATACGGGATGCTGCCTCGTTCAACCGGGGAGCGCATGCGCAGGGAAGCCGCCGCCGGAAAGCAGTCCGGCCGGACGCTGGAGATTCAGCGGCTGATCGGCCGCGCATTGAGGGCGGTCACCGATCTGGGCGTCATGGGCGAACGCCAGATTGTGCTCGACTGCGACGTCATCCAGGCGGATGGCGGCACGCGAACGGCTGCCATCACGGGCGCGTTCGTCGCGCTTCACAAGTGCTTCCAGCTCATGAAACGGGACCAGCTGATCAAGTCCATCCCGCTGAAGGACCACGTGGCAGCGATTTCCTGCGGGGTCCACAACGGCAATTGCGTGCTGGACCTCGACTACGAGGAAGACTCAAGCGCAGGAACCGACGCGAACTTTGTAATGACCGGAAAGGGTCACATCGTCGAAGTCCAGGGCACCGCCGAAGGCGAGCCATTCACGGAAGAGACTTTCTCCCAGCTGATGTCGCTGGCGAAGGATGGCATCCTCAAGCTCGTTGACCTTCAGAAGCAGGCGATTGCGCGCTAGTCATGGCACGAAGGCTTTCAGGTTCCAGGCTGGTGGTTGCCAGCCACAATGCGGGAAAGGTCAGGGAGATCTCCGACCTCATCCGTCCGTGGAAGCTTGAGGCCGTTTCTGCAGGCGAACTGCAATTGCCGGAGCCCGAGGAAACGGAAACCACTTTCGTCGGAAACGCGCTGCTGAAGGCACGGGCTGCGGCACGGGGTTCAGGCCTGCCGGCCCTCGCGGATGACTCGGGCCTCTGCGTGGAAGCGCTGGGCGGAGACCCCGGCGTCTATTCCGCGAGGTGGGCGGGACCCGACAAGGATTTTGCGAAGGCAATGGCGGACGTGCACGCGCGCATGCGGGCCTCTGGCAATCCATCCACGGCGGCATGGTTCATCTGCGTTCTGGCACTGGCCTGGCCAGATGGCGATGAAGTGGCGTTCGAGGGACGCGTCGACGGAAACATTGTCTGGCCGCCTCGCGGGGCGCGCGGCTTCGGCTACGATCCGCTCTTCGTACCAACCGGATACACCCAGACTTTTGGCGAAATGGAACCGGATCAGAAGCACGCGATGTCCCATCGCGCACGCGCATTCGCTCAGTTCGTAGAGGCCTGCCTTGGGTGAGAGTGCCAAGCCCGGCTTCGGCCTTTACGTGCATTGGCCATTCTGCCTGTCCAAATGCCCGTATTGCGATTTCAACAGCCATGTGCGGGAAGGCGTCGACAGTCGGGCCTATGGATCGGCACTCGTCCGCGAGCTCACCTGCATCGCCTCGCGCCTGGACAGGCGAACACCGCTCGATTCGATATTCTTCGGCGGCGGAACGCCATCGCTGATGCCGGGAGACTCGGTGCGCGCAGTCATCGACGCCGCCCGGAACCTGTTCGGATTTTCGCCGTCAATCGAGATCACGCTCGAAGCCAATCCGACAAGCGCTGAAGCCGGTCGGTTTCGGGAGTACCGTGAGGCGGGCGTGAACCGGGTATCACTCGGCGTCCAGGCCCTCAACGACAATGACCTGCGCAGTCTCGGTCGGTTGCATTCGGTCGCCGAAGCGATGCGCGCCGTGGAATTGGCGCGAGGCGAGTTTGACCGCGTCTCGTTTGACCTCATCTACGCCCGGCCGGGGCAGACGCTTGATGCCTGGAAGGACGAACTCGAGCGGGCGCTGGCAGTAGGCTGCACGCATTACTCGATGTACCAGCTCACCTACGAGGAGGGAACGCCGTTTCACGCCGCCCTGAAGCGCGGCCTGATGAAGGAGCTTGATCCCGACCTGTCGTCTTCAATGTACGAATACACGCAGGAGCGCATGGAGGCGGCGGGCATGCCGGCCTACGAGATTTCCAATCATGCGAAGCCCGGCGATGAGTCGAGGCACAACCTCGTTTACTGGCGCTATGGCGACTATGTGGGGATTGGACCGGGAGCGCATGGAAGGGTGGAACTCGGCGGCGAGCGGCTGGCCACGGAAACCGAGCGAATGCCCGAGCGCTGGCTGTCACGCGTGGCAGCGGAAGGTCATGGCATGACGGGCATGGAACCTGTCGCGCGCGACGAACAGTTCTCTGAAGCATTGCTCATGGGACTGAGGCTGCGCGAGGGCGTGGATCTTTCAGGCTTGCAGTCGCGCTTCGGAAAGTCGCTTCACGCGGACAGGGTCGATGCCTTGGTGAGGCAGGGCCTCTTGCGCATTGTTGGCAGCCGCCTCTCCACGACGGCCTCAGGGCGCCTCGTCCTGAATGCAATCCTGAAAGCGCTTCTGGTCTGATCGGGACCTCTTGCCCGACGGACAGGTCAGAACCCGGGCGACTGGAACGTATTGGCGGCCGGACTGACGACGGACGGCTGGCCCGCCTGCGTGATTTCGTACACGGCCAGGCCGCGTTCGGTCATGCCGTCGGAGCGGAACCGGAAAATGCCGTCAATGCCGGCAAATCCGTTCGGATCGGCAATCGTGGAACGGGTGTAGCGCTGCCCCGGGCGTCCGCTCGACAGGGTGGCCGAGAGCGCGATTGCATCATAGGCGAGCGACGCAATCTTCGGCGGTTTCGAGCCATAAAGCTGCTGGTAGCGCGTGATGAAGTTCGAGCGCTGTTCCTGCGGAGGAAGCGCGTACCAGCCTCCGGCCAGCGAAACTTCGCGCGACGTGGCGGGCTCATCCCAGAGACCCGTGCCGAGGAACTTCACCTTGCGGGAGTCCACGCCATTCACCGTCAGGATCGGGCCGAGGCTGCGCAGCATCACGCCGCCTTCGGGCAGGAAAATCGTGTCGAACCCGAGCTTGGCGACAGCCTTCACGGCCGGTTCAAGCGCCTGGGCATTCGGCTCATAGGTCTGTACCGACAGGACTTCGCGGCCCATCTGCATCACCGAATTCCGGAAGGCTTCCTCCACGCGCTGCCCGTAAGGGGTGGATGGCACGAGCGCCACGAACTTGTTGCGCCCCTGTGAGGCAGCGTAGCTGACGACGCGGCTGACTTCCTGTTCCGGAAGGAAGCTGAGCAGGAACACGCCATCACCGGCGACCGTGCGATCCGTCGAGAACGCAATGATGGGAACATTGCGCGCCCGCGCGACCGGAGCCACGGCGCGAACGTCATTGGCAAGCAGGGGACCAAGGATGAGTTCGGCGCCCTTGTCGATCACGGCATTGGCCGCAGCCGTCGCGCTCTCCGACGTGGTGCCGGTATCCTGCGGTATCAGAACCATGGACTTGGCGCCCATGTCGAACATCGCCATTTGGGCGGCATCAAGGAGCGACTGCGCAACCGCGCGCGTGTTCTTGTCGGGGTGAGAGAACGGGAGCAGCATGGCGATCCGCACCTGGCCAGCAACGGGGACAGGAGGCGCGGTGTTTGGCGTCGAAGGCTGTGTGGTGACGACTGTCGTCGGCTTGGGCGCCTTGACGCCGGGCTTCGCATCATCTCCAAACAGCGAGACTGTTTCACAACCGCTCAGAAACAGGCCCGTGACAACCAGCAGCAAGACGGTCCAGACTGTACGGGCGGCGCGCGACGGAACGCGGGCGATCAACGAAGATGTCACAGACATGAATCCCTTTTGCGGCAGCACGGTATGAGTGAAGGCCCCAAGATTAGCCCCCAGCACGGCCGAAGTAAATCCGGCGGGGCCCTTGCGCCCGGCCTCTACCTGGTCGCGACCCCGATCGGAAATGCACGTGACATTACCCTGCGTGCTTTGGACATTCTGGCGTCCGCGGACCGTCTTTATGCGGAAGATACGCGCGTAACGGCGCGCCTTCTCGTCATGCATGCAATCAGCAGGCCATTGCACTCATACCGCGAGCACAATGCCAGGACGGTGGATGACCGAGTTCTGGAAGAGTTGCGGCAGGGCCTGAGCGTCGCACTCGTCAGCGATGCGGGCTCTCCGCTGATCTCCGACCCGGGTGAGTCGCTGGTCAAGACGGTGTCCGAAGCGGGCTATCCTGTGTTTCCCGTGCCGGGGGCATCGGCCGCCATCGCAGCACTCACGGCATCCGCATTGCCTGCGGACAGGTTCTTCTTCGCGGGGTTTTTGCCTTCGAGGTCGAACGAAAGACGCAGGGCCATCCGCGAGCTCGAAAGCGTGCCGGCGACGATGATCTTCTACGAAGCACCTTCAAGGCTCGTGGAATGCCTGAAGGACCTGAGGGCCATTCTTGGTAACAGGAATGCATGCGTCGCACGCGAGCTGACAAAGCTTCATGAGGACATAAGGCGCTGCCCACTTGATGCCTTAATTGGACAGTACGAGGCCGGCGGCGAGGTGATGGGAGAGATAGTTGTGCTTGTATCTCCGCCATCGGCATCGCCCGACGCAGGAACGGGCGTCGTGACGGAGGATCTGCTCGACGCGAGGCTCGCCGAAGCGATGCGCGATCACCCGCTTAAGGACGCAGCATCCATTGTTGCTGCCGCCTTGGGACTTCCGCGCCGCACCGTCTACGCAAGGGCACTGGTACTGAAGCAGAAAGATGGGAATTCAGCGTGAGCAGGCCAGGGCGAGAGGTTCCGTAGCGGAGTGGGCTGCAGCCTGGTGGCTGCGCCTGAAAGGATACAGGATCCTTGCGCGCCAGTTCCGGGCGCGAGGCGGCGAACTCGATGTTGTCGCGTTAACGCCCTATTGGCACTCACCCGCCACAATCGTCTTCGTTGAGGTCAGGACGCGCACCACGCTCGGCGAAGCCATTTCATCGGTCAGCGAAACGAAGAAGGGCAGGGTTGAAAAGGCTGCGCGCCAGTTTTGCGCACGCATGCCCGGTTTGGGCGGCCTGCCACGACGTTACGACCTTATTGTGATGGCCGAGACCGCTTGGCCGCGCCACTTCAGGGATGCATGGAGGACGTGAATGTCCAGGCTTCGAACAGGTACACTGCTGGCAGTCGCCTCGCTCATGCTCACGGGATGCGTGGGCATTCAGCTGAACCCGCAGGAGCGCACGTTCTTCAAGGCCGTAGATGACCTGAACATCCAGACCGAGTTCAATGCACGCCTCATCGGTGAGAGCGGTGCACTTTTCGCGAACGTGAACTCGACGGTGATCGAAGGGCGGCTGCACATTACGGGCACGGTGCCAACCCAGGCCGACCGGCAGAAGGTAACGCGCATCGCCTGGAGCATTCCTGCCGTGACCGAGGTCGTCAACGATATCGAGGTGACAACCGACACGGGCCTGGTCGAGGCCGCGCGCGACAGGTGGATCACGGCCCGCCTGCGCACTCTGATGATCGGCGACTCGCGCATCCGCGACTCGAACTATGCAATCGACACCGAAAATGGCGTTATCTATCTCAACGGCATCGCCCAGAGCCGAGAAGAGCTGGAGCGGGTGATGGAGTACGCAAGGTCGCTGACCGAAGCGCGTCAGGTGGTAAGCTACGTCATCATGAAGGATGACCCCAGGCGCACGGGATCACGGCAGGACAGGGTGGCATCTCAGGATGCGGAACAGTAGGGCGGCGCTGGCGGGTGATGATTCAAGGTCCTGAACACTATCTGGAAAAGCTCAAGGCCGTCGGCCAGGTGGATGACGGTGCGATCCAGATCGGCCGCGCGGCGCTTTATCTCGCAGCGCTCGATCACCCCGCCATCGATCTCGCTCCGTACTTCCAGCATCTGGACCAGGTTGAAGCCGACGCGCGGGAGCGCATTCCGGCCCTGCGTCGCGGCATGTCCGAGACGGAGGCCATCGCGCGCATACTGTCTGACACGATCGCCAATCGTCACGGCTATGCCGGCGACAACGAGACATTCGACGACCCCCAGAACGCAGACTTCATCCGCGTCATCGACAGGCGCCGGGGGTTGCCGGTCTCGCTCGGCATCATCTATCTCGAGATCGCACACCGGCTCGGCGCATCGGCCCAGGGATTGAACACGCCCGGCCACTTCCTTCTTCAGGTGGGGGAGGGTGAGCAGGCCAAGATCATCGACCCGTTCAATGGCGGCGTGGTTCTCGGAGCGGACGAGTTGCGTCCCTGGGGGCCATCCCACAACATGCAGACCCCGGACTACGGTCCCGTTGGCCGGCGCGAGGTGCTGCTGCGCCTGCTGAACAACATCCGCTCAAGGGCGCTCGCCGGCAAGGACATGCAGCGAGCGCTGGCCATCGCCGAGCGCATGGTCATGGTGTCGCCACGACAGCCGGAACTCTGGCTCGACCTTTCGCGTGCCAACGAGGCTGTCGGAAAACTGCGTAACGCCATCCATGCCGCACAAAGCTGCGTGTCGCTGGCGGGAACCGAGTCCACGGCAGGTCGTGAAGCGGCTTTTGCCCTGGCCAGCCTGCGCCGCAGGCTTAACTAGCGCGGTTGCGCCGCATCCGGTCCCAAACTAAGTTGCCCTTGCTCCTTGGGAAGTAATGTCCACATGCCGTTGACCGTAGCTATTCAGATGGATCCGATCGAACGGATCGACATCGGCGGGGACTCGACCTTCGCCCTGGCACTCGAGGCACAAAATCGCGGTCACCGGCTTTGGTACTATCTGCCCCGGGCCCTCGTGCAGCGAGGTTCGACGGTCATTGCCGCCCGCGCGCACGAACTTCAGGTCCGCAACGAGCGCGGCAATCACTTCGCGTTGGGCCCCGCGCAGCCACTCGACCTGTCGACGACGGATGTCGTTCTGCTGAGGCAGGATCCGCCCTTCGACATGGGGTACATAACAACGACCCACGTGCTCGAGCGCTTGCCAAAGCGCACCATGGTGGTCAACGACCCTTACTGGGTCCGCAATTCGCCGGAAAAGTTATTTGTAACAGAATATCCCGACCTGATGCCGCCGACCCTGATCACGAGCGACCCGGAAACGATCCGGGCGTTTCGCGCCGAGCATCGGGAAATCGTTGTAAAACCTCTGTATGGCAACGGTGGCAGCGGTGTCTTCCGTATTCGCGAGGAAGACGAGAACCTCAATGCCATCCTCGAGTTCTTTGCAAACT
The DNA here is from genome assembly GCA_964646885.1 of uncultured Flavobacteriaceae bacterium. Classification (GTDB taxonomy): domain Bacteria; phylum Pseudomonadota; class Alphaproteobacteria; order Micropepsales; family Micropepsaceae; genus SZUA-430. The sequence continues at coordinate 9,938 of CAZYFM010000036.1, forward strand.
TTGTGAAAGAACCGATGGTTGTCCAGCGTTACGTGCCACAAGTTCGCCAGGGTGACAAACGCATCATCCTCGTCGACGGGGAACCGGTTGGTGCAATCAATCGCGTCCCTGCGAAAGGCGAGGCGCGTTCAAACATGCATGTCGGCGGTAAACCCGAAAAGACCCAGCTCACCGCGAGGGAGCTTGAAATCTGCAATCGCATCAGCCCCGAACTCAAGCGCCGGGGCCTGCTTTTCACCGGCATAGACGTCATTGGCGACTATCTGACGGAGATCAACGTCACCTCGCCAACGGGGATATGGGAAATCCGGCGGTTCGATGGCACGGACATCGCCGCCCTCATCTGGGACGCGATCGAGCGCAAGGCCGCCGCGCGCGCATGACCGTTGCACATGTTTCGACCGTCGCCTTCGTCGGGATCGAGGCGAGGGAGGTCGACGTCCAGGTGCACATGGCTGCATCCGGAGAAAACGCGGGCAAGATGTCCATCGTGGGGCTGCCCGACAAGGCCGTCGCCGAGAGCAGGGAGCGTGTCAGGGCCGCCCTTCACGCCATCGGTCTCGCGCTTCCGTTCAAGCGGATAACGGTCAACCTGTCACCGGCGGACCTGCCCAAGGAAGGCAGCCACTACGACGTGCCCATCGCGCTGGGTCTCCTGGCCGCGATGGGCGTGTTGCCATCGCTCGAGATCGCGGCGTGCCTGGCGATGGGCGAACTTTCGCTCGATGGCGCGATCATCCCGGTGGCCGGTGTATTGCCGGCAGCCATCAAGGCACTCGAATTGGGCCGCACGTTCATTTGTCCCGAAGCTGCAGGGCCGGAAGCCGCATGGGCCGAAGGGCTGCAGATCATCGCAGCACCTTCGCTGGTCGCACTCGTCAACCACCTGAAGGGCGCGCAGGTGCTCGCACCACCGCGTGCGAAGCTCGCGGACGAAACGGCGACCATCCCCGACTTGCGTGACGTCAAGGGGCAGGAGATGGCCAAGCGCGCCCTCGAGGTCGCGGCTGCCGGCGGTCACAACCTGCTGATGATCGGCCCACCCGGCGCCGGCAAGTCGATGCTGGCTTCTCGCCTTCCGGGATTGCTGCCGGCGCTTGATCCGCGCGAAGCGCTCGAGGTCTCGATGATCCAGAGCCTCGCAGGCGAACTCAAGAACGGCGCCATCGGGCGTCGCAGGCCATTCAGGGCACCGCATCACTCCGCAAGCATGGCGGCCCTCGTGGGCGGCGGCCTGAAGGCAAGGCCGGGAGAAGTCAGCCTCGCGCATCTTGGCGTCCTGTTCCTTGACGAGTTGCCTGAGTTCCAGCGACAGGTCCTCGACTCGCTGCGCCAGCCCCTCGAAGCAGGCGAAACGCTCGTCGCACGCGCCAATGCGCACATCCGCTACCCAAGTCGCGTGCAGCTGGTGGCCGCAATGAACCCCTGCCGCTGCGGATATCTCTCCGAGGCAGACAGGGCATGCGGCCGCGCACCCAAATGCGCCGCCGACTACCAGTCTCGTCTCTCGGGCCCACTGCTCGACCGCATTGACCTGCACGTGGAAGTGAGCCCGGTGAGTGCTCAGGACCTCGCCTTGCCGCCACCCGCGGAAGGATCCAGTGAAGTCGCAAGCCGTGTCGGTGCCGCTCGCGCCATCCAGTCCTCACGCTACCGGAGCGCGCGCGTCCGGACCAACGCGGAAGCCGACGGCGAACTGCTCATGGAGGTGGCGCGTCTTGAACAGCCGGCACAGGCGTTGCTGACAAAGGCAGCCGACACGCTGAAGCTCTCGGCGCGGGGCTATCATCGTGTCTTGCGCGTGGCGCGCACGCTGGCCGACCTTGAGGCCCGTGCGGACATCTCTCGCGCGCACATCGCCGAGGCGTTGGGATATCGACGCCTGAGGATGGCGGCCTAGTTCCCCGCAACTGCCGTTTCTGTGACGGTTGACGCGTCCGGGCGTGCGGGCAGGGCCTTGTCCCGCCTGCGCGGGTTGGTCCACTTTCCGCTGGGGTGCGCCCGATTTGCACCAGGAGCCCATGCTAGTCTTGGGCCGAAAGCCAAGCCTTGGGAGGAAAAATGGCCCGATTTCTTTATCTGCTCATCCAGCCCGGTGTGATCTCGACCGGATTGATGGGAACATTGCTGCAGGTTGGCCTTGCATTCGCGAACTCGTTCAACGTCGCCGGCGTCGCCGACGCCATCATGAACTACGGCCTCAGCGGCCAGCTCGCCTCCGGCGGCCTCATCGCGGCGCTAACCGGAATGTATTACTCGGTCACGCAACGCAAGACCGGACAGGCCGTCGCCGCGGGCGCAGGAGCAGTCGCCGGCGGAATCTCGGGGACGCTCGGCACGGCCATCACGCAGGCGCTGGGCTGGACTGCAGTGGCAGAGGGAACAACGCCCCTGCTGAACTTCACGGCGATCATGACGGCCATTACGGGCGCCGTGACTACCGGTGACCCGTCGCTGCCGCCCGGGAGCGAACCCATGTTCGACCCGGCGACGCTGACCCAGGTCTTTGGCACGACCGCCGCCGGTGGCGGTGTGGGTGCTTTCATCGCGCGCATGGTCGCCGGTGAAAAGAAGCGTGCGTCCCACGCCTGAAAACGAAGAAGCCCGCCGGCGCAGGATGCCGGCGGGCTTCGCTTGCATGACGATCTGATCGTCGATCAGGCGCCGGCCTTCACTTCGACCGTGATCGTCTGGCCTTCAGCGTCTTTCTGCTGCCACTTGTCGCCCGGCTTCTTGCCGCCATGGAACTCCGAACAGCTCTCCTTCGGCGCAGGCGTACCGGCAGGCGCCGTGGCCGGGAGGTCCGGCGTCACGCAGTACTTCGTGTTGTTGTCCTTGACGGACCACTTCCCGGTTCCGCTTTGTCCGTTGGCGGACGTGGCCTTGTAGGTGCCGTCCTTGTTGATCCAGATCTTCGAGACTTCACCCTTGGCGTTCGTGACGACGACGGTATTTCCGTAGATCCCAGCCATCGGGTCGTCGGCGGAAATTGCGGTGCCGGTGAGGCTCAGTGCAAAAAGGGCGCAAGCACCCGCCAGCGAAAGCATACGCATGATCAGTTCTCCTTGAAGAATCATCATTGGGGTCAACAGCCCCGGAGGGGCGGGCTTATATCGCCTGTACCCGTGGCCCGGAAGCAATCAGCGGTTCGCAATTGATTACGTTTAAGCAATCCTAAATCGATCCCTGCCAGTTTTGGCCCGGACTGGACAGGGGTAGTTTCGTGGCGGATTTTCAGCACATGCTGGCGGTGATTGCGCTCGTGGTCGCGATCGCAGCGGGCACGCTGCTCGTGATCTCGGAAGGCCTGCTGGCGCATCCCGGTCCGGTGACCATGCTCGGCGTGGCCGTCGGCGGAATTGCCGTTCTGCTGTTCTCGCTCATTTCGGTGCAGAAGCGCGTTCACGCTCTCGACATCAGGTCCGGCGAACTGGCGCGCGTGAAGAACGAACTTGAGCAGACGGTAAAGACGGTTCAGCAGAGGAACCGCGACCTCGAGGCGAGCGAGCTCAGGTATCGAAGCCTGGTCGAGCAGCAGGAAGACGTGATCATCCGCAAGCTTCCGGACGGCCGGCTGAGTTTCGTGAATGATTCCTTCTGCCGCACGTTTGCAGTTCGCAGGGAAGCAGCACTGGGGCGTCTGTTCACGCCCGTCTGCCAGCAGCAGGAGCAGCTGGACCATCCACCCCTGGTCAGTTCCGCCCCTGAGTCACACCGCCTGAGCTATAGCCAGTGCATGAAGACGGCGAATGGCTGGCGCTGGTTCGCCTGGGAAGATCACCCGATCCGGAACGATGCCGGCCAGCTGACGGAGATCCAGAGCGTCGGCCGGGACATTACCGAGCAGCGCCAGATGGAATTGGCCCTGCGCGAGGCGAGGGACAAGGCCGAGGAAGCCAGCCGGGCCAAGTCGATGTTCCTCGCGACCATGAGCCATGAAATCCGCACGCCCATGAATGGGGTCATCGGCATGACGGGTCTTCTGCTGGATACGGGACTGACGCCGGAGCAGCGATCCTACGCCACGGCGGTCCGTGAATCGGGTGAAGCCCTGCTGGGCATCATCAACGACATTCTGGATTTCTCGCGCATCGAGTCGGGTGCGATGCCCATGGAAGACACGCCCTTCTCCCCCCGCACGCTGATCGAGAGTATTGCCGAGCTCCTCAGTCAGCGCTGCGCCGAAAAGGGCGTCGAGATCGCGACCTACGCGCATCCGAGATTTTCCGGCAACATCATTTCGGACGAAGGCCGCGTTCGCCAGATCCTCCTGAACCTGGCGGGCAACGCCGTGAAGTTCACCGAACAGGGTGGTGTGAGGATATCCGTCCAGCCGGATGATGATCCGGCATTCATCCGTTTCGAGATCGCGGATACGGGTATTGGGATCTCCGAGGAAGCGCTGTCCAAGGTCTTCCAGGAATTCACGCAGGCAGATTCATCGCTTGCTCGCCGTTACGGCGGGACCGGCCTTGGACTGGCCATCACGCAGCGCCTTGTGAAGGCGCTCGGCGGCACGGTCGGTGTATCGAGTACGCTCGGCAAGGGTTCCCGCTTCTGGTTCACGCTTCCGGTTCGTCGCGCTCCCGGCACCACGGACGTGCAGCCTTCGCTGACAGGCATACGCGTCCTTGTGCATACGGCATTCCACGGGCTTTCCGAGACGCTGGTTCGTCAACTTTGCGATGCCGGAGCAGACGCATTCGCCGCCAAGGGCCTCGCATCGGCCGAGACGGCCTTGGCCAGCGGCGCCTTCAATGTCCTGATCATGGACATGCGAACAACGAACACGCCGGCATCGGAACTCCTGGTGAGGTTGAAGGCGCGTTTGCAGGGCGTGCGGTCCATCGTGCTCATTTCGCCGAAGGAAAGAGGGTCGCTGCCGTCACTGCAGTCATCCGGTTTTGACGGATACCTGATCAAGCCCGTCCGGCAGGCCTCCCTGATCAGGCGCGTCGAAGCCGTCATCAAGGGCGTGAGCCAGACCGATGCCGAGGAGCCAACCGAACGCCCGGCACTCGCACCCGCTCAACCGCAGGCAAGCCTGAACGTGCTCGTCGCGGAGGACAATCGCATCAACGTGATGCTCGCGACAGCCTTGCTGAAGAAACTGGGCCACCAGGTCGACACGGCGGGGAACGGCCGGGAGGCGCTCGAGGCCCTGGCCGCAAAACCATATGACCTTGTGCTCATGGATGTTCACATGCCCGACATGGACGGGCTGGAGGCAACCCGGAGGATCCGTCAGGCAGAGTCGAGTGGGCGCCGGAAGACGCGCACGCCCATCATCGCATTGACGGCGAGCACGCTGGAAGGAGATCGCCAGATCTGCATCGATGCTGGCATGGATGACTTCCTCGCCAAACCTCTCGATCCCAATGCGCTCAAGGCAATGTTCGAGAAATATGCGCCCCCGGTTGGGCGCGCCTTGAGCGCCTAGGAGTTTCCGCTCCTCGACTGCCTGATCCATTCAAGGGCGCAGGCGACGACCCCGATGGCGCCAAGCCACATCGTGAGGACGAAGACGTTGGCGTAGCCATCGGTCTTGATCATCTCGCCAAGGGCGCCTCGTCCCAGCGTGCCGATGAGCATCGTGAGCGACGTGAATACGGCGAACTGCACGGCGCCATGCATCTTGCTGGCCAGTGACGACAGGTACGCAACGAATGCAGCGCCGGCATAGCCCGCAGCAATGTTCTCGCCGGCAATGGCAGTCATGAGCCTGGCCATGCGGTCATCAAGATAGAAAAGCGCAGCAAGGTCCATGAGACCCGTGGCATTGAGGAACGCGTTCACATAGCCACCACCCAGGGCGAGGTCCGCGTAAAGGAGGTTGGTCACGGCAGCTGCAACCGCACCCACGAACAGCGTCGCGAGCCTGCCAAGCCATACGAGCGACACCGCACCAAGGCCAACGCCGGCGATTGTCATGAGAACGCCCCAGATCTTAGACGCCAGAGCGACTTCTTCCTCGGTATGCTTGAGTTCGACAAGGTAGAAGGGACCGGCAAAGGGGCCCCAGATGCTGTCCGTGATGCGGTAGCTGAGGATCACGAACAGGATCAGCACGGCGGCAAATCCCAGTCGCCCCATCAGTTCCACAAGAGGTTCGAGGATGGCCGAGTAAAGTCGATCCGCCTGCGCCGTCGCGAAAGCAGGAATCTTGTGGGACTGTTTTGCGGGAGCAACTGACGTGGTGGTACGCGAGATCCATGCAGCCAGTCCGCACGGGAAGAGCACGGTCGCGACGATGATCCAGGGTCCGTAGGTGGACGTGAACGTCGACGCGCTCGGTGCAGGCGTCTCGCTCACGGCGCGGATCATGAAGTTGATGATTTCGAAGCCCGCCCAGGCCCAGGCAGCCAGGACCCCGACGACGGCATAGAACCGGCCGTCCGTGCTCGTCACATGCTCACTGGCGGACGTGGACGTCGCATCGGGTAGGGGAGACTCGGGTGCCGCAAATGTCGCGAGAGCTGCCAGGGCAAAGATGGTGGCCTCAACCCCGTAGGTGAAGTTCCAGGATGAACTGCCCGCCAGCAGCAACGCGCCCGCGCCGCCCACGAACGAGGCTGTCCGATAACCGAACTGGTACACGGCTGAAAGTAGGTCGAGTGGCGCGGCAGGTTCGGCCTCCTCGATGCGCCATGTGTCGATCGACATGTCCTGGGTTGCGGATGCAAGGGCGGCAATGGCGGCAGCGAGGGCGAGGATGCCGAGGGACTGCGCCGGGTCCAGCGTCGCAATCACGAACACGCAGGCCGTGATCACGATCTGGCACATGAGGATCCAGCCGCGCCGCCGCCCGAGCATCCGGAACGGATAGGGCGGCAGGGCATTGATTGCAGGAGACCAGAGGAACTTGAAGGCGTAGGCAAGTCCGATCCACGACAGCACGCCAATCGTTGCAAGGTCGACGCCTGCCTTCGAAAGCCAGAAGTTGAGCGTTCCGATGAGGAGGACGTTTGGCAGGCCAGCGGTAAATCCGAACACCATCATCGACATGGTCTTCCGGTGTCCGACCACGGCAGTTGCGCGGGACAGAAGCCCGGATGCAACAGCAGGTGTCGTTTTGGAGGCCTCCGTCATGTTCGAATCCCTGAAATTTACCCTTATTGCAAAGGCTTGCCCGCTTCTAACGGTTAAGTCCAGCATCCCTTTGCCGGGCGCCCCCTTTGCCAAGCCCCCGGTCGCTCCTTTACACTGGCTTTTCGAACCACCTGCGCGAGCAAGTTCACGCCTCGCCGTAACGAATGAAAAACAATGATGTCTGCGCAAGACGCGGCGTTGAGTAACCTCTCGGGCGACGAGAACCCACTGCTGGATTCGGCTGGCTCGCTCGAAGCGCGCCTCGCAACCACGGCGGCTGAAGTCGAAGCCGCCCAACGCCTGAGATATGAAGTTTTCTACGTCGAGATGAATGCCACGCCGACGGCCGAAATGAAGGCCCAGTCGCGGGATTTCGATCAGTATGATCCTTACTGCAAGCACATGCTCGTGGTGGATCGCGCCCATGGCGACAAGATCATTGGCACGTACCGCCTCACGTCAGGCGAGGCTGCAGCCAGGTCTCCGCATGGGTTCTACACGGCAGGCGAATACGACATCGCCGAAATGCTCCGCCGCAGGCAAGGCCAGAAGTTGCTTGAGCTCGGTCGGTCATGTGTCCTGAAGGACTATCGGACCGGTCCCACCATGCAGCTGTTGTGGCGCGGTATCTTCGTCTATTTGCTCCGTCACAAGATTGACCTGATGTTTGGTTGCGCGTCCTTGCCGGGAACGGATCCGGCCCAGTTGGCGCTGCAGCTGTCATTCCTCTATCACTTCCATCTCGCGCCTCCCGGCGAGGTCGTGAATGCGCTGCCCGCCAGGGCCGTGCCGATGAACATGATGCCGAAGGAGGCGATCAACGAGGCCGAGGCTCTTCACGCCCTTCCGCCGCTGGTGAAGGGCTACATCCGCTCCGGCGCTCGGGTCGGAAATGGAGCGGTGATCGATCATCAGTTTGGAACGACGGACGTTTTCATCTACTTCCCGATCTCCAACCTGAACCCGCGCTGGGCGGCCCACTTGCGCCGCAAGAGCTCTGCAGACAAGGCAAGCACAGCCGGCGATGCATCTTGACGCGCGCGACCTGCAGGCCTTCTACGAAACGCAACTCGGACAGGCGTCCGCAAAGTTCATTCGCCGGAAGCTGAGGGAGCTATGGCCCTCTGTCAGGGGCGAAAGTCTCGCCGGGTTGGGTTTCGCGGCACCCTACCTGCGGCCCTTCAGGTCCGAAGCCAATCGTACCCTGTGCCTGATGCCGGCGCAGCAGGGCGCACTTCACTGGCCACCACACGCGCCCAATCTGACGGCGCTGTTTGAGGAAGCCGCGATCCCGCTTCCGGACGCCAGCATGGATCGCATCATCGTGGCGCATCTCGTGGAGAATTCGGAGTCATTGCGACCATTGTTGCGTCAGGTGTGGCGCATCCTCGCGCCATCGGGCCGTGTGATCTTCATCGTGCCGAACCGCACGAGCCTCTGGGCACAGTTCGAAACGACGCCCTTCGGGCACGGCCGGCCATTCACGCGAACGCAGCTGCACAACCTGCTTGCGGATTCCCTGTTCACGCCGACAAACGGGGCGACAACCCTGCTTATGCCGCCATTCGGGGCTGGCTGGCTTGTCCGCTCCGGCACGAGATGGGAAGCCTGGGGAAGGAACCTGTGGCCGAAGCTCGCCGGCGTGCACATCATGGAAGCGACGAAGGAAGTCGTGGCCGTCGCACCGGTCAAGGGCCACAGGCAGCGCGTACCGTTCAAGCCTGTGTTGGTCGGGAAGCGTCTCTCGAAAGAAGGAAGATCGCAGACTCCGCCGCCAGATTGTCCCAATAGCCGGGACGAACGACTTCCTTGACATCGCCGCTGTCGGAAATGGCGAGGGCGCTGTCGATGCGTGCTCTGACATGTTCTGTCAGCATGACGAAGTCAGCGATGGTGCAGAGATGGATGTTCGGTGTTTCGTACCAGTCATGGCTCAGCAGGCCTGTCTTCGGCATGCGGCCAGTCAGGAAGAGCCGGGCCCGGACCTTCCAGAATCCGAAATTCGGAAATGAAACGATGACGCGCCTGCCAATGCGCAGCAGTTCATCGAGCACGACTTTCGGCTGGCGCGTGGCTTGAATGGTCTGGCTCAGGATCGCGACGTCAAAGCTCCCGGTGGGATAGTCCTTGAGGTCGGCGTCGGCGTCTCCCTGCACAACGGGAAGGCCCTTGGCCACGCAGGCATTCACGCCCGATTGGCTGAGCTCGATGCCACGGGCATCGGCACCCTTGACGATCTTCAGGTGCTCGATGAGTTCACCGTGGCCGCAGCCCACGTCCAGCACGCGTGAGCCGGAAGGAACCATGTCTGCAATGCGCAGCAGTTCTATTCGCAGGGTTGTCATCAGGTCAGCCCGCGCGAGGAAGCAACGGCATCGATGAAGCCGCGAAGGGTCCGGAACATTTCTGGCTCATCAAGCAGGAAGGCATCATGGCCACGATCGGTTTCGAACTCCACGAAGCTGACATTGGCGCCAGCAGCGTTGAGCGCATGCACGATCTTCTTGGCCTCCGAAGTTGGAAACAGCCAGTCTGAAGTGAACGACACGATGCAGAACCGCGTCTTCGTACCCTTGAACGCATTGGCGAGCGCACCGCCGTGGTCTGCCGCCAGGTCGAAATAGTCCATGGCGCGCGTGATGTAGAGGTACGAGTTCGCGTCGAAGCGCTCGACAAAGCTGGCGCCCTGGTATCGAAGGTAGCTCTCGACCTGGAAGTCCGCATCGAAGCGGTAGGAGAGGGAGTCGCGGTCCTGGAGGCTGCGGCCAAACTTGCGATGCAGCGCAGCTTCGGACAGGTAGGTGATGTGGGCCGCCATGCGCGCAACGGCCAGGCCCTTGCGCGGATTGGTTCCGCGGGCCGCATAGTCGCCTTCGCTCCACTCGGGGTCAGCCAGGATGGCCTGGCGGCCAACCTCGTGAAACGCAATGTTCTGGGCCGAGTGGCGCGCCGCCGTCGCGATGGCAATCGCCGAGTAAACCCGTTCCGGGTAGCTAGCGGCCCATTCGAGCACCTGCATGCCACCCATCGATCCGCCAGCGACACACGCCAGCGTCTTGATGCCCAGGTGATCCATCAGCATCGCTTGCGCACGAACCATGTCGCGAATGGTGATCACCGGAAAGCGAAGTCCATAAGGCTGGCCGGTCGACGGATCGACGTCCTGCGGACCCGTGGAACCCATGCAGCCGCCAACGACATTGGAACAGATGACGTGGAAGCGATCCGTATCGATGGGGCGTCCTGGACCAACCATGGTCGACCACCATCCGGGCTTGCCGGTCACGGGATGTGTGCCTGTCGCGTATTGGTCGCCCGTCAGCGCATGGCAGAGCAGAACGGCGTTCGATTTGTCGGCATTGAGCTTGCCAAAGCTCTTCCAGGCAATGGAAAGCGGCGCAAGGTGGGCACCTGAATCCAGCGTCAGGGCTTGCGAAGCAGGAAAGGTGAATATCTCTCCCGCAGCTTCACCTGCGACATTTGATGCAGCGGACAGGGGTTGGAACGCAGAGGTCATATTTCGCGAATTCGAAGCTTCTTATGGCCAAGGATTGAGGCCAGCGCTCGCTCCAAGTCAACGTTTTCTTTGCACAGATGACTTTGGATACCCTATGAATTCGATCATGAAGCCCGTTTCAGGAATTCTGGATATCGCACCCTATGTCGGCGGCCGTTCCGAGGCGCCGGTCAAGGGTCCCTTGCACAAGCTGTCTTCAAATGAATCTCCGCTTGGTCCAGGCGCCAAGGCCGTCGATGCGTTTCGCGCGGCAGCCCAATCCCTCCATCTCTATCCGGATGGGAGCGCGCTGAAGCTGAGGCAGGCCATCGGCGAAGCGTACGGTTTGAACCCGGAGCGTCTGATTTGCGGCAATGGATCGGATGAGATCCTGCACCTGCTCCCGCAGATCTATGCAGCACCCGGCGACGAGGTGATGTTCAGCGAGCACGGCTTCCTCGTCTATCGCATTGCCACTCTTGCGGCGAGTGCAACGCCGGTGGTGGTTCCCGAACCCGAGCTCAGGACGGACGTGGACGGCTTCCTGCGCCGCGTGACCGACCGAACGCGTATCGTGTTCGTGGCCAATCCGAACAATCCGACCGGCAGCTACAACACGGCTGCGGAACTTCGTCGGCTCCGGATGGGGCTCCCTGAACAGTGCCTTCTGGTCATCGATGCGGCATATGCGGAGTATGTCGAGCGGAACGACTACGAAAGCGGCATTGAACTGGTGGCCACAACGCCAAACACGGTGATGACGCGGACCTTTTCGAAAATCTTCGGGCTCGCATCACTGCGCGTGGGGTGGGGCTATGGTCCGGCAGATGTGGTGGATGCCTTCAACAGGGTTCGGGGCCCCTTCAATCTCTCGACACCGGCTCAGGCTGCAGCCGTTGCGGCCGTTCTCGATCGCGAACACGTGGCGCGGTCACGCGAACACAACACACGATGGCGCGACTGGCTGAGTAAAGAGATCTCGGCACTGGGACTCAAGGTGTACCCGGCCGCGGCGAACTTCCTTCTGGTCGAGTTCCCGGCCTCCGGCTCGAGGACGGCGAGTGAAGCGGATCGGTTCCTCATGAACCGGGGAGTAATACTGCGGGCGGTATCTGCATACGGTCTGCCCCATTGTCTCCGGATTTCAGTGGGCACCGAAGAAGCCAACCGCGCCGCCGTAGCCGCCCTTCAAGAGTTCATGTCATGACCACGCGAACAGGACCCATTTTCACCAAGGTTGCATTGATCGGCGTCGGCCTGATTGGCTCGTCACTGGCGCACGCCATGCGCCGGGGCAGTCTGGCAGCGCATATTGCGGGCTGCGCAAACTCTCCCGAAACGAGGAAGCGCGCATCGGAACTGGGCTTCTGTCACTCGATGCACGAAGATCCGCGGGAGGCCGTGAGCGGTGCCGACCTCGTCATCCTGTGCACGCCCGTTGGAGCTTTCGGACAGGTTGCCCAGGTCATCGCGCCGGCGCTGAAGCCTGGCGCCATCGTGACGGATGTCGGTTCCGTGAAGATGGCAGTCGTTCGGGACGTGGGGCCGCACGTGCCAACCGGCGTCCATTTTGTACCGGGCCACCCGATCGCGGGAACGGAACATTCAGGCCCTGACGCTGGCTTTCCGGAACTCTTTGACGGCCGCTGGTGCATTCTGACGCCGCCCGCCGGAACGGACAGCGCCGCCGTCGATACGCTTGCGGAGTTCTGGCGGGGCTGCGGATCCAGGGTTGAGGTGATGGATGCAAAGCACCACGACCTGGTTCTCGCAATAACCAGCCACGTCCCGCACCTCATTGCCTACAACATCGTCGGCACGGCCAGCGATCTTGAGCAGGTCACCCAGAGCGAAGTGATCAAGTTCTCGGCAGGCGGCTTCCGCGACTTCACCCGCATCGCCGCATCCGACCCCACGATGTGGCGCGATGTATTCCTGAACAACCGGGAGGCCGTACTGGAAGTCCTGGGTCGTTTTTCGGAAGACCTGTCGCGGTTGCAGCGTGCGATCCGGTGGGGCGAAGGTGACATCCTGTTTGACCTCTTCACGACAACACGCGCCATTCGGCGTGGCGTCATCGAGGCCGGCCAGGATACGTCAGCCGCAAACTTTGGCCGCGACACGCGAAAGCCGCGCTAGCCAGGGTCAAGCCGGCGTCAGGGAACAAACTCGGGAATGCTGGGCGGCGGGGCGGGCTGGATCGTCATGATGCGCGCCGGTCCCAGGAAGACATCGCCATTGGTGAACCGCAGCGGCACGCTGATTTTGCGCTTGGGGTCACCGCTCACGAAGGCGAGCACGTCGAGCACCGGTTTTGCAGCCGCGTGCGTTTCCTTCGTGATCAGGCCATAGGTCTGAAGCAGTTCAAGGATTCGGGCGTGGTTGCCAAGCGTCAGGCGGAGATGCCCGTCAGGCAGGTCGCGCGCATCAAGCCGTAGCTCTCCGGCCGCCGCAAACGAGACGCCGCCCCAGTCAAAGGAGAAGCGCCGGATCTCGACGGGAGTATTGGTTTCGCGCCACGCTGCGATGAGGGCCTCAAGCGATGCGGTCGGCAGTTTCACCGGCAGCTTGATGCCAATGTCCATGTCGAAACTCTCGATTGACGGACCAAGTGGCAACTCGATCTGCCCCTGAAGCCCCAGATTGTCGACGTGGGCGACAAGATCGAGGCGCGGCAGTTCGCTCGCTGCGTCAGGTGCTGACAATGATGCGCCCGCCGTGCCGCGCTCGAGGATGAAGTGGAAGTCCGAGGCGTCCAGCTTGCCCTTGCCGGTCAGGCGCTCGAATTCGGCCGAAACCGATTGGGATGTGTCCTTGCTGCGGGCCGAGAGAAGGGCGGTATCCGCGCGAGCATCGGCCTCGATCCAGCGCCCGTTCGAGACGTGGAAGAAATGCTGCTGGCCCTCAAGGGACACCTTGATGGAATTCAGGGACAGGGGGCGAAGGCGAACGACGACCCGCTCTCCGTCCCAGACGGTCCCCATGTCGGGCGCAAGGAGACGCGCCTTGCTCAGCGTGGCATCGACAAGATACGGAAACCCGCCAATCTCGAAGGCGCTCCATTCCAGGTTCCGCCCCAGCAGCTTTTGCTCGTTCTGGATCTGCGTGACGGTTTCATGCACGCGATCGGCAAGCACGCGCCACCACCATCCGTAGGCCGCAAGTCCGACGGCGATGATCGCGATCGGCAGGAGGAGGAGCGCAACCTTCCATCGTCGCCCGAGATACCGGATGACCTGCAGTGCGCCGGCACGAAGCCGCGCGACGATGTTGGAGAGGGTCGACACGCTCTTACACCGGCCCGGATGTCAGCCGCATCGCGAGTACCCGCAATTCACGCACGTGTCGCATCCTTCAATGCGGATAAGGCCTGGATTGCTACATTTCGGGCAGAACTTGAAGGAGCCTGTCTTTGAGGCGTCGGGGTTTGATGCGGGCTCTCCGCTCACGGGTTCGCCGATGCGTCCCTGTGTGTCGGAAATCGAGGCGACCTTCGGCGGCGGCGGCAATTCCTGAGCCGGCTTGGACAGGAACCCGATGGCCAGCATGTGCTCTTCGATCACGCCGCCAATGGCCGCGAGCAGGGAAGGCACGTACTGCCGGTTCACCCACTGCCCGCCACGGGGATCAAAGACCGCTTTCAGTTCCTCCACGACAAACGAGACATCGCCGCCGCGGCGGAACACGGCGCTGATCATGCGCGTCAGGGCGACCGTCCACGCATAGTGCTCCATGTTCTTGGAGTTGATGAAGATCTCGAAGGGGCGCCGTCGGCCACCTTCGATGATGTCGTTCAGGGTGATGTAGATCGCGTGATCCGACTCCGGCCACCTGACCTTGTAAGTGGTGCCCGGCAGCGACTCGGGCCTGTCCAGCGGTCTCGTCATGTAGACAACGCCACCCTCGACCGACACCGGCTTGGGCCGGACGGCTGGCGCGGATATCTGAACCGGAGCGGCAGGCGCGTCATGAAGGTCGACAGCCGTGGTCTGCGGCGGTTCCTGCATGCTGAGGATCGAGCCCGTGACGTCATTCGGACGCCACGTCGTGCAACCCTTGCAGCCGGAATCATACGCCTTCAGGTAGATGTCCTTGAAGCGCTCGAACGGAATGTCGGCGGGACAGTTCACGGTCTTGGAAATGGAGCTGTCGACATAACGCTGCGCCGCAGCCTGCACCGCGATATGAGCGTCGGGCGACAGGTCCTGCGCATTCACGAAGTAGGCGGGCAATTCCCGGTCGCCATGCAGCTTGCGATAGAGCCGGTAAGCGTAGTCCTCGACAGGCTGCTCGCGCTTCTCCCCGCTTTCGACAGTGATCTTGCGCTTGTAAGTGTAGGCAAACACGGGCTCGATCCCAGATGACACGTTCTCGGCCAGCAGCGAGATCGTTCCCGTGGGTGCGATCGACGTCAGCAGCGCGTTGCGAATGCCATGGTCGGCGATCGCAGCAAGGATCTCGGGCTCGAGCTCCTTCACCGTCGCGCCGTTCAGGTACTTGTCGGCAACAAATATAGGGAAGGCTCCCTTTTCCTTGGAGATCTCCGTCGATGCAAGATACGCCGCCCGCTGGATGCGCTTGAACCAGCGCTCGATCAGCGCGATCGAATCCTTGCTGCCATAGGCCGTCCGGCACATGATCAGGGCATCGGCAAGCCCCGTGATGCCAAGCCCGATGCGCCTCTTGGCCTTGGCCTCGCGCTCCTGCTGCGGCAGCGGATAGTTGGAGACATCGATCACGTCGTCCAGGAAGCGCACGGCGACACGCGCAACCGCGTCGAGTTCATCCTCGTCCAGCCGCGCATTGTCGGTGAACGGATCCCTGACGAACTTCACCAGGTTGAGCGATCCCAGCAGGCAGGCGCCATAGGGCGGAAGGGGTTGCTCGCCACAGGGGTTCGTCGCCGCGATCTTCTCGGCGTACCAGAGATTGTTCCGCTCGTTGATGCGGTCGATGAAGATGACGCCCGGTTCCGCATAGGCATAGGTCGATGCCATGATCCGGTCCCACAGGCCACGTGCGGAGACGGTTCTGTAGATCTTGCCGGCGAAGACGAGGTCCCAGGGCTCGTCATTCTTCACCGCCTGCATGAAGCGGTCGGTGACGAGGACCGAAAGGTTGAAGTTGCGAAGCCGGTCGCGGTCGCGCTTTGCCTCGATGAAGGTCTCGATGTCCGGATGGTCGCATCGCAGCGTCGCCATCATCGCGCCGCGCCTGGCACCCGCGGACATGATCGTGCGGCACATGGCGTCCCACACATCCATGAACGACACGGGGCCCGAGGCATCGGCGCCGACGCGCTTCACCTCGGCGCCCTTGGGGCGCAGTGTCGAGAAGTCATGTCCGATCCCGCCACCCTGCTGCATGGTGAGGGAGGCTTCCTTCAGGCTGTCGAAGATGCCCGCCATGTCATCGGGAACCGTGCCCATGACAAAGCAGTTGAACAGCGTCACCGCGCGGCCGGAACCGGCACCGGCGAGCACCCGTCCTGCCGGCAGGAAACGGAAGTCCTGGAGAATGCCAAGGAAGCGGTCGCGCCACAGCGCGCGCTGGTCTGGCCGTTCGGCCAGCGACACGGCACCGGCGACGCGTGCCCACGTATCCGCAATGGTCTCGTCGCCCGCGGTGATGCCGGGGCCCTTGAGCCTGTACTTCAGATCCCAGATCTGTCGCGATATGTCGCCAAAGCCGTCCATCGGCACGCCCCAACGTCCTGAGGGCTTACCTTACATCAAGCATGTGAACGCGACAAGAAAACGTTCCCGCTCTGTTCATGTTGGCGCAGGCCTTCGCTCAACGTCATTAACGAAGCGTTGAATCAGGCCTGCGCGGCGGCAGTCGCAAGCTGTCCGCGGCCCTCGGCGAGCAGGCGGGCGGTCGCCGCCTCGATCCGCTCCTGGAGTTCCTTCATGAACACCGCCCGCGGCAGCCCTGAGGCAATCGCTGGCAGGATCTCGACGACAATGCGCCCCGGGCGAGGCTTGGTTCCCTTCCGCCCCCAGTA
>CAZYFM010000037.1:0-26322 GCA_964646885.1 uncultured Flavobacteriaceae bacterium
CAACCTCCTTCCGGAGGTGCCTCTGCCCGCGAGTTCCCCACGTGACAGCTGCCCCGACCACTGCAGACCCCTGGAAACGTCTCGACGCCTGGCGCGCCAACACCACCTCGCAATGCGGCGAGGACGGCCTCATCGCCCACCTGCTCAAGCTCCTGCCGAACACACCCCGCACCTGCCTCGAAGTCGGCGCCGGCAATGGCATTTCGCTGTCGAACACGAACACGCTCTGGTCGAAGCTCGGCTGGAAGGCCCTCCTCGTCGAGGCCAGCGACAGCCGCTTTGCGGGGCTGAAGGCCAATACGGCCGCCTTTCCAGGCGTAGTCATCGAGAACGCGATGATCACCCCGCGCGGCGACACCTCGCTCGACGGCATCGCGCGGCGCCATGGCTTCCCGCGCGAGATCGGTGTGATGTCGCTCGACATCGACTCCAACGACCTCGAAGTCTTCGAGAACCTCGAATGGCTTGTGCCCGACATCGTCATCATCGAGTTCAACCACGAAATCCCCTCGCACATCGACTATCGCGACCTGCCGGGCGATCTCTACTTCCGCCACTCCGCCAAGGCGGTTGAACGCGTGGCACGCGAACGCGGCTATCGCATTGTCGCCTGCTCGGGTCCGAATGCCATCCTCGTGCGCGAGGCGCTGATCACCGGCGCCGTGGCCGAGGCTCTGCCGGACCTGCCGGTCGAGGCCCTTTACGACTATGGCTTCATGCTGTCCCGCCGCGCGTTCCGCTACCGGCACAAGATGGTGACTTCCAAGACGCTCACCCACGACATTGCCCTGACCGGCCAGCCCAATGTCTTTGTACGAACGACGGTTCGCCTGATGCTCTGGGGCAGACGCCTGCGCGCGATGCTGCGCGGCCGCAGCACGCTCGGCGCATCAGATGACCGACGCCGTGCCCACCTCGCCCGTTCGGGCTTCTGGGTGACCTGAACAAATACGTGAGACGACGCCGCGTCAGCGCCCAACAGGCCTGGGCACCGGAACGCGCACGCGACCTTCAATCCGGTACATTCAGCGTGGTCGGGCCGCGGTCCCCGCGAGGAGGCCACCGTCGATGGTCAACTCCGAGCCCGTCATGTACGTCGCTTCATCCGACGCGAGCAGCACCGCAAGAGCGGCCACCTCGCGCGGTTCGGCAAAGCGCCGCAGCGGTGTGTCGGCGACGATGTCCGCCATGTTCTGCGCACGCTCCGGTCCTTCGCCGAGCATTGGTTCCCACATGGGGGTAAGCACCGCCGCAGGAAGGATCGCATTGCAGCGGATCCGAAGACCTTGTTCGGCGCAGTAGAGGGCGACGGTCTTTGTGTGGTTTCGCACCGCAGCCTTTGACGACGCATACGCCGCCGCCGCGGGGATACCCACCTGACCGGAGCGAGACGAGATGTTGATGATCGATCCCTCGGTTCGAGGGCGCATCGCACGGATGGCATGCTTGCAGCCGAGGAAGACACCATCAAGGTTGGTGCGGTGAACGGATCGCCAGTCATCGAGAGAGGCATGCTCCGGATCGTGGGGCACGGGCACGTCCTCGAAGCCCGTGATGCCTGCATTGTTCACCACCACATCGAGACGGCCATCCACCCCCAGGATCTCATCAACGACATTGGTCCAGTCAGCCTCATCCCGAACGTCGAGATGGCGGTAAGCTGCATGCGGACCAAGCTTTGTGGCCCTCTCCGAACCTTCCACGTCGCGCATGTCGGTGAGCCAGACGCGCGCGCCTTCGCCGACGAACGCTTCTGCAATGGCAGCGCCAATGCCGCGCGACGCTCCGGTCACCAACGCAATCTTTCCGTTCAGCCGCATGTTGTGAGCCTCCCCTTCGGCGTCAGGCACACATCAGCCCAACGCGCTCATGCTCTCCTGAGATAGGCGGCGACCCGGACACATTCAATTTGCAGTCCGCTGGCTGGCGCAACGCCAGCGCAGTTGCGGTTCACACGGCAGAATGGCTCCCGGCGCCCTCCCGCGCCCGGCCGATGACCAAGTGAGGACGCAAGTTGGGACGGGAGCGCCTGTGGATCTGAAATATAAACAAATACAATGGGTTATGGCGGAGCCGGAGGGATTCGAACCCTCGATACAGCTTTTCAACTGTATAACGGTTTAGCAAACCGCCGCCTTCAGCCTCTCGGCCACAGCTCCGTGCCCGGTATGCGCGGGCGGGTGTTTTGCCCTTTCGCAGGGCGCGTTGCAACCCTTTTAGCCCTTCAGGCGGAAATCCAGCCGGTACGCATAGCCGCGCATGACGTCGCGATAGGTCATCTCGCCACGGCCCTTGCGCTGCTGCTCCTCGAACCACTGGCGCACTTCCGGACGGAAGCGCACGTGGAACTGGTCGAGCCAGCCCTTGAGCAGCTTGCGGAACCAGCCAGGCAGGCCCTCCTGGTTGCCGAAATCAACGACGTGGATCGTGCCGCCGGGCTTGAGCTGTGCGATGCCATGCTCCAGCGCCTCGCGCCAGTCGTCCATCATCGACAGCGAATAGGAATAGATCAGCCGGTCGAACGGCCGCGAATGCCCGAGCTTCGAGGCCGAGAAGTCCGTCGAGAGGGCCGTGCCCAGCGTGATGCTTTTGCCAAGCCCTGCGCTGTCAACCGAGGCCTGCGCCGTCTTGAGCATTTCGGCGGACGCATCGATGCCATAGAGGTGAAGCCCCGGGCGCTTCTGCGCCAGCACGATCAGGTTGCGGGCGGTGCCACAGCCCACCTCGCAGATATGGTCGCCATCGCTGACGGGCAGCTCCTCGATCAGCTTGTCGCGGCCAAACAGGTAGTACTTGCGCGTCAGGTCATAGATGTGCCGCGTGTAGCGGTACATCTGGTCCATGGCGGAATGCGCGTTTGAAGGCGCGCCGGGAGCGGACATCAGTTGCCTTTCAGCTCGTAGATGTGGAACCCGCCATAGATCGACGAGCGGTCCTGGTCATGGAAGCGCGCGGCCTCCTCGGCGAGATAGTTCCAGCGACCGATCAGGTCCGCCGGCAGCTTGCGCTCAAGCGGCGAGTCATGGCCGGCGGTGCGGAAGATGACGCGCGCCTTCGGCGCGGCCGTGCGCGTGATCTGCTGCCAGAGCGCCGTGATCTGCTCCTCGTTCATCCAGTCCTGCGCGTCGAGCAACACGTAGGAATCAATGCTGGCTTCCGGCTGCTTGGCGAGAAAGTCGGTCATCGAGGCAAGGTGCGTCTCGACCCGGTCCACGCGCTCGCGCACGATGTTGTAGGTGTTCTCCTGCAGGTAGGCCGGCACGCCCTGGCGCTGCTGCGTGTCATAGCGCCGGCCAAAGGCCTGCCACGCAAAATAGTTGTTCTGCAGCGGGAAATCGCAGGCCAGCTTCTCGATGCGCTGGCGGATGAGGCCCGCAGGATCGCCGTTCGAGGCCTTGGCAAGCTCGTCATACTGCGCCGGCGGAATGCCGAGCGCATAGAACGACACCGGCATGCGCGACAGCGCCTTCACGAGCCTTGAATCAAACAGCGGCGCAATCACGCGATTGAAGATCGCGCGCTGCTCGGCAACGGTCTTGGCCGACAGCATTTCGTTGAGCTGCTTGCCATGGAGCCGCGCGACGGTCTGAAGGACGCCGAGGAAGCGGCCAAGCAGGCTGTAGCGATAGAGGTCCTTCGCAAACATGTTGATGCGCTGGCCGCGCATCGGCAGCGACTTCAGCCAGTAGCGGCGCGTCGTGTCGTCAAGGCGATGCGCCAGGTAATTGTCGAAGTTCTCGCGGTTCTTGCGCGTGTTGGCATGGCCGAAGAACTGGAAGAAGTCCTCATAGGTCGGCAGGAACTTCAGCGCGGCGAGCTTCAGCCGGGTCAGCGCGATGTGGTTCGGGTTCAGGTCGACCGCGATCACCCGCGCCGGATTGCCGGCAAGGTAATTCACCACGTTGCATCCGCCCGACGCGATCGTGATGATGCGGCTGTCGGGCCTGAGGCGAAGGGCCGCCATGTCGACATCCGGGTCTTCCCAGATCTGGTTGTACACGAAACCCTGGAACATCATCGTAAACATGCGTTCCATGACGCCGCGCTTGGACGTCAGACGGTGGTTGACCGCGGCTTCCTTCAGCAGTTTGTTGGCCATGAGATAATGCTTGAATCCAAACTTGGGAGGACCGGCGCCGCTTTCGGAACGAAGGCGCATCAGCCCGAGAAACCGTGTATCTAATGCGAGAGGCTTGGCCTTGCAAACGAACAAAAGACACAAGGCCGCCGGAAAAGCCCGGAAATCTGCGGACAGGTCACCCCGCGACCCATCACAACCGCGCGCAAGGCCTCATTCGGGCGTGGACGCTGCCACCGAGGCTGCCATCGCCGACGCCCTGATTCATCAGGCCAAGGGGGCATCGCTGGACCAGGCCATCACCCGCGCACTGAAGTCCGCCGGCAGTCTTTCCCCGGCCGGACGCCGCCACGCAGTCCACACCCTCTATGCCATCAACCGGCATCGCGGACGGCTCGCCTGGCATCTTGCCCGCGCGGAAGGCGACACCGGACCCTCCGGTCTGGTATCCGCCTGGAAGGTCTTTGCCTCCACCGGGGGACAATGGAGCGACCATGCCGGTGTCGAGGACCTCGCGCTCATGCGACGCCTCGCAAAGCATCGTCTGGATGATCCGGCCATGCCCGAGGCCATCCGGCTCGAGTGCCCGCCGCACTTCGAAACACATCTGCGTCACGCCCTGGGCTCGCATTTTGCGGACGAGATGCAGGCCGCGCTTGCGATCCCGCCGGTCGACCTGAGGGTGAACACGCTCAAGGTAACCCGCGAGGAAGCCATACGCAGGCTGCACTGGGACAAGGTCGAGGCGATCCCCACACCCATGAGCCCGTGGGGGCTGCGCTGCCCGCCAGAGACCAATGTGTCGGCCACCCGCGCGTTTCGCGACGGGCTGGTTGAGTTCCAGGACGAGGCCTCGCAGCTCGCCGCACTCCTCTGCGATGCGCAGCCTGGCCAGCAGGTCATGGATTTCTGTTCGGGCACCGGTGGCAAGACACTCGCCCTTGCAGCCGCCATGCAGAACCGGGGACATATTGTTGCCACCGACATCAGCGACGTGCGCCTGGCGCGGGCCCGCATCCGCATGAAGCGTGCGGGCGCGGAGAATGCCGAGCGCATCAAGCTGCCGCCAGAAGACAACAAGGAGATGCGCAAGCTCCATGGCCGCTTCCACAGGGTGCTCGTCGACGCGCCCTGCTCGGGAACCGGATCATGGCGCCGTAACCCGGACGTGCGCTGGTCAACCCATGCCGCGAACATCGGCGAACTGACCGCGCTGCAGGCCTCCATCCTGCAACGTGCCTCGCGCTACGTGCAGGCAGGGGGGCACCTCGTCTACGCCACCTGCTCGCTGCTGCCGGAAGAAAACGAGGCGCAGGTAGAACGGTTCCTTGCTGAAAATCCGGCCTTCAGCGCGCTCGACGCGCGAGAGGTCTGGAGCCGGCTGGTCCCGGGCCCCTGGCCATGCGGTGAGTCGCCCCTGCTGAAGCTGTCGCCGGCGCGAAACGGCACGGACGGCTTCTTTGCGGCGGTTTTGCGAAAAGCCTCAATTCGGGCATAGTTGCAACGGATGATCGTGCTACCGTTGCACGAGGTCCCATAGCGTCACCGGAACAGGTCCGTACCATGCGCCCACCCTTCTACATCAGCCAGCTCAAGCGCGACCTCGAGATGTGGATCCGCCAGGGTCTCGTCCCGGCCGAAAACAGGGACAAGATCCTCGAGAGCGTGGGCAACACCTCGTCCGCAGGACGGCTCGAGACGATCATCGCCGTCTTCGGCGCCATCCTCATTGGCGCCGGCGCCCTCAGCTTCGTTGGCGCCAACTGGGCCGAGATGAGCAAGGCCGCCCGCCTCGTGGTCCTGTTCGGCGGCATGTGGCTCGCCTACGCGGCGGCGATCATGTTCAACGCGGCGGGGCGCAACCTGATCGGCCAGGCCTTCATCCTTCTGGGTGTCCTGCTCTTCGGTGCCAATATCTGGTTCGTCGCACAGACCTACAACATCAACTCACACTATCCCGATGGAACGCTCCTGTGGGCACTGGGCGCTCTCGCGGCAGCGTTCCTGGTACCATCGCACGCGGCACTGGGCGCCGCCCTCGCAATCGGCAGCTACTGGACCTTCCAGGAATCGACACAGTTCGACGGTCCGATCCACGTGCAGTTCATCGTGTTCTGGGCGGCCTGTGCCGCCCAGGCAGCGTGGCTGGGCTGGAGGCCCGGCATCCACCTCTCCGCCCTCAGCCTGATCATGTGGTTCGTTGTATCGAACGACAGCCTGCAGGACCTGCTCGGCTGGAGTGACGCCGAGATTGCGTCGATCTACGTCTTCATTCCGCTGCTGATCTGGTCGGTAAGCCAGATCCGGGACCCGGGCCCGAATGGCATTGCGCTGATGGTAGGTCACTACGCCTTCTTCGCTTTCATGGCCGCGTTCTCGGTTGTCCACCTGTTTGACGGTCATGCGGCGGGAACTTCGGGGTCATGGTTCGGATTTGCGGGCGTCGCGACGCTGCTGTCACTGGGTGCCGTCGTCCTTTCGATGCAGCGCAAGGGGGCGACCGCCCTCGATCTCGCCGGCACCGTCTTTGCGGCTGGCGCCACAGTCTTCTACGTGGCCCAGACACGCGGCGAGGCGAGCAATACCGAACTCCCCTACCTCATCTGCACGCTGATCGTGATCCTCTGGAGCCTCTCGCGCGGCGCCCGCCTCGATGACCGCTTCGTCGTGAACTGGTCTGTCGTCGCCTTCGGCGGCTGGGTCCTCTACACCTATTTCGAACTCTTCGCCGGACTGCTCGACCAGGCTGTCTTCTTCACGGTGGGCGGCGTGCTTCTGATCGTGCTGGCACTCGTGCTGAACCCGCTGAGACGCAGCCTCGTGGGCACGTCCTCCGGATCATCGACGTGATGGAAGGGATCAGGACCATGGCCACGCTCCGCATTCTCATCGTCGTCGCCCTGCAGACGATCGCCCTCGTCTGGATGATTGCCGACCGCCAGCAGATGCTCAACAGTTCACGCGTCGTCACGCTGAAGATCGTGCCTGTCGATCCCAGGGATATCTTCCGCGGCGACTATGTCATCCTGAATTACGAGATCTCGCGCCTCGACGTGAAGACAGTCGAGGGCGAGGACAAGTTCGCGCCGGGCGATACGGCTTACGTCGCACTCCGCCAGGAAGGCGCACACTGGAAAGCCGCCTCGATCAGTCACGCGCCGCAGGCTTCGGCCCAGGACATCGCCGTCATCCGCGCGACCGTTCGCTACATGGACGATCCGTCGGACACCGGGCCGGTCAACGTGAACCTCGACTATGGCATTGAAAGCTACTTCGTCCCGCAAGGTACGGGCCACGTGATCGAGGAAGAGGCCCGCAAGGGAGAACTCTCGGCCGACATCGCACTCGACGGGAAGCACCGCGCCGCCATCAAGGCGCTGCGCCGGAACGGAACCGTCTTTTATGTCGAGGGCATTTTCTGAAACTGAAATGGCTGGCGCCGCGGGCACCAGCCATCAGGACCTGGATCAGGAAACCTGTCGCTGAAGCGGATCAGTCAGCCGACGGCAGCGGCCCCAGCGGGAACGGCTTGTCGTTGCTGATCGTCAGCACATAGGCCAGGCATTGCCCGACATACTTGGCACCGATCGTGACAAAGCGCCGGAACTCGACATGAGGCTCGCGACTGACGGCGATGAGCACCCACATGATCACGGCAAGGAACAGCAATCCCCAGAACGCGAACCAGGCGATGGTCGCAAACAGCAAAGACAGGAGCAGTCGCTCCCAGGGGAAGCTCTTCACTTGCAGTTCCTGGCCGGGGGCCGGCGGTTCATAGGCAGCATCAGGCTGGGACATGGCACCTCCTCGCGACTCGTCCATGGGACGACCACAACGAAAATGGGGACTAAGGGCGCATATATCAAGGATGTCGCAGGGTCAGCGTTCACGAAGGGTGAATGCCGCCTGCCAAATCACAGGGCAGTGGCCAAAAACGGCCCTATCCGAGGATGCTGCGCATTCCCGTCAGCAGGACCGAACGCCTGTCATTCGCCCACGCAACGAACTCAAATGCCATCGCAGACAGGCATACCGCACCCATCAGGGGTGTCGAAACGGACGCGCCCAGACCCAGTTGCTCAAGCAAGCCGAAGCCCAATCCGGCCAGCGTGAACACCGCAACGACGTACGCCGCTTTCCGGCGAGCCACGCTGCGCTGCTGCCGCGCGCAGGCTTCCTTCAGGACGCGGAACCGGAAGTCAGCGTCCGTCTCCGGAACATCCATGACAAGAGCACAGGAGAGTTCGAGATCACTCGTCATCGCCAGCCTCCCCGTCCCGGGCACTGTCATCATCGCCGAGTACGGCCCGCAGTCGAGCCCGCCCGCGTGCGACATGGGACTTCACGGTGCCCAACGGCAAACCGAGAACACTGGCTGCCTCCGCATGAGAGAATTCGGCGCCAAGGCACAAAGCCAGCGCCGCGCGCTGCTCGGCCGGAAGCGCATCCATCGCCTGGCGCAGCGACAGATAGAGGTCGACATCCATGGCCGGCGGACGTTCGATCATCGAGGCTTCCGAATAGGCTCCATCCCGCAGGCGTTCCCGGCGGGTCGACCGATTGTGCCCCTGCCAGACGCGATACGCAATCCCGCACACGAATGTCCTGAAGGAAGATCGAGCCTCGAAGCGGCCCAGTTGCTGGAAAGCGCGGACGAACGCCTCCTGCGCGATGTCGTCGGCGTCTGCCTTGACCCCGCTGAGGCGGCGCAGGAACCCGCGCACGGCACGCTGGTGGCGGTCCACCAGCAACCCGAAGGCGCGGGCATTGCCGGCCCGCGCCGCAGCAATCAGGGACGCCTCGTCATCCGCGCTCACGTATCGGAAGACTTGGGCGCAAACAGCAGCATCATCAACGCGCCGAGCGCCATGACGCCCATGATGAGCGCGACAATCAGGAACGCAAACGCATATTCCTGCTCCCGCACGACATAGTATCCAGCACCAAAGCCGATGGCGAGCGCGGCAAAGGTCACGAAGGACCAAGCCCCATGCTGTCCCCGAGAGTGGCGGTTGCCATGCCGGTAATCGTCACCACCGGCAGCCAGGTCCACAAGCTCCTGGGGCGGGTCCTTGCCCTGGTCCACGTAGGACTTGATGACGCCCATCGCCTCGCGCGCACGACGTTCGTTGGCGATCATGCCCCAGATGGCCATGAACATGCCGAAGATCGGGAAGATCAGCCACCAGAACTGGCGAAACAGCACTTCGAATTCCATGTCGGTTCTCCTGCACCCGCGAGGTTCTTGTACCGGTATGTAGCCGCCGCCCGGCCTGCCGGATGCAGGCATCCTAAAAAAAACTATCGCTGCCAGCGGCGCCGTCGGTCAAACAGCGGAAACACGACCAGTCCTGTCAGATACCCCCCAAGATGGGCCTCCCACGCAATGGGCGCGCCGAACCCGTCGGGGGTGAGCCCGGTCACGCCCAGCAACACATTGATCAGTGTCCACATGACGGTGATCATGATGACGGGCCGGCTGAACAGTGGCAGCGGCGGCGGCGGCCACGCTGTCCCTGCATAGGGGTTCGGCAGGATGAAGCGGAAGGCAGCTCCCATCAGCCCTGAAACGGCACCCGATACGCCGACGACAGGCAGCGGCGATCCCCAGTAGATCAGGAGGTGCGTGAGCGCGGCGCCGATGGTCGTCACGAACATCAGTCCCACGAAGCGGGCATTGCCCACGCGTCGCGCGACGGCCGTGCCAAAGATCAGGAACCACATGATGTTGAAGGCAAGGTGCACGTAGTCCCCGTGCAGGAAGGCATAGGTGACCAGCGTGAACTCCGGTCGCATCCACAGCGTGATGGCAAGCTGCTCGGCGGGAACCGACAGATGCTCGGGGATCATGGCAAAATTATCGAGAACCCAGAGCTGGCTGTTTTCATCGAGCAGGGAGACAACGACGTGGATCGCGGCGAACACCAGGATGAACAGGTTGACGATCGCGGGCGAACGCAGCAGCGGCTCCCGGGTTTCGTCATCCGGAGAGCGCTGGTCGATATAGGCGCCCACTATCGCCCGCGCATCAGCGCGGCCTCGACGAGGGGCAGTCTGTCATTGCCGAAATACATGTCTTCGCCATTCACGAACATCGTGGGCGAGCCGAACCCGCCCCGCGCGATCAGCTCGTCCGTGTTCGCGCGCAGGCGGCTCTTGATCTCGGGATCATCCGTACGCGCGATGAAGGCTGCAGGATCGTAACCGAGCGATCCGGCGATCCGACCGATCACTTCGGGCAGGCTGATGTCCTCGAGGTCTCCCCAGTAGGCTTCGAAGACGGCGCGCGCGAAGGGAACAAGCTTGCCATCATCGAGCGCCACCAGCGCACCGCGCATGGCGCGCACCGAGTTCACGGGGAAGACGCTGGGCTGCCCGATGACGATGCCGACATAGGACGCCCAGTCCTGCAGGTCTTTCGCGTAGTGGGCGGACTTGCGCGGATCGGGATTGGCGCGTCGCTCATAGACATCCTGGTTGACGGCATTGAAGACGCCACCCACGAGGATGGGTTTCCAGATGATGTCGGCCTTCGTCCGGTCCACCACGTCGTGGACCCGCGTGAACGCGAGATAGGTCCAGGGAGAAGAGCAGTCGAAGTAGAATTCCAGACGCTTGGCCATTCGTGGCGTGTTCCCTTGTCCGTGCCTCAACTTCAATCTGATTTGTGCAGGCGCAGCAATAGACCAGAGATCACTTTTTGGGCAGTTGCAACTGCTGGCAATGCGCGCGCCCGATCAGGCCGTCGGCGCCCGCCTGAGCCCGAGGAACAGGATCGCCGGGATAATATGCAACGCGGCGATACCAAAGAGAGCGAGTTCAGGTCCCTTCAGCAAGGTCGAGGCCTGCGCAAACGTGACAGGGCCCAGGGCCGCACCAATGGCGAACGCGCTGAGGAACCAGCCGAAAACGGTCGAGACCGCCTCCTTGCCGAAATAGCGCCCCGCCAGGAACGGAATGAGGTCGCTTTCTCCCCCGATCGCAATCCCGGCGGCGACCGCCGTCAGCATGATCCATGCATAGCTGCCACCCATGCCGTAGCTCACGAACACAAATGCCCCGAGACCCACTGCAAGCAACGCCACGAGCGCACCATCGAAGCGGTCGAGCAGATAGCCAAAGCCGATGCGCCCGACGAGGACGGACGCGCCCCAGGCAGCCTGCACGGTGGCAACTTCTCCCACGCTCAGCCCCGCCGTGCGCGTGAGGATGTAGACCGCATTCGTCGACAGGGCATACGCCGCAAACCCGAGCACCGCGAACGAAAGAGCAAGGCTTCGAAAACGCGCATCGGCCAGCAGTTGCCTGATACCGGGCCGCGCACCGGCCTCCGCATCCGCATCCGATGGGTGAGGCGCCGGGTCGCCATCGGGATGGAGCCCGTAGGGCACGGGGCTGTCCTTGACGAGCCATGCGACCATGGGAAAGCAGAAGACCAGGAGGAACACCCCCAGAGACATCACCGCATCTTCCCACCCCCACCTCGTGATGAGCTGGTGGAACACGATGGGCAGCAACGTCGCGCCGACAGCCTGGAACGCCGCCGCGATGCCGATCGCAAGGCCACGCCGACGGTCGAACCACAGCGTCAGCGCCCGAGAGTAACAGACAACGTTAGTGCCAGCGGCGAGCGCCCCCACGAGGAAAAACGAGACGTAGTATTGCATCATCGGGTCGCCGATGAAGGACAGCGCCGGGGACCCCACCTGGCTCAGCAAGAACAGGCTGCCGGCGAAGGCCGTGATCGAGATCAGCGCCGCGATCCTCGAGCCGATCCGGTCGGTCAGGGCACCGACAGCCGGGTACGCGAACATCTGCATGAACAGGACGAGGCTTGCACCCAGCGCCAGCTGGGACTGAGACCACCCGTATTCCCGGCCAATGGCCTCGGCGAGCAGGGAAAACGACGAACTGACAAAGACCGCCGATCCAAAGGCGATTCCCATTCCGGCCCCCAGAACCACCTTCCAGCCCGGAAACAGCTTCGCCATGCAGATCCTCCCGCTTCAGCCACGACCTTCCATGTGTCCCGGCGAAGGGCGACACTGGGCATCCTGCGTCATGCCGTCAATACGCCTTGCCGTCGAATCTGCTGCTAGAGTGGCGCCTCCGCATGCCACACTGCGGGGACACACTGAGCGGAGGCACGTCCGGGATGCCGCAGTTCCATCTGCCGATGGAGTTCGACTACCTCGCCATCTTTGCCTGGGCGCTCTCCGGGGCCATCCTGGGACTGCGACGCAGGCTCGACCTGATCGGCGTGCTGGTCATTGCCACCGTTTCATCCGTAGGCGGAGGTCTCATTCGCGACGGCATGATGCTCCAGCGAACGCCACCCGTCCTGACGGATACCTGGTACCTCCCGCTCATCGCTCTTGCGGCCTTCCTCGCCATCGTGTTTCGCGACTGGATCCGGACCTCCGTCGCCGTCGACCGCATCGTGGGAGCGATCGATGCGCTGGGCACCCCGGCCTTCGCCGTGGTGGGCATGGATCTCGCAATGCGCGCCAACATCCACATTCCCGGCGTCATGCTCATCGGCTGCATCAGTGGCATGGGCGGTGGCCTGATCCGCGACATCATGCTGGGCGAAGTCCCCGAAGTGCTGAAGCCGGGACACTAT
Source organism: uncultured Flavobacteriaceae bacterium (assembly GCA_964646885.1). GTDB lineage: Bacteria > Pseudomonadota > Alphaproteobacteria > Micropepsales > Micropepsaceae > SZUA-430. The sequence continues at coordinate 12,702 of CAZYFM010000037.1, forward strand.
CTCGTCATTCCACTCATCGGTGTCTGCGCATTCTACCTCGTGTTCACGCAGTACTTCGGCGGCGATCCGACACCGCTCGCCTGGATCACCATCGTCATGTTCTTCGTGTTCCGCGTGATGACCCTGCGCTTTGACTGGCAGACCAGTCCGCTGATCAGGGACGACACCGACGGCAAGGACGGCTGAGGCCGTTACAGCCCCAGCACCTGCTTGGCGATCACGTTCTTCTGGATTTCTTCCGTGCCGCCCTCGATCGTGTTCGCACGCTGGCGGCAATAGAGCGGCATCGCGTTCTTCGCAAAGCCGGGACCGACCGGCGGCTCGTTCGAACCCGCATCGAGCGCCGCCATCTGCCAGGGGTTCCCGTAGTATCCTGCCGCTTCCAGCAGCAACTCGCTCAGGGCCTGGCTGATAAAGGTTCCCTTGGACTTCAGGATGGCGCCGCCATTGCCGGCCGTGCCCGTCTTGGCCTCGAACAGCACGCGCTGGTTCGTCACCCGCAGCGCCTCAAGCTCGATTTCGATTTCCGCGAGCTTGTTCCGGAAATCGCGTTCGTCGATCAGCGGGTTTCCGTTGGTCAGCAGGTCCAGCCCCACGCTCTTGATCTGGCGCACGAGCTTTGTCGACTGCGCGATCTGGGCGATCAGCGCCCGCTCATTGCCCAGAAGGAACTTCGCATAGGTCCAGCCCTTGTTCGGCTCACCGATCAGGTTGTTGGCCGGCACCTCGACATTCTCAAAGCGCACTTCGTTCAGGATATGCGCGCCATCAATGGTGATGATCGGACGGTGGCTGATGCCCTTCGACTTCATGTCGATGAGCAGGACCGAAATGCCTTCCTGCGGCTTGCCATCCGTCGATGTACGCACCAGCGCAAACATCCAGTCGGCCTTGTGGCCGTACGAGTTCCAGATCTTCATGCCGTTGACGATGAACCTGTCGCCCTCGCGCACGGCCATGGTGCGCAGCGTGGCCAAATCGGATCCCGCATTGGGCTCTGAATAGCCCTGGCACCAGAGGTGATCGCCATTCACGGCATGCGGCAGGAACCTCGCCTTCTGCTCGGGTGTACCGAAAGCTGCAATGACGGGACCAACCATCTTGACGGCGAAAGGCGACAGCGGCGGACATCCCGCCAGCGCCATTTCCTCCTCGAAGATGTAGAGGCGCGAGTGATCCCAGCCGCAGCCGCCAATCTCCTTCGGCCAGCCCGGCGCACCCCAGCCCTGCCCCGCGAGGATGCGGTGCCATCGACGGCCGTCCTCGACGGTCATGCGCTGTCCGGCGTCTGATTTTGCCCTGAGGTCTTCCGGAAGGTGCGCCGCAATGAAGGCGCGAACTTCTTCCCGGAACTGACGGTCTGCTGAAGTTTCCTGAAGGTCCATGGGCAAGCTCCATCAATGTCGATGGAGCAGCCTAACGTTCCCGCCGGCGTGCTGTCACGCCGGTAAAATCAGTGGGACGGCTCGGTCTCGCGCGACCAGACCTTACGGATATGGGCGTCGGCATCCGGCCCCAGGTTGAACCACGCCGTCTTGTTGTGGGTCGTGTCCACGACGAAGACGCTGTCCTGACGTCCGAGAAGCACGGTGAGCTCGTTGCGGATCGATCCGGCCGTGCGGGCACAGCGCAGCACCCACGACGAGGAGGTGAGCCTGTAGGACTCGCCCATCTTCGCGATGGCCGACTGCAGCGGGCCTGTGCCCGTGCCGCGAAGGTCCGCGATGATCACGAAGTTGGATTCCACCGCCCCAACCGCTTCCACGCGGTTGCTGGAGGTTGCAACGGCAGGAGCCCCCGCTCCTGCCGTCACGGCCTGCGTCTGGGCTTTTCGCGGTTCGTCAGCGACGAAAAGTTGTCCCAGGATCGGGTCATCGATCGCGGTGATCCATGGCCCGGTTTCCCCCGCCTGCACGATTGAGTGTGGCGCTACTCTACCCTCTTTGGCGAAGGTGCGGATCTGGTGCCCCGTATAGGGCCCGTAGATGCGCCCGCCGACGTTGATGCGCCAGGTATTGTTTAGGGCTTCCGGGGCATAGCGTAAGGGGAGCGACATGATCTTTTTCACCATCAACCACGCCAGGGGTTCGATAAATCGCGTGCCTGGCCGGGTGACATCCGATAAAGCAGGATGCATGCCATTCCATTCTGAGACAGGGAGAAACCATGTCGAACCATGAATTCTGCAAGGTCGAGCGCGATGGTAAACTCACCATCGTCACCATCAACCGTCCCGATGTGATGAACTCGCTGCACCCGCCAGCCAATATGGAACTGGAAAAGGTCTTCAACGATTTCGCGAAGGATCCGGAACAGTGGGTGGCCATCATCACCGGCGCGGGCGACAAGGCCTTCAGCGCAGGCAATGACCTGAAGTACCAGGCCGCCGGCAATCCCATCACCGTTCCGGCCACAGGCTTTGCGGGCCTCACCTCGCGCTTCGACCTGAACAAGCCGGTCATCGCCGCCGTGAACGGGCTCGCCATGGGCGGCGGCTTCGAGATCGCGCTCGCCTGCGACATCATCGTGGCAGCCGAAACCGCTGTCTTCGCACTTCCCGAACCACGCGTCGGCCTCGCCGCACTCGCCGGCGGCCTTCACCGCCTTCCGCGCGAGATCGGCACCAAGCGCGCGCTGGGCATGATCCTCACCGGCAGGCGCGTGTCGGCCAGCGAGGGCCAGGCGCTGGGCTTCGTCAACGAGGTGTGCAAGCCGGGCGAAGCCGTGGCGGCGGCCCGCAAGATCGCGGCGCAGATCCTCGAGTGCTCGCCGATGTCGATCCGCGCCTCGAAGGAAGCCGTCTATCGCGGCCTCGCGGAACCGAGCCTCCAGGCTGCCATCGACGGTCAGCGCAAGTACGAGGGGATCCGCGCAATGTTCACGAGCGAAGACCTCATCGAGGGCCCCATGGCCTTCGCGCAGAAACGTCCGCCACAGTGGAAGGGCCGCTGAGCGCGGAATTCCGCCGGGCTTGATATCCGCAGCGCGTCGCACCTACCATTCCCGACGAGGGATTCGAACTGTTTCGAGGTGGTGCGCGCGTGCGGATTGATACTCCTCTCAGGAACCTGGGGGCCGTTGACGCAACGGCCCTCAAGGCCGCCGTCATGGCAACGCCGCCCGAAGCCTGGTTCGAGGATACGATCCGCCAGGACACCTACAGCGACGTCCACCAGAACACGCGTTCCATCATCATGGTGTTCATCGATACGTCCGTTTGGCCGAGCATCCGCGTCGGCAAGCGCAAGGGATGGGACTATTTCGCCGACCAGACCCGCCCGCTCATCGAGACCATCATCTCGCGCCACTACAAGCCCGGCGGCGTCGTGATCCGCGCGATGATCGCCAACCTGCTGGCCGGCGCGCGCATCGCACCTCACATCGACACGGACCCGTCCTTCGCGATCGGCCACCGCATCCATGTCCCCCTGGTCACGAACAGCCAGGTCGATTTCTTCATCGCAGGAAACGTCTATCACCTGCAGGAAGGCACGGCCTACGAGATCAACAATCTCGAGATGCACGGCGTGCACAATCGCAGCCCGCACGACCGCCTGCACCTGATCTTCGACTACGTCGAGCAGTGAAGTCCCTGCCGCGACTGATTGTCAGCTCCGTCGTGCGCGGCTCGCGCCAGGGCGACAGCCACGGAGGCCTCTACCTTGTCGACGTGGCGGCCGGAGGATACGAGCAGGTCCTCGACTGGAACACCTGCGATATTGACTGGGAAGGACGTGGCGCCGATCGCGGGCTGCGCGGCATTGCCTTTCACGACGGCCATATCTTCGTCGCCGCCAGCGATGAACTGTTCCTCTTCGACCAGCGCTTCAAGCCGGTCACGTCCTGGCGAAACCCCTACCTGAAACACTGCCACGAAATCTGCGTGTTTGGAGGACATCTCTATCTGACGAGCACGGGTTTCGACAGCCTCCTGCGTTTCGACCTCGCGACGCGCCGCTTCGACACTGCAATCCATGTGTTTCCCAATGGCACGGCACTCGGCGCGCGTGTCTATGACCCGCAGGCCGATGGCGGTCCGGCGGCCGGGATCAGCTTCCACATCAACAATGTGTACGTCGACCCGACGGGCATCCACTTCTCCGGTCGCCACCTCTCAGCCCTCATGCGCCTCAGCAGCAAGGGCCTTGCCGCGATCGCGCGCCTGCCTCGCGGCACGCACAACGCACGCCCGTTCCGGGATGGCATCCTGTTCAACAATACCGAAGCCGATACGGTGGAATACGTCACGCCGCTGCGCCGCACCGCCATTCCCGTGCCGCGCCACGACGAAGCGCTGCTGACAAACACGCAGATGGACGAGACAGGTCTCGCCCGTCAGGCATTCGGCCGCGGACTCTGCGTGCTCGATGAAACGCACGTGGCTGCAGGATCATCGCCAACGACCGTTGCCGTCCACGACCTCGCCGGCCAGCGGATCACGCATCAGGTCACGATGACGCGAGACGTGCGCAACGCCGCGCACGGCCTCGCCGTCTGGCCTTTCTGATTGAAGTTGGTCAGGCCGCCCGCTCGGACGACATCAGCTGCTCGGCAAGGCTGCCCCGCGACGGCGGGATCTCGCTGAACTCGACGGCAAAGCCGGTCTCGTGGTGACGCACGACGCGCCCACGCATCTTTCCGACCATGACCTGCTCGCCGAGCGGCGGCCACTCGGCCGTCTCGACCGAAACACCACCCAGCGACAGGTCGATCACGCGCGCTGCCAGTTCGCGGCCATCCGCGCGACGGATGCAGGTGACACCATTCGAGCGCTCACGCACATGGCGCCGCCCCTCTGCACCCTTCGATCCTGTTCCCAGGCGCTCTTCAAGCTTGTCGCGTCGAAGGGCCGACAGTGTGAGGCGCACGGCAATGCCATGATCATCAACCCGTGACACGACACCTTCAAGCCGGCCGAGGTCTTCGACATAGGCAATCACGATCGTGCCTTCGGTTGGCTTTGCCTCCGAGACGATGTTCATGCCGCCAACCGACACGTCGGAGACGACACCACCGTGCTCGCTGCCATCCTGAAGCAGGAACCGTACATGCAGGTTGAGATTCGCCCGCGCCTGGCGACGTCGCTCCGGCACCGAAACGCTTGACTGATCTTGCTCCATAGGCCACCTAAAACTAATCGCGCCAGGACAAGCCACTCCTGGCCGTCACTGTGACTCAGTCTACTGTCAGGTGGTTAACGCACCCTTGCTTCAGAGAACCACTCGCAAGGGCGTCCTCCTGCGGGAAACACGGCCAGTCAACGATCGGGAATTAAGATGTCATTAGCGGAATTCGACTTTGTGATCGCCGGTGCGGGCAGCGCAGGTTGCGTGCTTGCGAATCGGCTCTCGGAGAACCCGGCGAACCGCGTGCTGCTTCTGGAAGCCGGTCCCACCGACAACAACATCTTCGTGCGGATGCCGGCGGGCGTGGCCTCGCTGATCACCAAGAAGAATCCGCGCAACTGGGGCTTCGAGACCGAAGGCTCGCCGCAGATGAAGAACCGCAAGGACTACTGGCCGCGCGGCAAGGGGCTTGGTGGATCGTCGTCCATCAACGGCATGGTCTATATCCGGGGACACGCTCGCGACTACGACCATTGGCGCCAGCTCGGCCTCGAAGGCTGGTCCTACGCGGACGTGCTGCCCTATTTCAAGAAATCGGAAACCAATGAAGCCGGCGCTGACGAGTTCCGCGGCGGCTCGGGTCCGCTCCATGTCAGCAACGCAATGAACGAGTCGCCGCTGTTCAACGTGGCGGTGGAAGCCGGACGCCAGGCGGGGTTCAAGGTCACCCGGGATTTCAACGGGGAACAGCAGGAAGGCTTTGGCCTCTACCAGCTGACGATCAAGGACGGCAAGCGCTGCTCGACCTCCGCAGCCTACCTGACCCCGGCACTCGGCCGACCCAATCTCAAGGTTGAGACAGGCGCCCTTTTCTGCCGCATCCTGTTCGAAGGTCGCAAGGCCACCGGCGTCGAGTACGAGCTGGGCGGAAACCGCGTGCAGGTGAAGGCCGCCCGGGAGGTCATCCTGTCCTGCGGCGCGATCGGAACGCCCCAGGCCCTGCTTCTGTCTGGGATCGGCGACAAGGAATATCTTCAGCGCTTCGGCATTCCCGTCGTGGCCCACCTTCCCGGCGTCGGCCAGAACCTGCAGGACCACCTCGACGTCAACGTTCAGTACAAGTGCACGCAGCCCGTGACGGCCTATGCCCAGGTTTCAAGCCCGCTGAAGGTCATCGGCATCGGCTTGCAGTACATGCTGTTCGGCACGGGCCCGGGACGCTCCCAGGGGCTGGAGGCAGGCGCTTTTGTGAAGAGCCGCCCCGAACTCGAGGTGCCCGACCTCCAGATGCATCTCTTCAATGCCCCGTTCAGCGACCACGGCCGCAAGCAGCTCAAGATGCACGCCTTCGGCCTGCACATGTGCGCCCTGCGCCCGGAGAGCCGCGGCTTCGTCTCGCTGAAATCTGCCAACCCGCACGACGTGCCGCTGATCCAGCCGAATTACCTCTCTGCCGAGGCCGACCTCCGAACCCTGCGCCAGGCCGTCAGGATCGCACGCAAGGTCGTGGCCCAGCCGGCCTTCGACGCCTACCGCGGCGAGGAACTCAACCCCGGAACGGCAGTGCAGTCCGACGACGAGATCGATGATTTCATCCGCCGGACCGCGATCACGATCTATCACCCGGTCGGAACCGCGAAGATGGGCAACGACGACATGTCCGTCGTCGACGCAACCCTGAAAGTCCGCGGAATTCAGGGACTTCGGGTTGTAGACGCCTCGGTAATGCCAACGCTTGTTGGTGGTAACACCAACGCACCTACGATAATGATAGCCGAGAAGGCATCAGACCTGATCCTGGGAAAGACACCGTTGCCGCCGGAACACATCCGTGTGGCAGAAGACAAGGCCGAGCGGATTGCTGCGGCCCGTTAATCGGTCTTTCGCACTATTGGGCCTATGCTGGGGCGTTCCGGCCGTCTATCGTGACGGCCTGTCGGGTGAGGGATCCTGAAATGGTTAAAAGCGGGGTAATGGCCGGTCTGGCCTTGGTCGTGGGTTCGATGATGCTGTCGGCGCCGGCGGCCGAAGCACGCAACCTCTATTTCGACTTGTGGTGCCAGGAACAGGGCTATGACAAGGCCCGCTGTGACGAACGCCGCGCCGAAGACGTCGCGCAGTTCGAGGAATACTGGCGCGCTGTCGAGCGCTATGAAGAGCAGTATGTGGTGGAGCGCGAGAACTACAAGAATTTCCGCGACGAGCTGAATACGCTCGACGAAACCTCGCAGGCAGGCTTCCAGGGATACGATCCGGAAAATTCGCCGCGTCCTGAATAGGATCTGTTGACCGCGAACAAAAAAAGGGGCGCCTTCGGGGCGCCCTTTGAGTTTGTGGTGTGTCGTCAGTCGAAGTCGTCAGGCACTCAGGAAAACGGGTTCAGGAGCGGGCAGACACCAGCTTCAGGTGCGGCACCTTCTTCTTCGCGTCGAGGAAAACGACGTCGGCCGGACCATGGGCATCGCCCGTGAGGATCGCGCTGGCACCCATGCGGATGCGGGCAAGCTTGCGGCCATAGAGGCGGCTGAGCGGCTCGAGCGACTGCAGGTGGCCCAGCACCCAGTTCGTCTCTCCACGCTCATTCGCATAGGGCAGCATCAGCATTTCGGTCGACAGCGGTCGTTCGTCAGCCGTCTCGGCCGTGCAGGACGCCACGGTCGGCACGCTGAGATGCGACACGCGAACCAGCGACGTGGTAGCCGCCTCGCGTGAAGTCTCGGCAAACAGGTGAACGAAGCTGTTGCCCCTCAGTTCGCGTCCGAACAGGTCGCACAGCCCAGTGCCGGCCAGGGCAAACGTGAAGCGGTCGTGGCCCTCGCGGCGCAGCAGGAACGAGAAGGCCAGGTGATCCTTGATGTCGCGCGGCTCGATGGAGTCCTTCTGCGGCGCAAGCTGCTCGCCGCGCATCTGGCGCCAGTAGTTCAGGAGCAATTGGGTCTGGATATGGCGCATGACGGGGACACCTTTCTGCTTTTCCATCCCCTGCCCCTTTTTCACTTCGGGACACCGGGAGGGAGTGTTGCAGCAAGGGTTGCGAAGCGCGTGCCAGCGCGGTGCCAGACGCGGTTAAGCGGGCAACACCGCGGAATGGCGGCAACCTTATGGTGACGGTGGAGTTAATGCGGTCGCTTCCACCGCGCGACGCAAAGCCAGAGGCCGAACGGGAACACTCCTGCCGGCGCGGGACGCCTCAGCATGGCACAGGTCAGAGCGGCTTGAGATCCGCCGCGAAACGCTTCCAGTTTTCGACATAGTGAATGGCCGACATGCGGTTCATTCCCTCTTCGCGCTCGCCGGCCTGTCGCACGATCTTTCCGGGTGCCCCCATCACGACCGAGTTGTCGGGTATCTCCTTGCCCTCAGTGATCAGCGTGTTGGCGCCAATCAGGCAGTTCTTCCCGATCTTGGTGCGGTTGAGGATGATCGACCCGATCCCGACCAGCGTGTTGTCGCCAATCGTGCAGCCATGCAGCATCACCATGTGGCCGATCGTGACGCCCGATCCAATGGTCAGGGGTGAACCCGGATCGCTGTGCAGGACGGAACCGTCCTGCACGTTGGAATTCTCGCCGATCGTGATGAGCTCATTGTCTCCCCGCACGACCGCGCCAAACCAGACGCTGGCCCCCTTCAGCAGGCGGACATTGCCCATCACGCTGGCGGAGGGCGCGATCCAGTAATCGCCAGGCGACGGTAGCTGTGGCGTGACATCTCCGATGCGATAGGCAGTCATCAGCAGGAATTCCTTCGGCAAATGCGGCGCTGCGCGCCATGGATAACGCTGGCGCAACGTGACAAACCCGCCCCGGCTTGGCAAAGGAAAACACATGACGGAATGGATGGACATCATTGGCGGTGTGGCGGCCGTCCTGACGACGTCATCATTCCTGCCGCAGGTTGCCAGGACGTGGCAAACGCAGTCAGCGGCAGACTTCTCCTGGATCTGGCTGAGCTTCTTTTCTGTCGGCCTGTTTCTCTGGCTGATCTACGGCATCGTCGCCAACGCATTGCCTCTCATAGCCGCCAATGGCATCACGCTCGCGCTGGTCCTCGTGATCGCCTTCGTGAAGGCACGCGGAACCTCCACCTGACATTGCTGGGCCTGAACAAGGTTCAGATTCCTGAACCCCTGTTGCAGCTTTGCGACGCGCCGGTTTCTCCCGGCTCCGGCGCACGACGCGCGCACCGCGTGCAGGCCCGGGATAGCGTATCCATGCCGAAGGAAATCGGGGCCACCAGATCAAGCCGCTCGCGAATCGATGGCCACTACCTGAACGACCGCTACTAACCAGTGGTAGATGTTCAAATTAACGCAACTTTTGCGCCCCGGACTCCGGCGCCGCGCTGAACTGCAGGTTGCGCGCGCCTGAGTTGCCTAAGCGATTACCCTAATACCAACTCGCGTAGTTCCCAAACGAATCACCTGTGCCAAATTCCGGACGCAGCGATCCGGATCCCCACTTTCCCGGACGCAAGTCAACTCAACACTTCTTCTGATCATGCCGTCGGTCGTTGGGGCTGCCCGGCATGGGGGTATCGCAATGAAGTACGCAATGGCGTTTCTGGGTGCGGCGGCAATGGTGGCTCTGGTGGGCCCGGCATCTGCCGAACGGATGACAAGCTGGTACGGCGCGATTGAGGGCGGCGGCAACTGGGTCGAAGACTTCGACATGCAGGAATACGTCACCCCCCTGGGCCCGCCGACGGCGACGTCCTCGCTTCACCTCGACCCGGGTTGGGCCGCGCTTGCGTCGCTCGGCTATGCCTACGACAACAACTGGCGCTTCGAGGTCGAAGGCGGCTACCGCCACAACCAGTTCGACAACATCACGCCCCTCGGCGGCCCCACCGCCACGATCGACGGCGACTTCCACCACGCCACGCTGATGGCCAACGGCCTCTATGACTTCGTGGCCAACAACGGGACCATGATCACCATCGGTGGCGGCGTTGGCGCCAGCTATGCGAAGATGACATCGGACGCCCTGACAACACCGTTCGACGGCGATGACGTTTCACTCGCCTTCCAGGCTTTCGCAGGCCTCAGCGTGCCCGTGTCGAGCTGGCTCGACCTGGCAGTGAACTACCGCTTCCTCTACGTGCCTGCCATGAAGCTCGAGGATGACGAGTCCATCGCGCCCTCGACGGCCCACGTCGACATCAAGGATCTCAAGTCGCACACGGTGACGCTGGGCTTCCGCTTCGGTGGCCGTGGCGAACCCGAGCCTGTCCCGCAGGTCGAGGCACCGCCCCCACCGCCACCGCCGGTGCCGCGCCAGTACCTGATCTTTTTCGGCTTCAACAAGTGCAACATCACTGCAAACGCGGATCAGGTGCTCACCGAGGCCGCGAACGCGGCACGTCAGCTGGGCACCGTGTCCATCCAGATTTCAGGCCATACGGACACGGTCGGATCCGTGTCCGCCAACCAGAAGCTTTCGGAGTGCCGCGCCAATGCGGCCCGTCTCAACCTCGTGGGTAAGGGAATCCCCGAAACCTCGATCACCGCGACGGGCTTTGGCGAGGGCAAGCTCCTGATCCAGACAGGCGACGGCGTGAAGGAGCCCCAAAACCGGCGCGTCAATGTCGACCTGAACTAGAAGAACAGTACCCCCATCAAATTACACCGGCGGAGCGAAAGCTCCGCCGTTTTTCGTTTCAGGGGCGAATGGGGGACGGGTGCCGCATGCGTCACGTCCACGGGTTCCGCCACCGCCCGCGCCGTGCGAAGATGGGGTCTTGAGGATTTCGTCAGGTTCCAAATGCTCTCCCGTCTCGGACTTGTGCTTCTTTTCCTGACAGCTATTGCCCTGGGTCTGGCCTGGGTCACCGACTGGGGAGTGACAATCCCGGTCGACAAGGCCGTGCAGGCCGACCTGCTGAACAACGCATCACCGGCTCGCGTCAACAAGCTGATCCTCGACGCGCTGGAGCGCGACGACATCGAGGAAGCGGACATGTACCTCGAGATCGCAAAGTTCCTGAACTACGACATGCCGGAAAGCACGATCGCCCGGATCAACGACGCCCACGAACTCTCGGCAACCGTGGTGCGCAACACCTATCAGTTCGGCGAAGGCTTCGTGACCGGCAAGGGCGACTCCACTGCTGGCATTGCCGGCGCCGTGACATCCGACCTGACGGTCATCGGCGACCTGCGCGACATCGCTCTGGAAGGCGGCAGGATGATCGCGGGAGAGGAATACTCGGAGCTGATCCTCGGCCTCTCGGTTGTTGGCGTCGGCGTGACGGCAGCCACCATCGCCACCGGTGGCGGCGGCATCATCGCCAAGGCCGGCATCTCGCTGATGAAGGCGGCACGGCGCACCGGACGCCTGACGACGGAATTCGCAACCACGATGACACGCCTGACGAGCGACGCAGTGAACATGCCTCTGCTGCGCCAGACCATCCGCGGCCTCGACCTGACCGACCTGACGCGAACGCAGCGCGTGATCTCCGACTATGGTCGGAACGTGCGCGCCGCCAAACTCCTGCCGGTGCTGGGCCGCATGGGAGAGATCAGCAACCGTGTCGGTCCGGCAGAGACCGTGCGCCTCATGAAATTCGTCAAGACCGGAGAAAACCTGGACGACGTTTCGGACATGACGCGTCGCTTCGGGCTCAAGTCGCGCGGCATCATGGAGCTCACCGGCAAGGTGGCCCTCAGGTCATTCAAGACCTCGTTCAAGATGATGGAGTGGGTCGCAAGCTCGCTCTACGGGATCCTGATGTGGATCGGCGGCCTGGTTGTCATGAGCCTCATGCGCGGCGTTCGCCTGTTCGGACGCCGGCGGATCTGAATGCAAAAAGGCCCCGCGAACGCATCCGCGAGGCCTCCCCATTCATCCGGAAACCTGTTCCCGGAAAATCCGATTACGGATTGAAGTGCCAGTTCAGGCGCGCCGTCACCGTATGCAGCGTCATGTCGATGTCATGCGTGATTGTGGCGAGACCGTCTGCAGCGACGTGGTCCTTGTTGCCGAAATCGTAGTAGTCGTACTCGAGCGCCAGCGACACGTCGGTCGAGAGCATGTGCTCGAAGCCGCCACCGGCAGTCCAGCCATCGTGGTTCTCGCTGGCGCTGTACTCGCCCTGGTCGCCGCCGCTGCGGTCAACATCACCGTGCTCGAGATCGGCAATGGCGTAGCCGCCCTTGATGTAGGCCAGCGAGTTGCCGAAGGCCCAACCCGCGCGAAGCGTCGCGGCTGCATTCCAGTCCGATGAAACGGTCTTGACGTCATCCCAGCCGTGCAGGCTCGTCTGGTCGAAGTCCGAGAAAGACCCGGACACCTCGATGCCGAAAACCAGGTTGTTCATCTGGTACAGGTAGCCGATCTGACCGCCGCCCAGCACGCCGTTCGGCGAAAAGTCGAAGGATGAACCGTTGCCAAAGTCGTCGAAATCGACAATGCCGCTTTCGCCAACCTTCGTCGTGTCGACGTCGCCCCAGAGACCACCTGCGTGGCCGCCGAGATAGATTCCGGTCCACGATCCTGCAGACGCCGGAGCGGCGGATGCGATGGCCAGACCCAGTCCAATACCTGCCAGAAGAAGTTTCTTTGTCATGACGACCCCACTGTTGAGTGTTTTTTGTTTGTTGAACGACGCTGCCGTTCTGGCATCCACGTCGAATCATTACTCAATCAGGCTAGCCACTCGACCACCCGCTCAACACCAAAGAGAGCGGGAACCGGGTCATTGACCGCAACTTATCCAACGCGAATCACCGATTCGCGAGGAAAAAACTCACATTCAAGGAAAATCTTGGTCGTACACCTGCGCCGAAACACGAGGTTTTCAGCGGCAGACGTGTCCCGTTGTCAGTGCACGAGTTCGACGGCAACCGCTGTCGCCTCGCCACCGCCGATGCAGAGCGACGCAACGCCTCGCTTGAGACCGCGCTTCTGAAGCGCATTGATCAGCGTGACGAGGATGCGGGCGCCCGACGCCCCGATGGGATGGCCCAGTGCGCAGGCTCCGCCGTTGACGTTGACGATGTCGTGCGGAAGGCCGAGGTCGCGCATCGCGATCATCGCAACAGCGGCAAACGCCTCGTTGATCTCGAAGAGATCGACATCCCCTTTCTTCCATCCTGCCCGCTCGATCGCTTTCTGGATCGCACCAACCGGCGCAGTGGTGAACCAGCGCGGTTCGGCAGCATGGCTGGCCTGCGCCACGATGCGCGCCAGCGGCTTCTGGGAAAGGCGACCAACGGCGTCGCCGCGCACGAGGACCAGGGCCGCCGCACCATCGGAAATGGACGAGGAATTGGCTGCCGTGACCGTGCCATCCTTGGCGAACGCAGGCTTCAGGCCTGGAATCTTTGCAATGTCGGCCTTGCGCGGCTGCTCGTCCGACGAAACGCTGACCGCACCACCACGACCCTGCACCTGAACAGGCGAAATCTCGCCCTCGAACCCGCCACTGGCCTGCGCCTGCTGCGCGCGCTGCGTCGAGGCGATCGCGTAGGCGTCCTGCTCCGCGCGGGTGAACTGGTAGTGGCGAGCCGCATCTTCGGCATAGGTTCCCATGAGGCGCCCTTCATAGGCGTC
>CAZYFM010000038.1:0-25804 GCA_964646885.1 uncultured Flavobacteriaceae bacterium
GATGAAAAAGAACTCGCCATTCTCATAAAGGAACTCGATGGTGCCGACCCCGAGATAGCCCAGTTCGGACAGGGCGTCGGTCACGACCTTCCCGATCTTGTCACGCGCTTCGGCGTTGAGCGCAGGAGACCCGGCTTCTTCCCAGACTTTCTGGTGACGGCGCTGCAGCGAGCAGTCACGTTCGCCCAGATGGACCACCTTGCCGTTCTGGTCGGCCAGGACCTGGATTTCAATGTGGCGGGGCAGTTCCAGATAGCGCTCAAGATAGACGGAATCATCGCCGAAGGCGGCTTTCGCTTCCGACCGCGCCGTCGAGAGCGCGATGCTGAGTTCGGACTCGTTGCGCGCCACCTTCATGCCGCGGCCGCCGCCGCCCGCCGCCGCTTTCACGATCAGCGGATAGCCGATCTGGGCCGCAACGCGCTTGGCTTCGTCATCGGAGGTAATGCCGCCATCCGAACCCGGAACGACCGGAATGCCGAGGCGCTTGACCGCCTTCTTCGCTTCGATCTTGTCGCCCATCAGCCGGATGTGGGCGGGCTTCGGACCGATGAACGTGATCCCGTGTTCTTCGATGATCTCGGCAAAACGTGCGTTCTCGGAGAGAAATCCGTAGCCCGGATGGACGGCCTGGGCGCCGGTGATTTCGCACGCGGTCACGATGGCCGGAATGTTGAGGTAGCTGTCGCGCGCAAGCGGAGGACCCACGCAGACGCTTTCGTCCGCCATGCGGACGTGCATCGCATTCGCGTCAGCGGTCGAATGGATCGCCACCGTCTTGATGCCCATCTCATGGCATGCGCGATTGATGCGCATGGCGATTTCACCACGATTGGCGATCAGGACCTTGTCGAACATGGTTCTTGGGTTCCGGGTGGACTATTCGATGATCAGCATGGGTTCGCCGAACTCAACCGGCTGGCCGTCGCTGATGATGATCTTCGTGATGCGCCCGGCGCGCGGGGCCGGGATCTGGTTCATCGTCTTCATCGCTTCAATGATGAGGAGGGTCTGCCCCTCGGTCACCGTGTCGCCGACCTTGACGAAGGGAGCGGCTCCCGGCGAAGGCGCGACATAGGCCGTGCCGACCATCGGCGACGTCACGAGACCGGGATGGCTTGCGGTATCGGCGGCCTTCGGGGCGCTGCCTGCGGCAGCAGCCTGGGGCGCGGCAGCCGGCGCCGACTGGACGGCATGCACGGCAGACACCTGCACCGTGCGGGCCACGCGCACCCGCAGGCCGGACTTCTCGATTTCGATCTCGGTAAGGCCGGTTTCCTCGAGGATGCCGGCGAGGTCCCGGATCAGGCGGGATTCGAGCGGATCGTTGGCAGACTTGGAATCTTTGCTCATTTTCTTGTCCTTTGGAGCCTGCGCCTGTTCAGGCGGATTTGATCAGTTGGGAAAGAGCCTGGATGGCCAGAACGTAGCCTTGGGCTCCGACCCCGCAAATGACACCTGTGACAGCTGGGGACACGTAGGAAGTATGACGGAACGGTTCCCGTTTGTGTGGGTTCGAAATGTGGACCTCGATCGCCGGCAGGGTGAACGATTTCAGCGCATCGTGAAGCGCCACGGATGTGTGCGTATAGGCCCCGGCGTTCAGAATCAATGCCGAAGCGGACAGGCGGGCCTCCTGGACCCAGTCCACGAGGACACCTTCGTGGTTCGTCTGCCGGAACACGATGGTTAAGCCCGCCGCAGCAGCGGCAGCCTTGCAATTTTCTTCAATGTTTTCGAGCGTTGTGTGCCCATAAATTTCAGGCTCTCGCGTGCCCAAAAGATTGAGATTCGGCCCGTTCAAAACGTAGATAGGCTTTGCCATTGCATCCTGAGCCACAGATAGTGTTAACAGCGCACGACGCAGTTATACCCATAGTCAAAAGCGCAAGAAAGCGCGCATGTCTTCGGTGGTTACCTCAGCGAGGGTGGGGCCGGGACCGCGCTCAAGCAAGAGGTCAGGGCGGGTGCTCAGGATCAGGATCAACGGCCGGGACCAGGAATTCGAAGGTCCGCTCACCGTCCTGCAATTGATCGAGAAGCTGGGCTGGGACCCGAGGAAGATCGCGGTGGAACGCAATCTCGAAATCGTCCCCCGGTCGGCTCATGCCACCACCATGGTGATTGACGGCGACCGTCTGGAACTTGTCAACTTTGTCGGCGGCGGCTGACGCACGAGGCCTGAAATGAGCAATACTGAACAGGACACCTGGACCGTCGCAGGCCGGACCTTCCGGTCCCGCCTGATCATCGGCACGGGAAAGTACCGCGACTATGCGCAGAACGCCGAGGCGCTCGTGGCTTCCGGAGCCGAGATCGTCACCGTGGCACTCAGGCGCGTCAATGTCAGCGAACCCAACGCGCCGAAGCTCATCGACCACATCGACCCGAACAAGTACACCTACCTCCCCAACACGGCAGGGTGCTACACGGCGGAGGAAGCCGTCCGTACGCTGCGCCTCGCCCGCGAAGCAGGGGGCTGGAACCTGGTGAAGCTGGAAGTCCTGGGCGACCGCAAGACGCTATACCCCGACATGATCGAGACGCTCAGGGCCACCGACATCCTGATCAAGGACGGTTTCGACGTCATGGTCTACTGCTCTGACGACCCGCTGATGTGCAAGCGCCTCGAGGAAGCCGGTGCCGCCGCGATCATGCCGCTGGCAGCACCCATCGGATCGGGACTGGGGGTCCAGAACCCCGTCAACATTCGCCTGATCATCGAGGCCGCGAAGGTGCCGGTGCTGGTTGATGCGGGGGTAGGCACGGCTTCCGATGCCGCGGTCGCCATGGAACTGGGTTGCGACGGCGTCCTCATGAACACTGCGATTGCCGAGGCAAGGGATCCCGTGCTGATGGCCAGCGCAATGAAGGCGGCGGTCGAGGCCGGGCGTCTCGCCTATCGGGCGGGCCGCATGAAGAAGAAGAGTTACGCCGATCCGTCTTCGCCGCTGGCCGGCCTGATCTAGCGCCTAGCCTTCCTTCTTGGCCTTGCGGGCTGCCGCAACGGCGTCCTTCAGTTCGGACAGGGGCAGGGCGCCGGAGTAGGGCGTATCGCCAATGTAGAACGTCGGCGTCGCTTCGATGCCGAGTTTCTGCGCCAGTGCATGGTTCCGGTTGATCACGTCCGCTGCCTGCGGGCTTGCCATGTCTGCGGCAAGTTTCTCCGTGTTCAGGCCCACGCTTTTGGCAATGGCCATGATGCTTTCGGGTGTGATTTCCTCAGCCTGCATCAGCGCAAGGTGGAAGTCCCAGTACTTCCCCTGGTTCACGGACGCCACGGCCGCACGCGCAGCCATCTCGGACTCGCGCGAAAGGATCGGAAACTCCTTCATGATGAGCCGGATATTGCCGTCCTGTTTGATCAGGGCCGACAGTTCCGGCACGATCTTGCGGCAGTAGCCGCACTTGTAGTCGAAGAACTCGACGATCGTGACGTCACCATTCGGATTGCCTGCCACGATGGCATCCGGACGGTTGAAGAGGTCCGATGCATGCTTCGTGGCGCCTTCCTTCATCCGCGTCAGGCGCTGGTCATTCTCCTTGGCCTCCATGCGGCGAACGGCTTCGAAAATCACTTCGGGGTTCTCGAGCAGGTAGTTCTTCACGATCCGCTCGATGTCCTGCTTGCTGTTCGCGACAGCCGGGACGTCATCCTCTCCCTGGTTGCCGCGAGCAAGAAACAGGGCCACGAAAACGCCCGCAACCATGAGTGCTGCGCCGGCCAGAATGATCAGGGTCGACTTGGATATCTGCATGTTCAAAGCTTCTGGCCGGTTTTGTGTTTGGATGGTGGTGGAGTTCAGCGTTGCGCGCTGGCCTGGCTGGCCTGCGCGATCGAGATGATGTCGTTCGCGCGCTGCCAGTCGCGACCGTTTTCCTTCAGCTTGGGCAGGGCGCGCTGCGCAAAGTTGATCGCCTGAGGATAGCGGCGCAGCGCGAAGTAGCGCTCGGCCGTTGCAAGCGCCGCCATGGTCTCATCACCCGAACGCGAATAGGCGTCGGCGAGATAGTACCACGCCATTCCGTTCTCAGGTTCGTGTTTGATGGCGGCCTTCAGGTGCTTGATCGCTTCCGGGACGCTGGATTCAACTTCGGTCGCCAGCAGCGCGGAGCCGAGGCCGATCCGCAGCAGCGGCTCGTTGGGCGCAAACATGACGGACTTCCGGTACGCCGGAACGCCTTCGACCGGCCGGCTGGATTCAACGAGCATCTGCCCGCGCAGTTCCCAGAAGTACGGGTTCTCGGGATCATCCTTCAGCAGGCTGTCGATTTGCGGCAGGGCGCTGTCGAGATCGGCGGCACGAAAATACGCGGCCGCACGGGCGTAACGCGCGGGCTTGCTCTTGTCCGAGAACGGATAGCGGCGAAGGACACTGGTCGGCGTATCGATGAAGCCACGTAGCTTGGCTTTCATCATGTCGTAGTCTTCCTGCTCTTTCGGCGTGTCGAGCTTGTCCTTGAAGGCGGAAGCTTCCACCAGGGCGAGAAGCGACGTGGCACGGTCTCGCGAGAGCGGGTGCGTACGGATGAAGGGATCCTGCTTCACGCCGCTGAGCGCTTCCTGGTCGGCAAACAGGTCGAACACGGCGTACATGCCGCGCGGCGACTGGCCGGTGGCCTCCATGAATTTTGCGCCGGCCTGGTCGGCGGCAGCTTCCTGCGTACGACTGAAGGTCATGTACTCGCGCTGCGCGACGGATTGCGAACCGATGAGCAGGCCGAGGCCAATGTCGGGCGCACCCGCGGCAATGGCGGCAACGCCGGCCAGCATGCCGATGATCATCGGAATTTCGGCCTTGCCGGCCGCGTCCGCCCCGCGCGCGAGGTGTCCACCCGAAATGTGACCGGTTTCATGCGCGATGACCCCCTTCAGTTCGTTGGGGGTCTTGAGCGTGGTGATCATGCCCGTATGGATGAACACGTTCTGGCCGCCCGCCACGAATGCGTTCAGGCTGTCATCGTTGATGATGTAGATGTTCACGGACTTTGCATCGAGACCGGCGGCCGCAAAGATCGGTTCGCTGTAGCCACGAAGGATGCGCTCGATCTCGGCGTCGCGAATGCCCGCCTTGTCAGCTGCCAGCGAAGAAGTCGCCGAAAGCAGGACGACGGCAAGGGACGCCAGGGTACGCCGGGCCAAGGCCAGCGCTGAGTGCCGGGGGATCATGAATCACGAAACTCCAACTTAGGTTCTTTTCCAGCAAGCCGCCCACGCGCAAGTATACGCGAAGGGGACGGTACGGGGCCACCCCGGGCGCGTCAATCACGGCCATGTGATTTTAGCCATGAACCGGGTACGAAAAAGCGGCCATATTCAGCCAGTTTTCGGGCACCCGGCGCACAGGCCAGCAGCAAGGATATCGGACGAGATGAAACCATCGGAAAGAAGCCAGGTTGAACCATTCCGGGTGATGGAAGTTCTCGCCGCTGCCAACCTGCGGGAAAGGGGGGGCAACCCGGTCTTCCATCTGGAAGCAGGCCAGCCTTCGACGCAGGCGCCGGCCCTCGCGCTCGAAGCCGCTTCTCGGGCGCTCAAGGCCATGACGCTGGGATACACCGAGGCGTTGGGCGTGCCTCACCTGCGCGAGCGCATCGCCCGGCACTATTCCCATTGGTACGGCATCGACCTTCCGGCGGAACGGGTGGTCGTGACAACCGGATCTTCGGCGGCTTTCGTTCTTGCGTTCCTGCTGTCGTTCGAAGCAGGTGAAACGCTGGCCATCGCCAATCCCGGCTATCCCGCCTACCGCAACATCGCCGGCGCCCTGAATATCAGGACCCAACTGATCCCGTGCGGGTTCAATGAAGGTTTCAGGCTGACAGCAGACCTTGTGGCTAGGCACCCCGCCAAAGGGCTGCTCGTGGCCAGCCCGTCCAATCCATGCGGCACGATCATCGGCGCATCCGACCTTGAGCAGATTGCGCATCTCTGCCGAAGCCGGGGCATGCGCCTGATTTCCGACGAGATCTATCACGGCCTGACCTATGGGGTTCGCGCCGAGACCGCGCTGCGCTTTGATCAGGACGCCATCGTCATCAACAGCTTCTCGAAATACTTCTCGATGACGGGGTGGCGCATTGGCTGGATGGTGGTGCCGCAGAGTTGCGTGAGCACGGTGGAACGGCTGGCGCAGAACTTCTACATCTCCCCGCCAACCATCTCGCAGGTCGCGGCACTCGCGGCACTCGATGCCGGCGAGGAACTCGAAACCCACGTCAGTCGATACGCCAGGAACCGGAATGTGTTGCTGGAAGCGTTGCAGGACGCGGGGTTCGATGCGATCGCCCCGGCTGAGGGCGCGTTCTATCTTTACGCACGCACGTCACATCTCGGCATGACGTCCGAGACCTTCTCGAGGCGGCTCCTGGCGGAAACGGGAATAGCGGCGACGCCGGGCACGGACTTTGATCCGGTCGACGGGCAGTCATGGATCCGGTTTTCCTACGCCGGCTCCGAAGCCGACATCAGGTCGGCATCGGGGCTCCTCGTGTCCTGGCGCAAATCGCTGTCGCGCGCCTAGGAATCCGAACGCTTCTGCCACCAGCCCCGCTTCTTGGGTGCGTCGCTGGCCTCCGCTTCGACCGGTGCCGCGGGCTGCGGTGCCGGCTCGGGCGTCGGTGCGGGCGCAGCAGGCGCTTCGGCGCGGGCCGGAGCTTCGGCCCTGGAGGGCTCGGGCTTCGGACCAAACCCGAAGAACGTCGCAATCGAAGAACGTTCAGCGCGCGGCTCGGGGCTGCGCACGTGGACTTCATCCGGAACGGGCGCTTCTGTCGTGCGGACGCTTGAATACGGTTCGCTCGGGCGCCTCATGCCGGGCTGCTCGGGAGCAGGTCCCGGTGTGCGGACGAACCCGCCTGGAGCTGGCCAGTCCGGTGCCTCAAGCGCGTCGGCAGGCGTTGGCAGGTTGCCGATTCCCACCACGCCTTCGCCACCGGCAGCAGCGCCGTTTCCGTTTTCGCCGAAGCGACGACCGCGGCGGCCGCGGCGCCCGCGACGACGCCTGCGACGAGGTCCCTCTGTTCCCTCTGCGCCTTCGGCGGCGCCTGCGCCGCCCGCCTGGTTATCCTGATCCTCGGGACCCTCGTCGTCGCCCTCGGTTTCGCCAAAGTCGCGAGCATCGCCATCATCGGCAGCAGCGGCCGACGGCTCTGCATCGTGGTGAGATGGGGCATCTCCGGCGCCTTCGGGGCGCGGGCCGCGCTCGCGGTCACGATCACGTCCGCGACGGCGGCGGCGGCGCCGGCGACGGCCATCGCCGCCCTCGCCGGACTGAGAGGTCGAGGCGGAAGCGCCCGTGTCCTCGTCGCCCGAAACCTCGGTCTCGCTGTCCTCGGCTTCGATGAATTCCTCTGCATCGGGCTCGTTGGAATCGAGTTCGCTCTCGACGGTCACGGCCTTCGCGGCGGAGGCCTTTCGCGGTTCGTAGGTGACAGGAGCACCACGTTCAATCTCGTAGGCCGAAGCGGCGAGCGAGGCCCTGGAGTCGATGAAGATGTAGACGTTGTTGCGCTCCTCGATCGAGCTGAGCTGCGGCCGCTTGTGATTGAGGATGTAGATCGCGACTTCCGGCGGCACGCGCAGCGTGACGGCCTGTACCTTCTCGTGCTGACAGTATTCTTCAATCGCGCGGAGCACGCGCAGCGACATCGATCCGACCGAGCGGATCACGCCGCGGCCTTCGCAGTGCGGGCAGGGCGAAGTGGCGCCTTCCACCATGCCCGAACGCAGGCGCTGGCGTGACATTTCGAGCAGGCCGAACGGGCTGATGCGACCAAGCTGGATGCGCGCGCGGTCGTGCCTGAGGCAGTCCTTGAGGCGCTTTTCCACCGAACGGTTGTTGCGGTGCTCCTCCATGTCGATGAAGTCGATGACGACCAGGCCGGCGAGGTCACGCAGGCGCAGCTGGCGCGCAATCTCTTCGGCGGCCTCGAGATTGGTCTTGAGCGCCGTGTCCTCGATGTGGTGTTCACGCGTGGACTTGCCCGAGTTCACGTCGATGGCCACGAGGGCTTCGGTCTGGTTGATGACGATGTAGCCACCGGACCTCAGCCGAACGACAGGATTGAACATGCTGTCCAGCGCAGCC
This sequence comes from uncultured Flavobacteriaceae bacterium, assembly GCA_964646885.1. Classification (GTDB taxonomy): domain Bacteria; phylum Pseudomonadota; class Alphaproteobacteria; order Micropepsales; family Micropepsaceae; genus SZUA-430. The sequence goes on from CAZYFM010000038.1 coordinate 8,091, forward strand.
TCGACGCCGTACCGCTGGAACAGCGGAATGCTGTCGCGATAGTTCTTTACGCTGTCGGCATGGCTCGGCATCAGCATGGACATGAAGCCATGCGCTTCCTTGAAGCCCTGTTCGCCTTCGACCAGGACCTCGTCGATCTCTTTCGAGAACAGGTCGCGGATCGTCCGCTTGATGAGGTTGCCTTCCTCGTACACCAGCGTCGGTGCCGTCGAGCGCAGCGTCAGGTCGCGCACGGAATCCCACTGGCGCAGGAGGTACTCGAAGTCGCGACGGATTTCCTGCTTCGTGCGGTTGGCGCCGGCAGTGCGGATGATGACACCCATGCCCTCCGGAACCTCCAGCTCGCCAGCCATCTCCTTGAGCTTGCGGCGGTCGGCAACATTCGAGATCTTGCGCGAAATTCCGCCGCCGCGATCCGTGTTCGGCATGAGCACGCAATAACGGCCGGCAAGCGACAGGTACGTGGTCAGCGCCGCGCCCTTGTTTCCGCGCTCTTCCTTGACGACCTGGATCAGCAGCACCTGGCGGCGCTTGATGACTTCCTGGATCTTGTAGCGGCGATAGTTGCGATGCTGGCGGCGCGGAACTTCCTCCTCTGCGTCGTCATCGCCGCCCTTGGCTTCCTGGGCCTCGTCATCGGCATGGTCATCCGTCGGCAGGTCGCGCGCGGCAGCCGCATTCGACGTCGTCGCTTCCTGCGTCACGTCAGGGGCTGGCTGCCCGCCTGTGTCATGCCCGGCCTTGTCAGGTGAGCCTTCGGCGCCGGTCTCCGGGTCGTGAACCCAGACGTCGTTGCCTTCTTCCGTGACGATCTCGACGATCTCTGCCGTGCCTTCGGCATCGGTCGGGGCGTCAGCATGGTCCGCATGGGAGACCTCTGCCGGGCCGGCCTCGATGGCTTCGGCCGCCTCTTCGTCGTGCTCCTCGTCATCTTCGTCGGGCTCGGCCGCGCGTGTTGCCTCAAGCAGGGCCTGCCGGTCCGCGGTCGGGATCTGGTAATAGTCGGGATGGATTTCCGAGAACGCAAGGAAGCCATGGCGGTTGCCGCCATATTCGACGAAGCAGGCCTGCAGCGAAGGCTCAACGCGCGTTACCTTGGCGAGGTAGATGTTTCCCTTGAGGGGACGGCGCGTCGCTGACTCGTAGTCGAATTCCTCTACCTTGTTCCCATCAAGAATAACGACCCGTGTTTCTTCCTGGTGGCTCGCGTCCACCAACATTCGCTTTGTCATTTGACGTACCTTTGCGAGCCGCACGCGCCACGACCAGCTGCATCGATACAGCATCGGACGTCCGGGGTGGGCGGGCTCGATTTGCGTTGAAAGTTGAAGAGGCGCTTCCGGAACGACGGCAATCTAGGGACGGGGCGGCGAAGCCCTGTTCCTGCGTCGGAGTCCTGAAAGCGAAAAACACCATGGCAATGGTTGCCCTGAGAATGCCGGCGGACCTCCACCGGCGAAATGCGTGGCAATCGTGGGGCGCAGCATTGCTTGTTGCAGTGCGGCCGTGAAATCGCCGTTTTCGGGCCGTACCTTGGGCTGCATCGGATAGACGAGCAAGTTGGACCACGAATGAGGTTTTAGTCATCTTGACCGCGTATCGCAACCGCAGAAACGGCCTGTGGCCCATTCCGCGCCCTTGAAATCCGGGAAAAAACGCCCTCACGGGCACAAATTAGCCGAACTCGGCTAACGCCTCGTCAACGCCATTCAAAGAGAATTCACGCCGATATAGTGATCGTTGCACCATGATTCTTTCCCGGACGGTCCCGCGCTTGCCTTCGCTGCCCTCGCTCGGCGCGGTTTGGCGCGCCTTTGCGGCCCTGGTGCTGCTGTCCGTCGCCACGGCAAGTGCCCCTCGCAGCGAGCCCGTGGCCTGGATCTCCGACGTCCGGCTGGGGCAGCACGAAGACCACACCCGGGTCGTGATGCGCCTCAACAAGTCCATCGGCTTCGAGGTGTTCACGCTTGCCGATCCCTACCGGGTGGTCGTGGATTTCCCACAGATTGGCTGGAAAATGGACCCCAAGGCGGCTTCCCCGTCACTCGGTCTGGTCAAGGGCTACCGCTACGGCTCCTACAAGCCGGGCACCTCGCGCATGGTCATCGACCTGACGGGGCCGGTGGTGCTCGCCAACAAGTTCCTCCTGCCGCCGGACGCCAAGGTCCCGGAATACCGACTGGTCCTCGACTTTGCCCCGACTGACCGGGCGTCGTACCTGAACGCCGCGGGCTGGAAGGGGGAAGCCGAACCGGCCGAAGCCGAACCCGAGATCCGAACGGCGGATACCCCGGAGAGCAGGGGGGCGCCTCCGGTGATCGTGATCGACGCCGGCCACGGCGGCGTGGATCCGGGCGCCACCGGCGTGACCGGCACGCTCGAGAAGGATGTAGTGCTGGGCGTTGCCCAGAGCCTGGCTGCCGAGCTCCGGAACTCGGGCAGGTTCAAGGTCTACATGACCCGCGACAGCGATATCTTCCTGTCCCTGAAAGCGCGGGTCGCCCTCGGCCGCAAGTATCGGGCAGACCTGTTCATTTCCATCCACGCCGACGCCGCCCCGGCGTCAGGCGCTCGCGGCGCATCGGTCTATACGCTGTCCGAGCAGGCCTCCGACCGTGAAGCCGAGGCCCTCGCCAGCGCGGAAAACCAGTCAGACATCATCGCCGGCGTCGATCTCCGCAAGGAGCCCGACATCGTCACCAGCATCCTGATTGACCTCGCCCAGCGCGAAACCAAGAACCGTTCCGCGAGGTTCGCTCAGCTCCTCATCCCAGAGTTGCACAAGGTTGGTAGCCTGACGCACAGGACCCACAGATTTGCAGGGTTCCGCGTCCTCAAGGCCCCGGATGTGCCTTCGGTGCTGATCGAACTCGGCTATCTTACGAACGTTGACGATGAGTCGGCGATGCGGGGAACGCGGTGGCGCAAGGGCATGGCAAAGGCCATCGCGCAGGCCGTCGATAGCTATTTCAGGCCAGGCCCAAAGGGCCAAAGCCCGAACCTCGCGTCCGGCAAGGTGGAATAACAAAAATGCGCAGAAATGCTGGGAAAGTCATGGGTGGCGGTTCGTCGCGTGCATTAATTTGGCATGCACCGGCAAAAGCCTGTGATATAACGCCCCCGCGCGCAGCATAGCGCAGGACAGTTCACGCTCATGTATCGATTTATTGCGTATACCGTTGGCGGCATCGCGGTACTCACGATTTCCGTTTTCGCCGGCGTGGCGTTGTACCTCTACAAGCTCAGCCAGGACCTGCCGGACTACGGCTCGCTTGCCAATTACCAGCCGCCGATCACGACGCGCGTGTACGCGAATGACGGTTCGCTGATCGCAGAATACGCGCGCGAGCGCCGCCTGTTCGTGCCGATCGAGTCCATCCCGCGCCGCGTCATCGATGCGTTCCTGTCGGCCGAAGACAAGGACTTCTATTCGCATCCGGGCGTGGACCTGAACGGCGTCATGCGCGCCGCCTACACGAACTTCCAGAATTACATGTCCAAGGGCGGCAAGCGCCCGGAGGGCGCCTCGACCATCACGCAGCAGGTCGCCAAGAACTTCCTGCTCAGCAGCGAGGTCAGCCTTGAACGCAAGATCAAGGAGTGGATGCTCGCCTTCCGTCTCGAGGACGCCTACACGAAGGACAAGATCCTCGAGCTGTACCTGAACGAAATCTTCCTCGGTTCGGGCTCTTACGGCGTGGCTGCGGCGGCCTACAACTACTTTGACAAGTCGCTCGACCAGCTGACCATCGCCGAGACCGCCTATCTCGCCGGCCTGCCCAAGGCGCCGTCCAACTTCCATCCCGTGCGCCAGTACAAGCGCGCGATCGAGCGTCGCAACTACGTCATCGAGCGCATGTCGCTGAACCAGTTCATCAGCGAGGAAGATGCCAAGACCGCGATTGCCGAAGACCTGATCCCGCGCTTCCGCCCGGCGGGTGCCCAGTCACCCGACGCCCAGTACTTTGCCGAGGAAATCCGCCGCTGGATCCAGCAGAACTACGGCGACCAGTCGCTCTACGATGGTGGTCTCGCCGTTCGCTCCACATTCGATCCGACGCTCCAGCGTTTCGGCGTGCAGGCCCTGCGCAAGGGCCTGATCGGCTATGACCGGCGACACGGCTGGCGTGGACCGGTGTCGCGCGTGGACCTGTCTGCTGACTGGCAGAAGGCGCTGACCGACATTCCGGCCCTGCACGACGTCACCGAATGGCGCCTCGCCGCCGTCCTCGGATACATCGGGAACGACGCCGTGAAAATCGGTTTTGCCGACGGCTCCGAAGGCAAGATCCCGTTCGCCGAGGTCCGCTGGGCCCGCAAGTTCATCTCGAATGAACGCATGGGCGGTGAAGTCCGCAAGCTGAGCGAAGTCGTCACGCCTGGCGACGTCGTGTACGTCGAAGCGCTTCCCAAGACACCGGAAAATCCAAACACGGGCGCCTATGCGTTGCGCCAGGTGCCGAAGGTCAATGGCGGCTTGCTCGCGATGGATCCGCATACGGGCCGCGTGCTCGCCCTCGTGGGTGGCTTCAGCTATTACGGCAGCGAATTCGACCGCGCCTGGCAGGCATTCCGCCAGACCGGTTCGTCCTTCAAGCCGATCGTTTACGCCGTCGCTCTCGACCAGGGCTATACGCCGTCGAGCATCGTGCTCGATACGCCCTTCGTCGCCAGCCAGGGCCAGGGCCTGCCCATGTGGCGTCCTGACAATTACGACGAGAACTACGCGGGTCCGTCCACCCTGCGCCAGGGTCTCGAAAAGTCACGCAACCTGATGACGGTCCGCATCGCTGCCGATGTCGGCATGGACAAGGTGGTTGAGTACGCCCGCAAGCTCGGCACGTCCGACAAGATGCTGCCGGTTCTCGCCAACGCGCTGGGCTCGACGGAGTCGACGGTCGTGCGCATGACGCAGGCCTATTCGACTTTCGTGAACGGCGGAAAGCGGGTCATTCCCACGCTGGTCGACCGAATCCAGGACCGGCACGGCAAGACCATCTATCGTCATGACAAGCGCATGTGCGAAGGCTGTAACGCCGAAACGTGGCAGGGACAGGACGAGCCGCTGATCGCCAGCGATGCCGACAACATTCTCGATCCGCGTACCGCCTACCAGATCACGCATATGCTGGAAGGCGTCGTGGAGCGCGGAACGGCGATGGTCGTCAAGTCGGTTGGCGTTCCGCTCGCCGGAAAGACCGGCACCACCAACGATTACAAGGACGCCTGGTTCGTGGGCTTTTCGCCGAACCTGACGGTCGGCATCTACATCGGCTTCGACCAGCCCGTTTCGATGGGACACGGCGAGACAGGTGGCCAGAACGCAGCGCCCATCTTCCGCGACTTCATGGCCGAGGCCGTGGGCAAGCAGCCGCCCGTCCCGTTCCGTGTGCCGCCGGGCATTCGCATGGTGCGCGTCGACCTGAAGTCGGGTGTTCCATCCGCAGCAGGTGCGGTGCTCGAGGCCTTCAAGGTCGGAACCGAGCCTGGCTCAGGCTACGTCGCGAAGGGCGACGGCTGGGGCGGCATCAACTCGTCCGGCGAAGGCGATCCCGACAACCCGAACGGCGCCGGCACCGACCCGAGCTGGGGCCTGTACTGAATCATTTGTAGAGTTGAACGTCATCGCGTTGGCGTCCGGGACGCCACGCTCAATCTGGTTGGCATGATCAATGCGCGCTGAAATGGAATCTCTGGCAGAGCAGGTGAAGCAGTCGCTGTCCCTGCTGAGGAGGCATCTTTGACCCGGATGTTTCCCGCAAACGCCTCGACGAACTGAACGCCAAGGCTGAAGACCCTTCGATCTGGAATGACCCGTCTGCCGCGCAGAAGATGATGCGCGAACGGAACAAGCTCGAGAATTCGCTGTCCGCCTACGAGGCGCTGGCAAAGGATTTCGACGACACCGTGGGCATGATCGAACTGGCCGCGGAGGAGGGCGACAAGGGCCTGACTGCCGAGGCCGAGCAGGCACTGCGCGATCTCACCGTGCGCGCCAAGGATGCCGAAATGCAGTCGCTGTTCTCCGGCGAGGCGGATGGCAATGACTGCTACGTGGAAATCCATGCAGGCGCGGGCGGCACCGAAAGCCAGGATTGGGCCTCGATGCTGTTCCGCATGTACACCCGCTGGGCCGAGCGCAAGGGGTTCAAGTGGGAACTGATGGAGGAAAGCCTTGGCGAAGAAGCCGGGCTGAAGTCGGCGACGATCCTCGTGAAGGGCGAGAACGCCTTCGGCTGGTGCAAGACGGAATCCGGCGTGCACCGCCTCGTGCGCATTTCACCATTTGACTCGAACGCGCGGCGCCACACGAGTTTCGCCAGCGTCTGGGTGTACCCCGTCGTGGACGACTCGATCGAAATCGACATTCCGGAGAAGGATGTCCGCATCGATACCTACCGGGCCAGCGGCGCCGGCGGTCAGCACGTCAACAAGACCGAGAGCGCCATTCGCATCACGCATATTCCCACGAACATCGTCGTGTCGTGCCAGAACGACCGTTCGCAGCACAAGAACCGCGCGACGGCCTGGGCGATGCTCCGTTCGCGCCTGTACGAATTTGAACTCGAGAAGCGCGAGGCCGCGGCGCAGGCCCTGAATTCGACCAAGACGGACATCGGCTGGGGCCACCAGATCCGAAGCTACGTGCTGCAGCCGTACCAGCTTGTGAAGGACTTGCGCACGGGCGCGCAGAGCTACACGCCCCAGAACGTGCTCGATGGCGACCTCGATGCCTTCATGCAGGCGTCACTGGCCCACAAACTCAAAGGCGGCGCAGATGCGCCGCCTGTCGAGGACCTGGAATAGGAAAAACTGTCTACTGGCGAGACTTGATGGCGCCGAGGAGGCTGCCCGTGCTCGTCGTGCGCGTCGTGGTCGGAGAGACCGTGCGCGGGAAATTCGGTGCCGAGGCCGGAGCCGGAGGAGCGACAGGCTGCGGCGCGGCGGCAACCGGCGCAGCCGGTGCAACGCCCAGGTCACGCTTGGGTTCAAACGTGGCGCGCGGTTCCGGCTTGCCTGCCGTTTCGGAGAGCGGATCCGCACTGTGGCGGCAGGTGCCTTCAAAGAACGCACCGACTTCAACCGCCAGCACTTCGTGAAGGATCGTGCCTTCCATGTGGCAGGTGCTCGACAGCTGCACCTTGCGTGCGCGGACAATGCCCTGTACGCGGCCGCGGATCGTGCACTCTTCGGCAACGATCTCGCCTTCGAAATTCGCCTTCTCGCCGATCGTCACCGACCCGGAGCGGATGTCGCCATCCACGCGTCCGTCGATCTGGATGTCGCCCGTCGACGTCAGCGTTCCGATCACCACCAGGTCATCCGAAATGATCGACGGAGCCGACCGGCCCATCCGCTTCTGCGGCTGCGGCAACGGCAGATTTCCCGACGTCGGTGGATTCCCCTTGCTACCCCTTGTAAACATTTCGCCCCGCATCAAAAAACCGGATTGGACTGCGCACAACGTCGTTGAACCAGATCTCATAGTGCAGGTGAGGTCCGGTACTGCGTCCGCTGGAACCCATTGTAGCAATCTTCTGCCTGAATTGCACGAAGTCTCCGGGCTTCACCAGCGATGTTTTAAGGTGGGCATATCTGGTGCGGATTCCGCGACCATGATCAATATCTACACACAGCCCGTAAGGACCGCGCTGGCCCGAGAAAATCACGCGTCCGGGCAGGGTAGCCATGATTGGCGTTCCAAACTCACCAGCCATGTCCGCACCGGCGTGGAAGGCCACGCGGCCCGTGAACGGATCGACGCGGTAACCAAAACCGCTGGTGGAATGGTAAAGCCCGTGCTCGATGGGTGTGACCAGCGGCAGGCGCGTCATGGCGGAGGTCAGACTGTCCAGGCGCCCGTAGATCTGAGCGACCTCTGCGAATTCCTTCTCGAACTCATCGGTGACGCCATCAATCGCGGCTGCGCGGATTTCTGCGCCGATGCCGGCCGACAGGAACGGTCCACCCACGCCGAGCTTGCGCTTGGCAGCGCCGCCACCAACCTGCGTGATGACTGTATCGACCGGCATTTCCGCCGTCTTGAGAATGCCTTCATAGCGCTCGATTTGGCCGGTGGCCGTATCACGAAGATCGCCGAGGAGAGAAAGCTGCTGCTTCTTGATCGCATTCAGCTTGTCTTCAAGCGCTGCGATCTTCTGGACAACGTGGTTCTGCGCGAGCGCGCTCTTGACCGAGCCCGTGCTGCTGCTGCGCGGGCCGACTGCGGCAGCCACGCTGCCAATGGCGCTGTCGCTGATGGTGCGCTGCGTGCGGCTCTGGCGCTGGGCCGGTTCGGCGGCCGCCATCTGCATCTGGATTGTGTTGGTGCCGTCGTTTGTGGGGGCGCGCGCGAATGAAGGACCGCCATAACGGCCCATCGTGGCGACTTGCGTGCGCAGGCTCTTGAACTGCTGGTCCATGGCCTGCTTCTGCATCAGCAGGGCCGTGAGCTGGCGGTGCTTGGCTTCAAGGTCGCGCGTCGCATTCTGGAAGCGCTCTTCCGCCAGGACGAGCAGGCCGTTCAGTTCGTCATAGGCCAGCTGCATCTGCGAGACGCGGCTTTCATAGGCCGATTGCATGCTCGCATAACGCTGGTCCTTCGCGGTGATGATCTGTTCCTTGAAGATCACGACCACCGACGAATAGGCGACCCAGCCCAGCAGCACGAGCGAGCCAAAGGCGATCGTCATCTGGAACGTCGGGCTGAACTCGAAGAACTGAACCGAACCGCGGCTACGGAGATAGAACTGCCTGTGCGGAAACAGCCGGTTCAAAAACGCAAAAAGTCCGGCCATGGGGGACGAGGACATGCGAAACCTCAAACTGCGTACAGACACGGCCCTGCCACGGGGAATAGACCCCGCGTGTGGCTGGGACACACCGGTTAATACCTCGCCAGATTGTTACGGATTTGAAGCAATTCGCCAAGCCAGAGAAATCCTTGATTTCCTTACATATTGTTTAGAAACACTGCTAATCGGATTTCAGGGCGGCCAATACCTCTTCCGCGTGTCCCGGAACCTTAACCTTTCTCCAGATGCGCGAGATCTTTCCCTTCCCGTCAATCAGGAATGTAGCCCGCTCGATTCCCATGTACTTGCGCCCGTAGAGGCTCTTTTCGACCCAGCAGCCGTACGATTCGACGACCTTTCCGTCTTCATCCGATCCGAGGACGATCCCCAGCTTGTGCTTTGACTTGAACCGGTCATGCGCCGCGACCGTGTCCTTCGAGATACCGACGATGGTCGCGCCCAATCGGCGAAACTTCGGGAGAAGCGCCGTGAAGTCGATGGCCTCCCGCGTGCAGCCCGAGGTATCATCCTTCGGATAGAAATAAAGAACTACCGGCTTGCCGAGCAGGTCTTTAAGAGAGACCTTTCCGCCGCCATCCGATGGAAGGTTGAACGGTGGGGCCTTGTCGCCAGCAGTCAGTGCCTTGGTCATCTCGCGTCGCCTTGTTTCGGATGCAGCGTGGAAAACATGGATAAGTTGGTTCGAGGTATCAAGTCGATTTGCGGAGCCGGCGTGCGCGTTCGTCCGGAAAACGCCGGCACTGAAGGCGCAGCAGATTTGTTGAACGGATTTTTGGACGGGTAGCAGGACGTGTTGGGCGGCATCTCCAGAAAGCTGGCGCTTCGTATTGCGCTGGGCGCGACGGGCGTTCTCGTCGTGGCGGGTGCCCTGTTTGCGTGGCGCATCATGAGCGGTGGCTCGCTCGGCCCCCTCGGTCCGCAGCTTGAGTCCATGATCAACGCCGGCCTGAAGGGCATTCAGCTGCGCTTTGACGACAGCATCATTGCCTGGTCGGAAGGGCGCAAGTTCGCCCATCTGCAGTTCGTTGGCGTAAGGGTCGTCGACAGCAACGAAGGCGTGATCGCGCGCGTGCCGCGTGCCAACATCACCCTGTCCGGACCTGCGCTGCTCGGCGGCACGGCTGCGCCGACAGAAGTCGAGCTCGTGGGCGTGTCAGCCAACATCGTGCGCAGGGCCGGTGGCGGCATCCAGCTTGGCCTCCAGGTCAATGCCGACCAGTCCCGCAAGCAGACCGGTGAGGCGCCGGAAAACTCGCAGGAAGTCGTCGAGAAGGTCCTGCAGGCGATGCTGCACCCTTCCGATGACGACACGCTGTCGAAGTACCTGAAGCGCTTTTCGATCTCCGAAGCGCGACTTTCAGTGTTCGACGAGGAAACCCGGTCAAGCTGGGTTGCCGACAAGGCCTCGCTTTCCTTCGACCGCAAGCCAAACGGCGTGGCCGTATCGATCAAGGCGCCCGTCAAGCTCGCCAACAGGCAGGTCTGGCAGTTCAGCGCCTCGGCACGATACACCAACGGCAGCAGCGCAATCGCACTCGAGGCCGCCTTCAAGCCGGTGCGCCTGAGCGTCCTCGCCGCCAATGGATCCGGACTCCAGTCCCTGAAGGGTTTCGACATTCCCGTCGCCGGAAACCTGGCCTGCGGGATGAATGTCAGCGGCGTGCTCGGTCGCTGCAAGTTCTGGCTGAACGCCGGGGCGGGAGAGCTACATCTTCCGGCGCTCAAGCACGAACCGATCCAGCTGAAGGAAGCGGCCGTCACGGCAGAGATCGACTTCGTGACGAAGCGCTATGCGATCTCGGAGATGTCCTGGAAGGGAAACACGATCCGCGGGACGATAAGCGGCGACGGCGCGCTCGGCCTCACACCTGAAGGCGAGTTGCAGACGCTGAGCGCGGACTGGTCGGCTGAAAACATCTTCATGGATGCGCCCAACCTTTTTGATGGCGGGTTCTCGCTTGAAGCCCTGAAGTTCAAGGGTGTCTTCGATGCGCCGACCAAGTCGTTGCAGATCGAGCAGGTCCTCGCCCGCAAGGGACCATTCGAACTGCAGCTCGCCGGCAGCCTGACCGACAACCCGGTCTCGATGGGCGTGAAGCTGGCGGGAACAGTCAAGGACCTCTCAATCCCTGACCTGAAGCGTCTGTGGCCGGCAGGTACCGTGCCGGGTGCGCGTGACTGGATCTTTGCAAACATCCACGAAGGCTCGATCCGAAAAGCCGACATCAACGTTGACCTTCTCCCCGGCGCAATCGTCGACGACCGCATTCCCGACGAGATGCTGGCCGTGGACTTCCAGCTCGCAGGCCTGAAGGTGACGTATCTTTCCGGCCTGCCGGACCTGGTGGGTGTCGACGGTACAGCGATCCTGAATGGTGACACGTTCCGGGGAGAGCTCAAGTCAGGACAGATCGGCGCCATCTCCCTGAAGAAGGGTGGCATCCTGATCAACGAGCTCCACAAGACGGGAGCCGTAGGCAACGTCTCGGGCACATTCACCGGTCCGACGCGGGACATCCTCACCCTGATTGATGCGCCGCGCCTGCGTTATCCCTCGAGATACGGCATCCAGGCCGACAAGGCCGGCGGCACGTCCAACGTCGACTTCGCCTTTGCCATACCGATGCTCAGGGACCTCAATGCCAGCGACATCGGCATCGACGTGAATGCAGAGCTGCTCGACGTCAAGCTGCCGATCAACGACAAGTTTGGCCTCACCGGGGGCAAGTTCTCGGTCAAGCTCGACATGAAGGGCCTGAAGGCGCTCGGCGCGGTCAAGATCAACGGCGCGTCGGTGGGCTTCATCTGGAACGAAGACTTCACGGGCACCGCCAAGCACGGCACGCACATCGATGTGACAGCAACGCTGAACGAAACGCAGCGCGACGTGTTTGGCCTTCAGGCGGCGCCCTACCTTGAGGGCCGCACCTCGATCGTGGCGACTTTCACCGGCAAATCGGGCAAGATCCAGAACGCCACCATCGATGCAAACCTGACAGGTTCGCGCCTGTCCATTCCGGAACTGAACTGGGCGAAGCCGGAGGACGCAAACGCCACGCTGAAGGCGACGCTGGCGATGAAGCCGGACGACACGATTGAAATCTCAAACATAGACGCGACCGGTCGCGAATTGCGGGCGCTGGGACGCGTCGTGATCAGCGGCGGTTCCGTGACGGAAGCGGAGTTCAAGAAGCTCGAGCTTGGAAAGCGGAACGACTTTGCGCTCATCTATCGCAACCAGCCCGGCGTTTCCGCTTCGGTCGACGTGAGAGGCAAGGCGATCGATGCGGGCGGCCTGTTTGAGTCCGACGAGGATGAAACCCCGGCACAAGCCACAAAGGCGCCAGCACGTACCCCGATGACCATCGCTGCAGACGTCGCATCTCTGCACCTCCAGGGCGGAGTGTCATTCAGCAGCGTGAAGTTGGCGTACACGGATGACGGCCTGCACCTGACGCAGTTCAAGCTGGACGCGGTCGACCAGAACGCCCGCTTGCGCGGTGAGCTGACGACAGCGGCCGATGGCGCGCGCAAGCTTCGTTTCGAGACAGCCGATGCCGGCCGCGTTGTGAAGGGCATCACGGGTTTCCGCAGCCTGATCGGCGGCGACCTGAAGCTGACGGCAGACCTGTCACCGCTGACCCAGGGTGTTCGCACCGAGGCCGCCTTCGACGGCAAGCTCTTGATCGAGGACTTCAAGATCGTCGACCAGCCCTTCTTCGCGAGGCTGCTCTCGGCAGGATCGTTCACGGGTCTCGATGACCTGTTGCGGGGCGAGGGCATCACCTTCACGCGGCTTGAGCAGACGATCCACGGACGTGGCCCGCTCCTGACCTTTTCGGATGGCCGCGCCGCAGGGCCTTCGATCGGCATCACGATGCAGGGAACCTTCCAGCGCGACGCCGAAAAACTCGACCTCAACGGAACCATCGTCCCGCTTTACGGGCTCAATTCGATCTTCGAGGACATTCCGCTCGTCAGCGACATTCTCGGCTCGAAGGACGGCGAAGGTATCTTTGCGGTCACCTATGGCGTGAAGGGGCAGGTGGATGAGCTGCGCGTGGCGGTCAACCCGATCTCGATGCTGACGCCCGGCTTCCTCAGGAAAATCTTCCAGGGTGAAAAGCCGGAGGCGGCGACGCCGATGCCGCTGCCCATGCCGAAGCAGGAGCAGAAGAACATCCTGCCCCCGCCAGCCAAGCCGAAATAAGCGATCGTTCAGACCGGCTTCAGCAGGACGTGCTTTTTCTTGCCAAGGGAAAGCTTGATCGCGCCGTCACGCACATGCGCGGCGCCAAGCATGGCCTTGTCGTCGGTCACGACCTCGTCGTTCACCCGCAGGCCGCCGCCGCCGATCTGGCGACGCGCGTCGCCATTGGATGACGTCAGTCCCGCACGCGTGAACGCAGCCAGCACGCCAATGCCGGCGCCCAGTTCTGCAGCCGGAACCTCCACGGTTGGCAGATTGGCTGACACGCCGCCGCCTTCGAAGGTCTGGCGGGCCGTGTCCGCCGCACGATCGGCTTCGGCGCGGCCATGGCACAGTGCCGTGGCCTCGTTGGCCAGGATCTTCTTCGCCTCGTTGCGCTCCGCACCCTGCAACTTCTCAAGGCGCTCGATCTCCGCAATCGGGAGATCCGTGAAGATCTTCATGAAGCGGCCGACATCGGCATCTTCGACATTGCGCCAGTACTGCCAGTAGTCATAGGGGCTCAGCATGTCGGCGGAGAGCCACACGGCGCCCGCTGCCGTCTTGCCCATCTTCGCGCCCGATGATGTCGTGATCAGCGGCGAGGTGAGGCCGAACAGCTCGACGCTGTCCGTGCGCCGCGCAAGGTCGATGCCCGAAACGATGTTGCCCCACTGGTCCGAGCCACCCATCTGCAGCCGGCAGCCATGGCGACGGAAGAGTTCGACGAAATCATAGGCCTGCAGGATCATGTAGTTGAATTCGAGGAACGAAAGCGGCTGCTCGCGGTCGAGGCGCAGCTTCACGCTGTCCATCGTGATCATGCGGTTGACCGAGAAGTGGCGGCCGATCTCGCGCAGGAACGGGATGTACGCGAGCTGGTCCAGCCAGTCGGCATTGTCGACCATGATGGCGTCGGTCGGTCCGTCGCCAAAGGTCAGGAAGCGCCGGAAGATCTCCTTGAAGCGCTCCTTGTGGTGATTGATGATCTCGTCGGTGAGCAGCTGGCGCGTCTCGTCGCGCCCAGACGGATCACCAATTTTCGTCGTCCCGCCACCCACCACGACAATCGGCTTGTGTCCGTTCCGCTGCAGCACGCGCAGGCGCATGATCTGCGTCAGGTTGCCGATGTGCATGCTGGGCGCCGTGCAGTCGAAGCCGATATAGGCCGGCACGCAGCCCTTCGACATGAGGTCGTCGAGCCCCTCTGCATTCGTGCTCTGGTGCAGGTGTCCGCGCGCGGCGAACTCGTTCAGGAAGCTGGAGCGGAAGGCGCCCATGGAAAGAAGACCTGTCTGGGGTGGGTTGGAGCGGTCAGGCCGGTTCCTCGACCGGCGGCATGCGCATGTCGAGATAGTCCTCGATGCTCTGGATCAGCTCCGGCGTGTGGTTGTCGAAGAAGTGGTTGGCGCCTTCGATCTTCACCTGCGTGATCTTGATGCCGCGCTGCGCGTTGAGCCGGTCGACCAGCTTCTGCACGTCGGCTTCCGGGGACACGGTGTCATTGCGTCCGTGCACGATCAGGCCCGAGGCCGGGCAGGGCGCCAGGAACGTGAAGTCATAGATGTTCGCGGGCGGCGCGACCGAGATGAAGGCGTGGATCTCGGGACGGCGCATCAGGAGCTGCATGCCGATCCAGGCGCCGAACGAAACGCCGGCCACCCAGCAGGTCTGGGCCCCCGGGTTCATCATCTGCAGCCAGTCCAGCGCGGCCGCCGCGTCGGACAGCTCGCCAATGCCGCCGTCATAGGTGCCCTGGCTCTTGCCGACGCCACGAAAATTGAAACGCAGGACCGAGCAGCCGCGACGCTGGAACGCGTAGTACATTTCGTACGACACACGGTGGTTCATCGTCCCGCCGCTGCGTGGGTGCGGATGCAGGATCAGGGCGATGGGCGCCGATTTGTGCTTCTGGTGCTGGTACTTCCCTTCAAGCCGGCCGCTGGGGCCTGCGAAGATCACGTCGGGCATGCGGGTCGTTTACCTCGTCTGGAGCAATTAGTTGAGCATCGCCATTGGAATTGATGGTGCGACAGGTTTTCAGGCAACGTCTTGTTTCGTAAGGGAAATGTCCGAATTCCCAAAGAAGTTAGCCTTGAATACTTGACCTCCTGACTAGGGAAATCTATATCGCACCCATCCACGCGGTTGGGCGCTTTCTACCACGGGTACCAGTCGGAAAATCAAGAAAATCCCGACTTCGCAGATGCGCCTTATTCGCCCGGAATTTGAGAGCGGCCCGGTTTTGGAGAGCGGCAATGAACTTGAGCACCAAAGGCAGATACGCGGTCATGGCCATGGTCGACTTGGCCCGGAACAGCAACGGCAAGCCCGTGGCCCTGAACGAGATCGCGCAGCGCCAGGAGATTTCACTGTCCTACCTTGAGCAGCTGTTCGCCGGTCTCCGGCGCGGCGGCCTGGTCGTGAGCGCCCGTGGACCCGGCGGCGGCTACCGCCTTGCCCGCACCCCGGAGGAGACCCGCATCGCCGACATCATGATTGCGGTGGAAGAGCCCCTGCGCGCGACACGTTGCGACCTGACCTCGTCCAAGGGCTGCACCGGGCAGCACGGCCGCTGCGTGACGCACGACCTCTGGGAGGAGCTCGGCCGCCAGATCCACATCTTCCTCAGTGGCGTGACCCTGTCGGACGTCGTCAACAAGCGCGTCCTGGGCATGAGCAAGCCGATCGAAAGCACCAACGGTTCCATTGCGCCGCACCAGACGGCAGCAGAATAGGATCGGGGCATGAGGGTCTACCTCGACAGCAACGCAACGGCGCCGCTTCGTCCCGAAGCGCGGGCAGCCATGCTTGCCGTCATGGACCACGCAGCCAATCCGTCCTCAATCCATGTCGAGGGTCGCAATGCCCGTCGTGCGGTCGATGAAGCCCGCGCGGCCGTCGCAGGCTTCACGGGCGCGCTGCCGGAACACGTCACCTTCACGAGCGGCGGCACCGAGGCAGCAGGCCTTGCCATCAACGGCGCGCTGCTGGCGGCCGCGGAAGAAGGGCGCCGCTTCACCCGCCTGATCGTCTCGGCGGTCGAGCATGACTGCGTCCTGCAGGCGGCCACACGCGCATCCGAGATGCATCCGGGACTTCGCCTGAGCCACGTGGGCGTCGACACGAGCGGCGTTCTCCGCCTGGCTGACCTCGAACGGGAACTCGCCGAAGGCAAGGGCCGCGCGCTCGTCTCCGTCATGGCGGTCAACAACGAAACCGGCGTGATCCAGCCCGTGCAGCAGGTCGCCGAGCTTTGCCGCCGCCACGGCGCCGTGTTCCACTGCGATGCCGTCCAGGCCGCAGGCAAGATCGCGTGCCGCCTCGACGATCTCGGCGCCGACATCATGACCTTGAGCGCGCACAAGATGGGCGGCCCGCAAGGGGCGGGCGCCATGGTCCGCAGGGCAGGCATTCCTGTCGCATCGCTTGTCCGCGGTGGCGCGCAGGAGTTCGGACTTCGCGCGGGAACGGAGAACGTCGCCGCCATCGCGGGCTTCGGCGCAGCCATCCGCGCCCTTGCCGCAACGCCGGAGCAGGCACGGATGCACGATGCACTTGAAGCGCGCCTGATGAAGTCGTGTCCGGAGGCCCGCATCTTCGGCGCGGGCGCACCGCGCGTCGGCACGACGACGTGCATCGCCGCCCCCGGCGTGACGGCCGAGACGCTCGTGATCGCCCTCGACCTCGATGGATTTTCGGTCAGCGCGGGTGCCGCCTGCTCGTCGGGCCGGGTGACGCAGAGCCACGTGCTCGCCGCCATGGGCGTGGAACCGGAACTCGCACGCTGCGCCATTCGCGTCAGCGCGGGATGGCACACGCAGGCGGCTGATCTCGAAGCCTTCGCCGAAGCATGGACACGCATTGTCTCGCGGGCTCGATCCCGCGCGGCCGCATAAGGAAAAGAACATGGCTGAGCAGGCAACCATCGACACCGTCAACGCCCAGGGCGGAGACAAATACAAGTACGGCTTCGTCACCGACATCGAGAGCGAGAAGGCCCCGAAAGGCCTGAACGCCGATATCGTCCGCTACATCTCCGCGAAGAAGAACGAGCCCGACTGGATGCTGGCCTGGCGCCTTGAATCCTTCGAGCGCTGGCAGTCCATGCGCGAGCCGGAGTGGGCCAAGCTCCACTATCCGAGGATCGACTACCAGGACGCCCACTACTATTCGGCCCCCAAGACGAAGCCCAAGCTGGAGAGCCTCGACCAGGTCGACCCGAAACTGCTCGAAACCTACAAGAAGCTCGGCATCCCGCTGACGGAGCAGAAGCTGCTGGCCGGCGTCGCGGTGGATGCCGTGTTCGACAGCGTCTCGGTGGCCACCACGTTCAAGGGCAAGCTCGCCGAAGCCGGCGTGATCTTCTGCCCGATCTCCGAAGCGCTGCAGAAGCACCCGGACCTGATCCGCAAGTATCTCGGCACCGTTGTTCCGAACACCGACAATTTCTTCGCGACGCTGAATTCGGCCGTCTTCAGTGACGGCTCCTTCGTCTACATCCCGCCGGGCGTGCGCTGCCCGATGGAACTCTCCACCTATTTCCGCATCAACGAGGCCCAGACCGGCCAGTTCGAGCGCACGCTGATCATCGCCGACAAGGGCTCCTACGTCTCGTATCTCGAAGGCTGCACAGCGCCGATGCGTGACGAAAACCAGCTCCACGCTGCCGTCGTGGAGCTCATCGCGCTCGAGGACGCCGAGATCAA
>CAZYFM010000039.1:0-6708 GCA_964646885.1 uncultured Flavobacteriaceae bacterium
CGACCTACCAGTCCGTGTCAGGCGCCGGCAAGGACGCGATGGACGAGCTCTTCAACCAAACCCGCGCAATCTTCGTCACCGACTCGATTGAACCCAAGAAGTTCACCAAGCAGATCGCCTTCAACGTCATTCCCCACATCGACAGCTTCATGGACGATGGCTACACGAAGGAAGAGTGGAAGATGGCCGCCGAGACGAGGAAGATCCTCGATCCGGACATCAAGGTCACGGCGACCTGCGTGCGCGTTCCCGTCTTTGTCGGCCACTCGGAAGCCATCAACATCGAGTTCGAACAGCCCATCACCCCGGACCAGGCGCGCGATATCCTGCGCGAGGCGCCGGGCTGCATGGTCGTCGACAAGCGCCAGGACGGCGGCTACGTGACGCCGGTGGAATGCGTGGGCGACTACGCCACCTACATCAGCCGCATCCGCAAGGACCCGACCGTCGAAAACGGCCTCGCCTTGTGGTGCGTATCCGACAACCTGCGCAAGGGGGCAGCACTCAATGCCATCCAGATCGCGGAAATCCTGATCGCCCGCCACCTGAAGAAGGCGGCCTGACAGCCAAGGTCATGCACGGAAAAGCACGCCCGGGACCCGCAAGTTCCGGGCGTTCTTGCTCTTCCGGTCGCCACCACGGTTAAAAAACCGTCAAGGCAGGTCCCAAGATCATTAGCCAATACACGTCGATTTAACAGGAAACCCTGATAATCCCGCCTCTCCGCAGGGGATGCGCCGTCGCGCCATCCCGCACGCAAACAAGAAACTGGAGGATGGAATGAAGGGTGTTGTCTTCGTTGAACTGCTGAACATGGCCGAAGAGGCAGTGGGTGAGGACGCCGTCGACAAGGTTGTGTCCGGTTGCCCCCTGGCATCGAAGGGGGCCTACACCTCCGTCGGAAGCTACGACAGCGGCGAACTGGCCACCCTGGTATCCGGCTTCAGCAATGCAACGGGTCATTCCGTCGAAGCGCTGCAGCGCCAGTTCGGTCATTGGATGTTGCGCCGCTTCACCGAGACATACGCACAGTTCTTTGACGCCAAGCCCGACGCATTCTCGATGCTTGAGTCCATCGAGAACGAGGTTCACGTCGAGGTTCGAAAGCTCTACACCGATGCCGAGCTTCCGCGCTTCGACACCCAGCGTCTCGACGGGAACACCATGCGTCTGGTCTACACCTCGCCGCGCCGGCTGATTGCGTTTTGCCACGGACTGATCGAGGCGACCTTCACGCACTATGGCGAGAAGGCCGAGATCACGATGGTGGACCGCTCCACGGACACGACCGGCGTTGCCGAATTCACGATCCGTCGGATCTCCTGACCGGCGCATGACAATCGTCCAGCCTGCCGCTGACGCACAGGTATCCCGCGCCCGGTACGAGCGCGAGAAACTGGCGCGCCTGCAGGCTGAGCGCCTGCTCGAGGACAAGAGCCGCGAGCTCTTTGAAGCCAATCGGCGCCTCGAGGCAGAAGCGCTTCGCCTGGACATGGCGGTCCGGGAGAGAACGTCAGAACTGGAAGCCGAACGCGACAGGGCCGAGGCCGCAACAAGGGCAAAATCGGAATTCCTGGCAATGATGAGCCACGAAATCCGTACGCCCATGAATGGCATCATGGGAATGGCGGGCATTCTCCTCGACGAGGAATTGCCGCCTGCGCAAAGGAAATGTGCGGAGACCATCAGGGATTCAGCCGATGCCCTGCTGCGGATCATCAACGACATCCTGGACTTCTCGAAGCTTGAGGCCGGCAGTCTGGACCTCGAGAACCTTCCCTTCGATCTTCCCCTGGCCATTCAGCAGGTCATCGAGCTTGTGGAGCCGAAGGCTGACGCGAAGTCTCTCGCGCTCCGCTGCAATGTCGATGATGGCGTCCCTCGCTTTGTGGTCGCGGACTCCGGGCGCGTCCGCCAGGTCCTGCTGAACCTCTTGGGAAATGCAGTCAAGTTCACGTCGACCGGTTCGGTGACGGTGTCGGTTGAGTGTCTCGAGCGAACGGACGGCCGCGCCGTGCTGTCCTTTGCAGTCACCGACACCGGCATTGGCATCGATGCAGATCGCATCCAGCATCTGTTTCAGTCGTTCGCGCAGGCAGACGCCTCGATTTCGCGCCGCTTTGGTGGCACGGGTCTCGGGCTGGCCATTTCGCGGCGCATCATTGAACAGATGGGAGGACTGATAGGCGTCGACAGCACGCCCGGCGCCGGATCCACGTTCTGGTTCCGGATCCCGGTGACCCTGGCCACATCGGAAGAGGCAGCGCGTTGCGCAGCCGGTGAGACATCCGGGCGGCACGAAGCGGCGCTGCGACGGCTGAAGGCCATGGGCCGTCCGCTCAGGGTACTCGTCGTCGAGGACAATGCCACCAACCAGCTCGTGATCCGGTCCATTCTGGAAAAGCAGGAGTTTTTGGCCGACTTTGCATCGAACGGGCTCGAAGCCGTCAGCGCCGTGCGGATGCGCGCCTACGATGTTGTCCTGATGGACGTGCACATGCCCGAGATGGATGGCCTTGAGGCAACGCGCGCCATCCGGGCCCTGGACGGGCCCGTGGCCAGGACGCCGATCATCGCGCTGACGGCAAACGCCTTCGCACGCGATATCGAGAACTGCCGCGCCGCGGGGATGAACCTCCATGTGGGCAAGCCTTTCCGCCGCGAAACCCTGTTCATGGCGATGGCATCGGCGCTGGATGGCATGACAGATCTTGAGCCATCAAGAGAGAGCGGACCCGAAATCGAGCAGGCGTGCATTGAGGCGCCGCACTTCGATCCGGACGTGATCGAGGCCTTCAGGGCCGATTCAGGCGAAGAATTGCTCCAGCTTTTGATCGACACCTTCCTGCAGGACTGTGCCGCCAAGCTGGCGCGTATGGCGGAACTCGCCGGACAGGGCGAGGCATCCGACGAAGCCGTCCAGCTCGCACATGCGCTGAAGAGTTCAGCGGGCATGGCCGGCGCGATGGCGCTGTCAGCACAAGCGACAGAGCTCGAAGGGCGGCTGCTGTCGAACGGCGCAGGGCTGTCACATGACGACGCCCGCAAGCTGCGCAGCGCCTTTGAAGGATACGAGAGACAGCTCGCGAATTATCGTCGCGCGGGCTGAACGCACGCGAGATTAGCGCCTGAGTGCGATTGCCGCGATCTCGTTCGGCGGCGTTATCAGCAATTGCTGTGCGTTGATCAGTTGAAGCTCATCGTGGCGCAGGCTTGCACGGATCACGCCCTGGACGCGCGAAACGCTGCCTGACAGCGCTTCGGCGGGGCCGTCTCCTCCAAGGCGAAAGGCAAGATAGATCGCTGACAGCAGATCGCCTGTACCGTGGGGAACATGCTCCTCGCGCGCGACGCTGCAGCACCAGGCCGCATCCGGCGTCACCACGATATTGGCGAGTTGCGAGCCATCGGGCACGGACGTCACGACAACTTCCCTGACACCGAGCAGGCGCGCCGCCCGCACGGCATCTGCGGGCCCATCAATGCGCTGCGACGTCAGCCCCGAAAGCTCGAAGCGGTTGGGCGCGGCAATGTCCGCCAGCGGAAGCAGGTCACGGGCGATGGCTTCGGCCACGCCGGGCTTCGCGTAAGCCCCATCGTCATCGCCAAACACCGGATCACACAGGTAAAGCGCACGGGGATTGAGCGACTTCACCCGTGAGACGATCTCGGCAGCGGCTCCTGCCTGCGCGGCCGCGCCGAGATATCCCGTGATCACGCCACTCACGCCTTGCGCCCAGCCGCGCTGCTGCAGGCTCCGGAACAGGCTGGTCATCTCCTCGGGCGGGGTCGTGCGTCCCTCGGGACGCCCGTGGCCGGGATGGTGGGAGAGCACCACAGTCGGCAGCGACCAGACATTGGTCCCGAGCCGCTGCAGCGCAAACCGTGCGCAGCTGTTGCCAACGTGGCCGCGGATGACTTCGGACTGGATGGAGATGACGGGTGCTTCAGGCATCGGCAGCAAGCTGCAACTTTGCAGCGATGAGTTTTCGTTCCTGAACAGACATCGCAAGCCCGAGGGCATCTGTAAAGGCGGCGCGGGCACGCTCGCGCAAGCCACGCCTCAGGCAAAGCTCGCCCACCGCAAGATGAAAGGGAAGGTATCGCTGCACGTCCGGCCGCTCCCGCAATGGCGCGAGGAGGCGCAGCCCTTCGTCGGGTCCCTGGTGCATCGCCACTGCAATGGCCCTGTTGACCTCCACGACGGGAGAGGGCGCCAGTTCAAGAAGCGCGTCGTAGTATCGTCCCAGCTGTTGCCAGTCCGTATCGTCAAAGTGAGGCGACGAAGCATGAACGGAAGCAATGCCGGCCTCCAGATGCAGTGCCGTAAGGCGATCACCTGTCATGGCCAGGCTCATGTGGCGGAACCCTTCACCAATCATGGTGCGGTCCCAGAGCTGCCGGTCCTGGAATTCAAGCGGGATGGCATCCCCGTCACCGGACACCCGGGCGCGGTGGCGCGCATGCTGGAAAAGCATCAGCGCACAAAGCGCGTGGGCCTCTGGCGTCGCGGTCATCGGGTGGGCGAGAAGAAGCCGGCACAGCCGCAAGGCTTCACTGCAGATCTCGACGCGTATGAGCTGCGTGCCACCGGATGTGGAATAGCCTTCGTTGAAGAGCAGGTAGATCGTGCGCAGGATTGACGGAAGTCGTTCCTGGAAACCGGCTCCTCCGGGAGCCTCAAGCGCGATTCCGTCCCGGAGCCGCGCCTTCGCCCGCACGAGGCGCTGCGCAATGGCCGAGGGTGTGGCAAGGAATGCCCGCGCAATCTCATCGATGCTGAAGCCGCAGACACACTTCAGGGCCAGCACCTGACGCGCATCGTCTTCGAGGCGTGGCGCGCAGCACATCGCGATCAGGAGCAGTTCCTCATCACCGATGAGCGCGTCGGCCGAAGGCTGCCGGAGCGCTTCCATCCACGTCGATACGCGAGGTTCCAGCGCGCTCTGCATGGCATGCCGGCGCAGCCGGTCGATCCCCCGGTTCTGCGCCGTCATGAGCAGCCACGAGAAGGGGTGATCCGGCACGCCGGAAATTGGCCAGGACTGGAGCGCGGCCAGGAGTGCTTCCTGCACGCAGTCTTCGGCGAAGGAGAGCGAGCCGGCACCCAGCTTTCGCATAAGCGTGCCGGTGAGTTTGCCGGTCTCGCGCCGGGCGAGACCGGCCACCAGGGCCGGGATATCGGGCCCGCTGCCCATCTCAGAAGTCGTGCACCATGCGCACTTCGATGCGCCCGCCATACTTGAGATGCGGGCACTCGCCCGCAAGCTTGCAGGCTTCATCATAGTCGGCAGCATTGACCATGAAGTAGCCCCCGACAATCTCCTTGCCTTCGGCATAGGGGCCGTCGGTCACGCTGAAGGATTTCCCGGATGGGCGCAGCACGCGGCCTGCATCCTCGGTGAGTTTCTCGCCTCCGGCCAGGCGTCCGGCAGTCCTGAGCTTTTGGGCCCATTCGCTGTACTCCCGGATGATGCGTTGCATTTCATCCTGGCTGCGTTGGTCGAATAGTCCCTGGTCCTCATGGAGGAAAAGCACGTAGCGCGGCATTGCAGTCTCCTTTGTTCAAGTTTAGTCCGCATCAGGGACGATCCAAAGGCCTCGAAATCGACAGGCCACCCCGTTATGCTTCGGAAAATTTTTCAGTCAGAGAGCAGACGATGGCCATAAGACCCCGACGAAGCGTCCTCTACATGCCGGGATCCAATGCCCGCGCCCTCGAAAAGGCAGCCAGCCTGCCAGCGGACGCCCTGATCCTCGACCTCGAGGACGCCGTTGCCCCCGACGTCAAGCTCGTGGCCCGCGAGCAGGTTTGCGCGGCCGTGAAGGCGAAGCGCTTTGGCCGGCGCGAGGTGATCATCAGGGTAAACGGGCTCGATACGCCATGGGGTCAGGACGACATGAAGGCCGCCTGCGCCGCCGGCCCGGATGCGATCCTTGTTCCGAAGGTCTCCTCCGTTAAGGACGTTGCAGACGCCGAGGCCCTGATGAAGCAGGCGCCGCAGGCATGCGGTTTGTGGCTGATGATCGAAACGCCGCGCTCGATCTTCAATCTGGCCGGAATTGCATCCGCCGGCGGCCGCCTGGCCTGCCTGGTCCTGGGTACGAATGATCTCGTGAAGGAAATGCGGGCCCGCCATACGCCCGCCCGCGAGGCTCTGATCGCGAGCCTGAACCTGTCAGTGCTGGCTGGCCGCGCGAACGGGCTCGCCGTCATCGACGGTGTCTTCAACGAGATTGCCGACGAATCCGGCTTCCTCGAGGTGTGCAGGCAGGGAAGGGCCATGGGATTTGATGGCAAGACCCTGATCCACCCCTCCCAGATCGAGCCCTGCAACCGGGTGTTTTCGCCAGATAATGACGAGGTGGCGCAGGCCCGGTCGATCCTCGCGGCCTTCGCCCTGCCTGAAAATCAGGGTAAAGGCGCCATCGCCCTGAATGGGCGCATGGTCGAATTGCTGCATGCCGAAATTGCCCGTCAAACAGTTGCTTTGGCCGAGGCCATCGAGGAAGTAACCAGGGGCTGAGCGGCGTTTTGCCCTCGTTGCGCCAAAATGATAATATAGATATCCGACGGCTGGGCTGGGTCTCTGAATGAGGCCCAGCCCACCTTTTTGATAAATCAGGCTTTCAATCGCGCCTTCAGGACATGGGGTTCTAGATGCTCACAAGATTTCTCACCGCGCTCATCGCTGTAGTGCTGGTCTC
>CAZYFM010000039.1:6808-24745 GCA_964646885.1 uncultured Flavobacteriaceae bacterium
ATGAACCAGGAAGACAAGGCGCTCGCTGATTTCGACCTGGCCATCAAGGCCGACGCCGAAGCCCCCGCATATCGCAAGGCGCGCTGCATCCTTCTCTTCAACAAGAAGGATTTTGCCAACGCCATGCCGGATTGCGAAAAGGCACTTGCGGCTGCTCCGGATGACAAGAACCTGCTGCTGGCAACCTCGCAGGCGGCAGAGCAGACCGGAAATCGTGCACGTGCCGCTGAACTTTACCGCAAGCTTTTGGCCGTCGATCCGGGTAACCCGGTCGCGACTGAAGGCCTGAAGAGGGTGGGTGGCTGACGCCACCCCCTTGCGGGTCCAGCAGGTTCAAACAGGCAATCAACCAGCAGAAAGGTTGCAGACGTGAAGAGACTGTCTCTGATGATCGCGGGCCTCGCGCTCGCATTCACGACGACTGTGGCGTCGGCGGAACCGCCGCCGGCGACGACGACCCAGGCACCACCCGCCGCGACGACGCCACCCCCGCCGGCCGGCGTCGGCGTGAACGCGTCGGGCACGCGCTATGACTGGCAGGGCAATCACAAGAAGGCCCAGGCCGCTCTGGCCGCGAAGGACTACAAGACGGCCATCCAGCTGTTCACCGAGATCCTGAACTCCGGCCGCCTGCCCAAGGCATGGCTGGGAACCACGCTCTATCTGCGTGGCAAGGCCTACCGCTCGTCGCGCCAGTTCCCGCAGGCAGTTGCTGACTACGAGGCTGCCGTTCAGGCGGACCCGAAGCTGCATCCGGCATTCTACGAACTCGGCGCCACGTTCCACTCCATGGGCCAATACGGCAAGGCGGTCTCGGCATTTGGCCAGGCCATCGCGCTGAAGTCCGACATGTGGAGCTACTACGACGCCCGCTGCACGTCCTACGCCTCGATGAGCCGTTGGAGCGAAGCGGTGCGTGATTGCGAGGTCGCGGTGAAGCTGCGTCCGGGCAATGCCAACCTGATCGCCTTCCTTGGTCGCCTCTACGAGGAAAACGGCCAGAAGCAGCGCGCGATCGAGATGTACAAGCTCGCGCTTTCGATCAATCCTTCGCAGCAGGATGCGAAGGAAGGCCTCGCCCAACTCCAGAAGTAGCAAGCACACTTGGCACAGGCTCCATCAGCCGGGAACGGAAACTTCTTCGAGGATTTCCGTCCCGGCCAGCTTATCCATCACCACCCCGCACGAACACTGACCGACGCTGACCAGACGCTGTACACGGCGCTGTTCGGTGCAAGGTTCGCACCGCAGAACTCGGTTGAGTTCGCCCGCGCGCTGGGTTTTGCATCTCGTCCGCTGGACGACATGCTTGTCTTCCACATCGTCTTCGGCAAGACCGTCCAGGACATCTCGCTGAACGCGATCGCCAATCTCGGCTACGCTGATTGCCGCTTTCTCGCGCCCGTCTACGCAGGCGATACGATCAGCGCCGTCAGCGAAGTTCTGGGCATGCGCGAGAACCAGAACCGGGAATCGGGGATCGTCTACGTGCGCTCCCGCGGTTTCAACCAGCATGGACGCGAGGTCCTGACCTATGCGCGCTGGGTGATGGTGCGCAAGCGCAACCCAGCGGTGGAAGTGCCGCCGCCTGTGGTCCCCGAGCTGCCTAAGGTCGTCGCACCATCCGCGCTGTCGGTCCCGGCACCCGACGCGCTGCCCGCCGCGTGGCAGGACAAGTCCGGCGCCGCAAGGTTCTTCGGCGATTACGCCAAGGGCGACAGGTTTGATCACGCCGATGGCGTGACCGTGGAAGACGCCGAGCACATGCTCGCGACGCGCCTCTATCACAACAACGCGCGCGTGCACTTCAACGCGCACAGCGAGCGCGCAGGCCGCTTCGGCAAGCGCATCGTGTATGGCGGCCACGTGATTTCGATTGCGCGCGCCATGAGCTTCAACGGGCTCGGCAATGCCTGGTTCGTGTCGGCAATCAATGGCGGCCGGCATGTGGCGCCATGCTTTGCCGGAGACACTGTTTATGCCTGGAGCGAGATCCTCGACACGGCAACGCTTCCGCAGGCCCCCGGGTGGGGCGCGCTGCGGTTGCGGACAATCGCCACAAAGGATCAGGGTTGCGAAGCGTTCCCGGACAAGTTGCCGGATGGGAATTTTCTCCCGAGCGTTATTCTCGAACTCGACTACTGGGTAGTGGTCCCCCGCATCTGATTCCCGCAATCTGGCACATCAATCGATAGCTGGATTCGGCATGCACTCTCTCTGGCGCCCGGTCGTCGTCGCCATACTCGTCTCGCTGTTGTCCACGGCGCGGGCCGCTACCATGGAGTGGCAGCCCGTGCACCGGGGTGTGGCAAGCGAAGCGCCCGAGTGCGTGTCCTGGGCCGATGACCGGGTCGACTGCCTGGTCAGGACCTTCGGCAATGGTCTTTCCTGGGTCTACGTCGAGGCCGGCGGCTGGAACCTTCCGCGCAACCTGGGCGGCGAACTCGCGGGCGCCCCGAGTTGCGTCACGCGCGGCCCCTTCAATCTCGACTGCTTTGCGATCTCGGTCGGTGGCGAATTGGCAACCGTCGCGCTGAAGGGGAGCAAGTGGAGCCGCTGGTCCCGCCTCGGCGGTGAGTTGGCCCCAGGCCGTCCATCCTGCGTCGCGCAGGGCATGCGCCACATTGCCTGCTTCGCCAGGAGTGAAAAGGGCACCCTCATGGCGCGGGAATGGACAGGTGGCACCAAATGGAATGCCTGGACAAATCTCGGCGGCAACATCGCCGGAGACCCGTCCTGTGTCGCGGGTCCCGCTGGTGAGGTCGCCTGCTTCATGCGCGGCACCGACGGCCATCTGAGAACATGGATGCGACGGGCTCAGGCCGAGGAAGCAGGGTGGACGGACCTCGGCGCTTCCGTTCGCGGGCGGCCCTCCTGCGCGGCGCTTGAGGGCGGCGACATCGCGTGCCTGTCCCGCGCGAAAGACAACAGGTCCATGGTTTTCTGGCAGGGCAACCTGTCATCAGCGGGAGCTGTGCCCTCGGCCTACCGCCTTCCGGCGCGAAACGATGGAGAGCCCGCCTGCTGGCACGGCGGCTCGGCGCTCTCATGCACATGGCGCAGCGAAGGCAGCAGGCTTGTCGCGGCAGAGTGGAGCGCGTCGGCAGGCGCGACGAACATGCGCGAACTCAAGGGCGATGGCGTCACGGCAGCCAATTGCCTTCAGGCGGGAGTAGCAGGCACGCGTTGCATCGCGGCGACCCGCAACAGGAACCTCGAAGTCGCTGCGATGAATGGCCAGCCTTTGGCCCTTTCCGCACCGTTGACGTCAGCACCAGCCGCTGAGCCGGAAAAGGAAACGACCCTCGCGACTGTCGTGCCGCCGGTTTTGCCGCGGGCCAAGCCGGCCGTCTCGTCGCGCGTCCAGCTCGCGCAGGCGCCGGCGACAGTGATGAGCGACGGCAACGATCGTCTCCGTGACATCGCGGGGGCCTGGAAAGTGGTGGAAGAAGGTTCGAGGCAGGTCTGCAGGCTCGAGCTCACTTCGATGCGCCGCTCCGGCGGTTACGCCCTCCAGAGCGATCCCGCCTGTCCGCGCCATTACCAGCGCGCGGAGTACTGGAACGAAAGCGCATCAAGCCTTGTGCTTGTGGGTTCCGGCCACGTTGTGGTCGCCCGCTTCCTGCCGGCGGGCAGGGGACGCTGGCGCGCCAACGCCCTGAAAGGTGTATCCTTGGTCCGCTGATTTCAGGGCGGAACCGGATGTCTGGATTGAACCTGCGTGCGAGACTTCGCAGCATCTCCTATGCGCTGGCGGGCCTGCGCGTGCTTCTGGCCACGCAGGCCAATGCGCGCATCCACGCTTTGGCATCGATTGCGGTGATTGTGCTCGGCGTGGTGGCGGGCCTTTCTGGCACTGAATGGGCCCTGCTGGTGTTCGCGATGGCGGGGGTCTGGACGGCCGAGGCCCTGAACACGGCGCTCGAATTCCTGTGTGATGTCGCTTCGCCTGAACCCCACCCCCTGGTCAGGCAGGCCAAGGATGTCGCCGCCGCTGCCGTGCTGTTTGCAGCCACTGCCGCGGCGATTGTCGGCCTGATCGTGTTTGTGCCGCACCTGCCGGGCTGAACCGCATCCCCGGCCGCTTGGAACGCGCGGGCGCATGGTGCTAAACACCCCCCGGTCCATGGTGGACATTACGCAGATCGGGTGGAGGCAAGGATGGTTCGGGAACTCACGCATTTCGTGGCAGGCCGTCACGTGAAGTCGGCGTCGGGCCGCTTCGGCGATGTCTTCAATCCGGCAACGGGCGAAGTTCAGGCGCGCACGCCGCTGGCCTCGACGGCCGAGGTGCGGACCGCGGTGGAAGCCGCGCTGAAGGCGTTCCCCGAATGGTCCGCCATGAACCCGCAGCGCCGCGCGCGTGTCATGTTCAACTTCAAGGCGCTCGTCGAGAAGAACATGGACGAGCTCGCCCACATGCTCTCGGCCGAGCACGGCAAGGTCATCGCCGATTCGAAGGGCGACATCCAGCGCGGCCTCGAGGTCATCGAGTTTGCCTGCGGCGTGCCCCACCTGATGAAGGGTGAGTACACGGAGAACGCTGGCACCGGAATCGACGTCTACTCGATGCGCCAGCCACTGGGTGTCGTCGCTGGCATCACGCCATTCAACTTCCCCGCCATGATCCCGATGTGGATGTTCGGCGTGGCCATCGCCTGCGGCAACACTTTCGTGTGCAAGCCCAGCGAAAAGGATCCTTCGGTTCCCCTGAGGCTCGCGGAACTGCTGATGGAAGCTGGCGCTCCCGCGGGCGTGCTCAATGTCATCAACGGCGACAAGGAAGCCGTCGACGCGATCCTGCGGGATCCCGACATCAAGGCAGTCAGCTTCGTGGGGTCGACAGCGATCGCCGAGTACGTCTACGCGACCGGCACGGCGCACGGAAAGCGCGTCCAGGCCATGGGCGGTGCGAAGAACCACGCGATCATCATGCCCGACGCGGACCTTGACCAGGTTGTCGATGATCTCATCGGTGCAGGGTACGGATCGGCGGGCGAACGCTGCATGGCGATTTCGGTGGCGGTTCCCGTCACCGACAAGATCGGTGACGAACTCGTGCGCAGGCTGAAGCCGCGCGTTGAGGAGCTCAAGGTTTCGGTCCCGACGGATCCGGCGGCGAACTACGGCCCGCTCGTCACGCGCGAGCATCGCGAGAAGGTGAAGAACTACATCGAGATGGGCGTGAAGGAAGGCGCGAAGCTCGTGGTGGACGGCCGCAATTTCCGCATGCAGGGCTATGAGAACGGCTTCTTCCTCGGAGGCTCGCTCTTCGACCACGTGAGGCCCGAAATGCGCACCTACCAGGAAGAGATTTTCGGCCCCGTTCTCCAGGTCGCGCGCGCGAAGGACTTTGACGAGGCCGCAAGCCTGCCGACGAAGCATCAGTATGGAAATGGCGTTGCGATCTTCACGCGTGACGGCGACGCCGCACGCGAGTTCGCCAGCAAGGTCCAGGTCGGCATGGTGGGCATCAACGTTCCGATCCCGGTTCCGCTGGCCTACCACACCTTCGGCGGCTGGAAGCGTTCGGCCTTCGGCGACGTCAACCAGCACGGCCCGGAGGGCATTCGCTTCTTCACGAAGATCAAGACCGTGACGCAGCGCTGGCCGAAGGGTGGTGTGCGTGAAGGCTCAAGCTTCGTCATTCCGACAATGAAGTAGGGCGCTGCAGCCGGGCGCAGGGCATCACCCGTGACAGGGACTGAACTCAGGAACGGGCATGAACCCTGTTGAGCGTTACAACGCACTGGTCAAGGACGGAAAGCTGACCGGCGATGCCGGACAGGAACGCGTTGCCGCCGCGTTGGGGCGCATGGCGTCGGCGCTGGAGGCTTGGGCAGCAGCAGGTCGAAGGGGACTTTTCGGTTTCGGGCGAGCGCCCCAGCCGCCGCGTGGGCTCTACATCCACGGTCCGGTAGGGCGGGGCAAGTCCATGCTCATGGACCTCTTCTTTGAGAACGTGAAGGTGGAGCCAAAGCGCAGGGTGCACTTCCACGATTTCATGGCTGAAGTGCATGCCGCCGTGAAGTCGTTCCGCGACAGCGAGCCAGGGGATCCCATCCCAAAGGTCGCACGAAAGATTCGACAGTCTGCAGTGTTGCTGTGCTTCGACGAGTTTCAGGTGTCGGACATCGCCGATGCGATGATCCTGGGGCGCCTGTTTGCAGAATTGTTCGCCATGGGTGTCGTCGTCGTGGCGACATCGAACCGGATCCCGTCGGATCTGTACGAGAACGGAATCAATCGCCAGCTTTTCCTTCCTGCGATCGCCCTGATCGAAAAGAGCATGGATGTGCTGCGCCTCGACGGACCGATCGACTACCGGCTTGCAAGGCTGGAGCGCAGCGCGGTCTATTTTTCTCCTCTCTCGCGTGAGGCAGACCTGGCTCTTGATGAGCTGTGGCTGGATCTGACGGGAGTTCACGAAGGCACGCCGGACAGCGTCGAAGTCATGGGCCGCGCGCTCGCCATTCGCGAGCAGGCCCGCGGCGTCGCCAGGTTCTCGTTCGCCGAACTCTGCGCGGCCGCGCTGGGACCGCAGGACTATCTTGCGATCGCCGACCGCTATCATGCCGTGGTCCTGCGCGGCATTCCGAAACTTCGACCCGAGAACCGGAACGAGGCCAGGCGCTTCGTGACGCTCATCGACGCGCTGTACGAACGATCGGCAAAGCTGGTAGCGACGGCGGAAGCACCGCCCGCCGAGCTTTATCCCGCAGGCGACGGCTCATTCGAGTTCGAGCGCACGGTGTCACGCCTGATGGAAATGCAGTCGGCGGATTACCTGGCGCGCACCCACAGGCCGAAGCCGGCATCGGCCTGAACGATCAGCCTCGCACGTAATGAAAAAGCCCCCGACCATCGGTCGGAGGCTTTGTTGTCGTCGATGATTCGATTTGCTTACGGCTGCGGCATCGGGATCAGCGGCGCCGGGCCGGTGGTTGCCGGTGCGGGCGAACTTTCAACAGGCGCCGGAGCCGGCGTCGTCGGTGCCGTCAGGTCAGGCGCCGGCGAATTGAAGACGTCGTTGGAAGGCGGCTGGTAGACATCATCTTCCGGAGCGATCGTCGGAGCCGGTGCGGGCGTGGCAGGAGCCGCCGGCTTGGCCTTCGCGGGCTTCGGCGGGGCAGCTTCGGCGATTTCCACCGGCGCGGCCTTCGGCTTCGGCTTGGAGACGGGCTTCGTCGGAGCTGCTGTCTCGACCGGCGCTTCTTCAAAGACCTTCTTCGTCGCCTTGGGCAGCGAGGAAACAAGAGCCTGCGGCGATGCAGCGGGAACTGAAGCCTCGGCAATCGGAGCAGCCACGGTTTCGATTTCGGCCGGCGCTTCGACCGGCTCGGAAGGAGCCGCAAAGGCCAACGGACTGATCACAGGACCGATTCGCATGACGAGAACCGGCTCACCGTTGACGAGCGTGGAGACGACAGGAGTGGCGTTGGTGGTTGCGGCGATGAACGGACCGCCGGAGCCGGTGGCGTTCGCGATGTGCATCGATGCAGTGAAGGTCTTTTCGTCGATGGCCGGCGGCTCGGACTGCTCAGGAAGCGTTTCATAGGCCGGCTTTGCAGCCTCTGCCTTCGAGCTGGAGGCCGTATTGCTGAAATTGCGGGGACGGGCTGCGGTCTGGCTGGCCGGCTCCTCGTCGATCGTCTGTGCCGAAGCCTGGAAGCCAACGGGCAGGAAGCCCAGTGACTGCGACGAGAGGCTGCCACTCGCAAGCGCGGCGACATCGATCTGCTGGCTCTGTCCGGCCTGCGCGAGCTGACGCTCGGTTTCTTCGCGAGCCTTCTGCGCCTTGATCTGGGCCCAGACGACATCGGTGTTGTTTTCATTCTCGCCGGCACCGACGCTGGCGGGCATGTATTTCGGTGCCGCGTAGATCACGGTGCCGTCGGCATCGATTCGTTCGACAAAAATCCCGTGGAAATCATTGCGCGTGGCGGGGGATCCGGCTTCCTCGCAGATGTCGCGGTCCTCGCGCACGAGGCCTTCCGAGAAGCGGCAGTCCTTGCCGGTAACCAGGGACGCGGCGTGTTCACCAAGATCGGCGCCGGTGAACAGGGTCGAGGCAAATCCCGCGAAGGAGCTGATGGAGCTCAGCGAGACCCCGGCAATGGTGCCGGCACACCCACTCAAAACGGTGGTAGAGGCCAAAATCGCGGCGATAGCGCTTGAACGCATGACAAACTCCACTTTTTACCATCTCGGCCGGAAACGGGGGGATCGGCCGGGACACCAGACAGGCTGTAGAGGCACTGCAACTTTGATGCCGCACCGTAGCCTAAAAGAAAAATTGAATCAACAATTCGGTTGACAGTGGTGCGTTTTGCACACGGCACACGCGGCGCTTGTGCGTTTCCTCACGATTCGATACCAGCCCTTCCGATGCACGGTTAACTGTTATACGGGATAGACCATCTCAGGCGTGGTGAACCGCGTTGGCACAACTTCAGGAAGCAGAAAGACCCAAAATGGCTCGCAAAAAAATTGCACTCATCGGCGGCGGACAGATCGGCGGAACGCTGGCCCATCTCGTGGGACTCAAGGAACTGGGCGACGTCGTCCTGTTCGACATCGTTGAAGGCCTGCCTCAGGGCAAGTCGCTCGACATCGCCCAGTCGGCGCCGGTTGACGGTTTCAACGCGAGCTTCAGGGGCACGCAATCCTACGCAGACATTGCAGGCGCTGACGTTGTCATCGTGACGGCGGGCGTGCCACGCAAGCCCGGCATGAGCCGCGACGATCTTCTCAACATCAATCTCGGCGTGATGCGCGCGGTCGGTGAAGGCCTCAAGCAGTACGCAAAGGATGCATTCGTCATCTGCATCACCAATCCGCTCGATGCGATGGTGTGGGCGCTGCGCGAATTCTCGGGCCTGCCGCACAACAAGGTGGTTGGCATGGCCGGCGTGCTCGACAGCGCGCGATTCCGTCACTTCCTGGCCGATGAATTCAAGGTCTCGGTGGAAGACGTCACCGCTTTCGTGCTCGGCGGTCACGGTGACACGATGGTTCCGCTCACGCGCTTCTCGACGGTTGCCGGCATTCCGCTGACCGAACTCGTGAAGATGGGCTGGATCAAGCAGGAGCGTCTCGACCAGATCGTCCAGCGCACGCGCGACGGCGGTGCGGAGATCGTCGGCCTTCTGAAGACCGGCTCGGCCTACTATGCGCCGGCAACATCGGCGATCGCGATGGCCGAGAGCTACCTGAAGGACAAGAAGCGCATTCTTCCCTGTGCGGCGCACTGCAAGGGCGAGTTCGGCGTGAAGGACCTGTATGTCGGCGTGCCCTGCGTGATCGGTGCCGGCGGCGTGGAGAAGGTGATTTCGCTGAACCTCCTGCCGGAAGAGCAGGCCATGCTCACGAAATCGGTCGACGCCGTGCGCGGCCTGATCGACGCGTGCAAGAAGCTCGAGCCGAAGCTGGCCTGAGGTCGGACACTGGCGTGGGAGTGATCCTGTGAACATTCCCACGCTTTCCACGCCTGATTTTGTGCTGCGGGCCATGCGCGAGGACGACGTCCCCGAATTGACCCGCCTGCATTCCCACCCGGAAGTCATGCGCTTTCTCAGCGCGACGGGAGCGCCCGAGACGCGGCCCCGCCAGGCGTGGGACTACGTCGCCCATCACACCGGGCACTGGTGCCTGCGCGGTTACGGCAAGTGGGCTCTCGCCGACCCGACGACAGATCGCCTGATCGGCAGGGTAGGCTTCTACAATCCGCCGTTTGAATGGCCGGGCCTTGAACTGGGCTGGACCCTGTCACCCGATGTCTGGGGAAGGGGGCTCGCGACGAAATCAGCCCGCGTGGCTCTCGACTGGGGATTCAGCACGCTGGATGTCGACGAAATCATCTCGGCGATCCATCCTGACAATGCGCCATCGCGACGGGTAGCCGAGCGGCTCGGCGAGCACTTGCTGCGAAGCGACACGATCCACGGCAAGCCATGCCTGATCTATGGCATGTCCAGGGATCAGTGGAAGGCGCTTCCGCGCCCTTGAACATTCGCTCGGCTTGGGGTCGGATGGTCCCGACAAGCAGGGATCCACGCGATGCAACTCGCCCTTTCAGCCGCAGACGAAGCCTTTAGAAGTGAAGTGCGCCGTTTCCTCGACGAGAAGCTGACGCCGGACCTGCGCGATGCAGGAAAGAAGACCGGTGGCGTGCTGACAGACCCGCCGGCAACCACGAAGTGGCACAAGGCGCTCTACGAGAAGGGCTGGATCGCACCGGCCTGGCCGAAGGAGTACGGCGGACCCGGCTGGACGGAAATGCAGCGCTACATCTTCTCATCCGAGTGCGCGTCTGCGCACGCACCGCTGCTGCCGGTGTTCGGCATTCGCATGTGCGGACCCGTGCTGATGAAGTTTGGTACACCCGCACAGAAGTCCTTTTACTTGCCGCGTATCCTCAGCGGCGAGGACTACTGGTGCCAGGGCTACTCCGAACCCGGTTCAGGCTCCGATCTGGCGTCGCTGCAGATGAAGGCCGTGCGCGATGGCGACCACTACATTCTGAACGGTACGAAGATCTGGACGACGCACGCGCATTTCGCGAACCGCATGTTCTGCCTCGTGCGGACGGCGCAGACCGGCAAGCCGCAGGAAGGAATAACCTTCCTTCTTCTTGAGACGAGTTCGCCGGGGTTCAGCGTGCGTCCGATCATCACGCTCGCCGGCGATCATGAAGTGAACCAGTGCTTCTTCGACAATGTCCGCGTACCCGTAGCCAATCGTGTCGGCGAGGAGGGGCAGGGCTGGACGATCGCCAAGTACCTGCTCGAGTTCGAACGTGGCAACGCCTACGCCGCAGCCCTGCAGGCCAAGTTCGCCGCCGTGAAGAAGGCCGCCGGCATCGAGCGCAGCAACGGCGAGCCCCTGTCAGCCGACATCGATTTCGCCCGCAAGATGGTCGAAGTGGAGATCGAGCTTCAGGGCCTCATGATGACGGAGCATCGCGTGATGTCGCAGCTCTCCCAGGGTCAGAACCCGGGTCCCTCGTCATCGCTGCTGAAGGCGCGCGGCACGGAAGTGTCCCAGCGCATCACCGAGCTGGGCATTGAGGCGCTCGGCGCCTACATCGCACCCTTCGAGCCCGAAGCGCGCATGCAGGGAGCCAACATGAAGTCCATTGCGCCGGATCACGGCCTCGTCTTCATGCCTCAATACCTCAACACGCGCGCGGCCACGATTTACGGTGGCTCGTCCGAGGTCCAGCGCAACATCATGTCGAAACTGATCATCGGCCTCTAGCGGCCTTCGAATGTCGGTGGGCGTTTCTCGAAGAACGCCTTCACGCCTTCACGAACATCGGCACTGGGGTTCGAGACCATGACGGACAGCGCGGCATCGCCGAGCGACTGGTCCAGCGTCATCGTCTGCGCGCGCATCATCATCGACTTCGCAAGGCGGACGGCCAGCGGCGCTCGCGTCGCAAGGTCCCGCGCAAGGGCCATTGTCTTCGCTTCAAGCTCGTCCGCTCCGACGACTTCTGTCACGAGCCCGAGTAACTGCGCGGTCTTTGCGTCATAGACTTCGGACAGCATCGTCATCTTCAGGGCGCGGTCCAGCCCCATGAAACGCGGAAACAGCCAGGCGCCGCCTTCATCCGGCAGCAGGCCAAATTTGCCTGAGGTGTCGCCAAGCTTCGCCGTATCGGCGGCAATCCGGAAGTCGCAGCTCAGTGCAAGCGCGAGCCCGCCCGCAACCGCCGGCCCGTTGATCATCGCGATCACCGGCTTGTCCAGCCGGTGCAGGGCAAGGATCACACGGTGCATGCCATCGCGCATTTCGCGGGCATGGCTGAGTTGCGACTTCATGAGGTCGTGATGGGCATCGTCAGCGCCCGAGACATCACCGCCGGCACAAAAGCCTCGACCCTCGCCCGTGATGATGAGCACGCGCGCCGTGTCATCGCGAAGATAGTGTTCGATGGCCTGGACCATCTCCTCGCAGAGCCGGGTTGTGTAGGCGTTCATCTGCTTGGCGCGTGCCAGCGTGATGCGCGCGATCTTCGGATCAGGCCGGTCAAGACGGATGTCGCGAAACTCTGTAGCCATTGCACCGCTCCTTGTTTCTGCGCTTAACTTAAACGGAAATCGCACCGGAGAAAGCCTCATGTCGGCCTACGAAGACATCCTCTACACCGTCGAAGACCGCGTCGCCGTCATCACGCTGAACCGCCCGGACCGCCTGAATGCGTGGACACCTGCGATGCAGGCCAGCGTGAAGCGCGCCATGGTGGCGGCATCGAAGGACGACAATGTCCGTGTCATCGTCGTGACGGGGGCAGGGCGCGGTTTCTGTGCCGGTGCCGACATGGCAGGTCTCCAGCAGATCCAGCCGGCGAACTGGGACGAGCGTCCGCTGGCACGCGGCGACGATGACGTCGCGGTGGATCCGAAGCCAGGCCTCGGGCCGGATGTCCGCAAGGAATATGCAGGGCGCTTCGGCTACATCATGTCGATCCAGAAGCCGGTCATCGCCGCCATCAATGGAGCCTGCGCAGGCATCGGCTTTGCGTTCACGCTCTACTGCGACATGCGCTTTGCGTCTTCGGGAGCGGTGTTCACGACGTCGTTCGCCCAGCGCGGCCTGATCGCGGAGCATGGGACCTCCTGGCTGTTGCCCCGAATCATTGGCACGTCACAGGCACTCGACCTGCTGTTCTCGGCGCGGCGCGTGAAGGCGGATGAAGCGGAACGCCTGGGTCTCGTGAGCCGGACATTCGAGGCTGCAGCCTTCATGGACGAAGTGCGCGCCTACACGAAGCACCTGGCCGAGAACGTCTCGCCGCGCTCGATGGCCGTGATGAAGGCGCAGGTCTGGAAGGGCGTCTTCCAGGATCTCAACGAGGCCGTGCGCGTCGGCGACGAGGAGATGCAGAAAAGCTTCGGTACGAAGGATTTCAAGGAAGGCGTCGCGCACTTCGTGGAAAAGCGCGCGGCACGGTTCACGGGCGAGTGACGGAAACCAAGTCCGCCAAATTGCCGTCGTGATTTCGCCACATTACCCGTGCGCCATGTACACATCCATGACGCACGGGGAGATATCTGGAAATGACATGGCTCTTGTTCTTGGCCTATCTCGGCTACACGGCCTGGCAGAAATACTTCGCGGCCGGGCAGGCCGTTGAGCAGGCCTATCTGATGAACGCCGCCCTGGTCCTGTCGGTGACCATGATCGGCCCCTTCTTCGTGTCCTACATGTTCACGCGCGCAACTCAGCTCAGTGGACGCACGCCGGCCATCCTCCTTGGCTTCATCATGGCCGTGTCGCTGTCGGTGCTCGGTTACTGGATCCTCT
Organism: uncultured Flavobacteriaceae bacterium; assembly: GCA_964646885.1. Classification (GTDB taxonomy): domain Bacteria; phylum Pseudomonadota; class Alphaproteobacteria; order Micropepsales; family Micropepsaceae; genus SZUA-430. The sequence goes on from CAZYFM010000039.1 coordinate 20,120, forward strand.
GGAAATACTTCAGCGGCGTCTCCGACATGCGCGTGCCCGTCGAGCAGGCCTTGCAGCTGGGCCTCATCCCGGGCGTCGTGATGGGCGTGATCCTGGCGGTGGACAGCTTCCTGCGCCGCCGCGCCTGAACGAGCGGACAGACTGGAACAGGAAAGGCCCCGCTCGACGGGGTCTTTTCGTGTGTGCAGCACGCGGGACTTTGTGCGCCTGCTCACGCCGGGGTGACTTCGCCCGTTTGTCGCACAAGCCCGCAGTTAAATTTCTGGGCAGTTCGTATAGGATGTCGCTGACGGGCGCGGACGATCTGCAGCCCGGCAGGCATGAGGGAGTGACCCATGAGCGACCGGCCATCACGCATCAGGCAGTTTCTGGTCATGCTGCCGTTCTTTCTCCTCGGTGTTGGATTGCCCGTCTACTTCTACGGCTTCTCCGGCGACGGCCCGCCTGACCTGACGCCGGCGCGATACTCTCCCGTCACGACCATGGCACCGACGCCGGTGTCTCCGGGGCCGCCAGACGGTTATGGAAACCCGACCGACCCCTCCCAGCCCGGCGGTGAGACTGCCGGATATGGTCGACCGCCTGGCATCGTCATGTTCATGCGCGGGATCTTCGAGAGCTTCGTGGATCGGTATGTATCCGCCAGCCTTTCTCCGGCAGCGATCAAGCTCGGTGTATTCCTCGGCCTCTTCGCAATCGTGTTCGTGGCCATCCGCTTCCTGATCGGCTTCGTGGCGGGCAGCATCGGCAGCGTTCTGACGTTCCTGATACACAAGGCGGCGGCCCCAATGTTCATGGGGTTTTTGGCCGTGGGCTCCACCTGGGGCATCCACCAGACGGTGGCCGAGGAATTCGGCATGACCTGGGCTGCGACAACTGTGACACTCACGGCCGCGATTGCCTCTCTCTTCGCGTTGGCGGGCGTAAAAATTCGCTGACAAATTGAAACGGGACACCCCGTTCCCGTTGCGTACGCAAAGGGTCGCCGCTATACCAAGCGACCCTTTTTGTATGGCCGCAGGTTGGTGCGGCTGCTTCCTTCCAAACGGTCCGTTTGCATTCGGTTGCGACGGCAGAGTTATGCGCTAGGTCAGAGATGAACATTCACGAATATCAAGCCAAGGCTGTCCTCAAGGAATTCGGCGTACCCGTTCCGCGCGGCATTCCGGCCTTCACGGTCGACGAAGCGGTGAAGGCTGCCAACGATCTCGGGGGCCCGGTTTGGGTCGTGAAGTCCCAGATCCACGCGGGTGGTCGCGGGAAGGGCGGCGGCGTGAAGGTCGTCAAGAACGTCGATGCGGTGAAATCCGAAGCGACGCGTATGCTTGGCATGACGCTCGTTACGCACCAGACGGGACCGCAGGGTCGCCTGGTCCGCCGCCTCTACATCGAGGAAGGCTCTGCGATCGCGAAGGAGTTCTACCTGTCGCTGCTCGTTGATCGCGACACCTCGCGCATCGCCTTCATCGCCTCGACCGAAGGCGGCATGGACATCGAGGAAGTGGCGCACAACACGCCCGAAAAGATCCTCACCGTTCACGTCGACCCGGCGTGCGGCATCCAGCCCTTCCATGGTCGCCGCATTGCCAAGTCGCTCGGCGTCACCGGCGAAACCGCCAAGCAGGTCAGCGCGCTCGTCGAGAAGCTCTATCGCGCCTTCGTGGCGAAGGACATGAGCATGCTCGAGATCAACCCGCTCGTCATCACCGACAAGGGCGACGTGATCTGCCTCGACGCGAAGATCAACTTCGATGACAACGCCCTTTATCGCCACAAGGACGTGCAGGCCCTGCATGACCCGAACGAGCAGGACCCGGCGGAACTCGAGGCGGCGAAGTACGACCTGAACTTCATCAAGCTTGATGGCTCGATCGGCTGCCTCGTGAACGGCGCAGGCCTTGCCATGGCGACGATGGACATCATCAAGCTCTACGGCTCAAGCCCCGCAAACTTCCTCGACGTGGGCGGTGGTGCAAACAAGGAGAAGGTCACGGCTGCATTCAAGATCCTGCTCAAGGATCCGGCCGTGAAGGGCATCCTCGTGAACATCTTCGGTGGCATCATGCGCTGCGATATCATCGCGGAAGGCATCATTGCCGCCGCGAAGGAGTTGAAGCTGCATGTCCCGCTGGTAGCGCGCCTGTCGGGCACGAACGCCGATCTCGGCAAGAAGCTGCTGTCGGAGTCGGGCCTGAACCTCATTCCGGCAGACGACCTCGCCGATGCGGCAGCCAAGATCGTCGCTGCCATCAAGACAGCAAAGTAGCAACGCGATGCTTTCCGTCCGGGCCAGCCGGCCCGGAGGGGCGCTTCGAAACAGGATGGGATGCGTCATGCGTAGGATGGCAATACCGGCACTGGCCGCGCTTGCAATGTCGGCCCAGGCGGCAGTCGCTGCACCATTCGATGTCTATCGCACCGCGTGCCTCGACACCGGGGTCGACATGTCCCGCATTCGCGCAGCCTCCCAGGGCTGGTCACGCCTGACAGATGCAGAGCGCGAGATCCTCGCACCCGGCAATCCGGCAGCGGTCGAAGGCTGGGCCATCGTCCAGGGCAACGCACGCTACTTGGTCAGCGTTTCATCGCGCCCGGCAGGCGGCATGGCGGGGGAACGTTCCTCCTCGGTCGTGGTCAGCTGCGGTGTGCTGACGCCAAAGGCGGATGATGCCCAGGCGCTCAAGGCATACAGCGATTACCTGCGTCGTCCGCCGTCCACCACGGACCGCGCTGACGGCATCGCCACCTACACCTGGTCCGTCCAGGGTGGGGCAGGGTTGTCGCTTCATTATCTCGTATCGGGCGGCTCGCTTCCGGGCCTGTCGCTCTCCGTAAGTTCAATCCGAAACTAGAAAGACGAATCTGTTATGGCCGTTCTCGTCGACAAGAACACTAAGGTGATTTGCCAGGGCTTCACCGGCAATCAGGGCACCTTCCACTCCGAGCAGGCGATCGCCTACGGAACGAAGATGGTCGGCGGCATCTCGCCGGGCAAGGGCGGTTCAACGCATCTGAACCTGCCGGTTTTCGATACCGTCGCTGAAGCCGTCGAAAAGACCGGCGCCACGGCATCGGCGATCTACGTTCCGCCGCCGTTCGCGGCTGATGCGATCCTCGAGGCGATCGACGCCGGCATTGAACTGGCGGTCTGCATCACCGAAGGCATCCCGGTGATCGACATGATCAAGGTCAAGCGCGCGCTCCAGGGTTCGAAGACGCGTCTTGTCGGTCCGAACTGCCCGGGCGTGATCACGCCGGGAGAATGCAAGATCGGCATCATGCCCGGTCACATCCACAAGCGCGGCTCGGTCGGCATCGTCTCGCGCTCCGGCACGCTCACCTACGAAGCCGTGGCCCAGACCACGGCAGTCGGCCTCGGCCAGTCGACCTGCGTCGGCATCGGCGGCGACCCGGTGAACGGCACGAACTTCATCGACGTCCTCGAGATGTATCTCGCCGATCCCGAAACCAAGTCGATCATCATGATCGGCGAAATCGGTGGTTCGGCCGAAGAGGACGCCGCTGACTTCCTGAAGCGCTCCAAGGTGAAGAAGCCGGTCGTCGGCTTCATCGCCGGTGTCACGGCACCTCCGGGACGCCGCATGGGTCACGCCGGTGCGATCGTGTCGGGCGGCAAGGGAACGGCAGACGGCAAGATGGACGCGATGCGTTCGGCCGGCATCACCGTGGCGGATTCGCCCGCGGCGCTGGGCACGACGCTCATGAAGGTGCTGAAGGGCGGCTAGCCCGCATCATCGATCGCCCTGCGCGGTCGCACGACGGAACACACGAGAAAAAGACAATGGCATCGCCTCAAACCAAAGACGCAAACTCAAACGCGGTCTTTGAACAGACTTCGTTTCTTTACGGGGCCAACGCGGTATTCATCGAAGCCCAGCTCGAGCGCTTCCTTGCAGACCCCGCATCCGTGGATGAAAGCTGGCGCAATTTCTTTTCCTCGATTTCCGGCTCGGGCCTGTCAGTGCACCGCGCATCGTGGGCAAGGTCGGACTGGCCTGAAGTCACCGACGACCTGACCCGCGCGCTCACCGGCGCACCGGCACCCGTGAAGGCCGATGCCAAGGCCGGCGCAAAGACGTCTCAGAAGGAAGGTTCCGTCAAGGAACTCCAGCAGAAGATCGCCGCCATCGCACCGACGCTGTCGTCCGACGAAGTGCGTCGCGCGGTCGTCGACACCGTGCGCGCGATTCAGATGATCCGCGCCTACCGCGTTCGCGGCACGCTCGAGGCCGACCTCGACCCGATCAAGCTGGCAAAGCCCGTTCCGCATCCCGAACTCGACCCGGCGACCTACGGCTTCGGCCCGCAGGACCTCGACCGTCCGATCTTCATCGACGGCATGCTCGGCCTCGAGACGGCGACCGTGCGCCAGATGGTCGACATCCTGCGCCGTACCTACTGCGGCAAGATCGGCATCCAGTTCATGCACATCTCCGACCCGGAGCAGAAGGCATGGCTGCAGCAGCGCATGGAAGGCGCCGACAAGGAGTACCAGTTCACCCGCGAGGGCAAGAAGGCGATCCTCAACAAGCTCATCGAAGCCGAAGGGTTCGAACGCTTCTGCGCCGTGAAGTTCGTGGGCACGAAGCGCTTCGGCCTCGACGG
>CAZYFM010000040.1:0-24434 GCA_964646885.1 uncultured Flavobacteriaceae bacterium
CCACTGCTTCGAGTTGATCGCGTTGACGAACTGCCCCTGATCCTGCCACCACAGGTCCTTCTCCTGACGGATGATCTCCCGTGCCCGTTCGAGATGCGACCGGGCAAGCCTGTAGGCGCGGCTGACCGATGCCATCTGGTCCAGCCGCTCCGAGCTGATCGCGGAGGCCGGAAGGCGAGCCATCTCACGCGCTTCGCCATGAAAGACGCCGGCCGCATGCGCACTTTGTTTCAGGGCCGATTTGAGCTGCGGCACCATCTTGTGCCCATGTCGCGACTCTTCGTCCAGATCGTTGATGAGAGACTGGAAGTTCTTGTTGAATTCGTCGCTCGAGAGTTCGATCTGCTCTCCGCTGAGCCTGTTCAGGTTCAACGCTGCGGCATTGTCGACGGCAGAGTCGATCTCGCCAAGGGTGCGCATCATCTGCGCAACCCTGGTGTCGAACTCATCCCATTCCCGCGACTCGGCTATGGAGAAGGAGAAACCGGAGGCAATGCTCGTCAGCAGCCACAGGCTTGAAGCGACCACCGAAACAGCAAGGAACACGACCGCGGCGTAGAGCCAGCGAAGGCGATCAACGTGGCCCAGGCGCGGGAGTGCGTGTTTTGGTCTCGGGATCGCCATGTTTGCAGCGGGAGCTCAGCCCGCCTGGGCTTGCGGTTCGTTGCGTGTCAGCACGCGATCGACGCACGCGGCAAGTTCGGAAAGCGGAAACGGCTTCTTGAGCGTGGCATTCGCGCCCAGTTTCGTGACGATGTCGAGGACGTCGAGGTTCGACGTGCCCGAACGGCTCAGTCCTCCCGAGATTGCAATGATGCCGACCTCTGCATTCTGCTTGCGCATGCGCTTGATCGTCTCGATGCCTTCCTGTTCCGGCATGACGATGTCGCAGACAACGACGTCGAAGGTACCCTCGCTGAAAGCCTTCCAGCCCTTCTGCCCGTCAACTGCAAACTCGACCGTGTGCCCCTTTTGCTTGAGCGAGTGACACATCAGCTTGACGAACAGCTCGTCATCATCGACCACAAGAACGCGCGCCATTTCGGTCTCCCCAGGAAGTGCATTGGACCGCGAAATTCGCACATTTGCGTTGAACCCCTGTTAATCGATGCTTCCCCTGCAGGGGCGGGGCAGGCTAGGAACTGACATTGCGAGGAGGTTGCAGGCTTGGCGTCGCAGAAACGGGCCATGTTTGCAATCTGTAAACCACGACAGAAAACGTTGGGTTAGGGACACGATGGATTACACAAGTTACCTCCGGATCCCCGAACTGCTCTCCATCCAGAAGCCCGAGAGCGCCCGCACCGGCAAGCCGGCGCATGACGAGATGCTGTTCATCATCATTCATCAGACGTACGAGCTCTGGTTCAGGCAGATCCTGCATGAGCTCGATCTCATCCTGGCCATCTTCAGCCGGCATGCCGTGGATGATGCCGAGCTCGGGCGCGCAGTGCATGCTGCCGAGAGGATCGTTCGCATCGAGCAGTTGCTGGTCTCGCAGGTGGATATCCTCGAGACCATGACGCCGATGGACTTCCTGGAGTTCAGGGATCTGCTCATCCCGAGCTCCGGCTTCCAGAGCGAGCAGTTCCGACTGCTTGAAATCAGGCTTGGCCTCAAGCGGGAAGCAAGGCTTGAGTTCAACAACCAGAGCTTCGAACAGGCACTCCCGGCCGATACGCGTGAGAGGTTACGCGCAGCGGAAGCCACGCCATCCTTGCGTGACCGGATTGATGCATGGCTGTCGCGCACTCCGTTCATGGACATTGGCGGTTTCCATTTCCGTGATGCGTACCAGGAGGCCCTGAACAGGATGCTGGGCAGTGACCTTGAGCGGATCCGCTCGCATCCCCACCTGTCCGACGCCGAAAAGGCAGTGCAGGTGGCGTCTCTCCAGCGTTCGCGAGAGATGTTCGACGGCCTGCTGGATGATGCACGTTATGAGCAGTTGAAGAAGGATGGTGCGTGGACGCTCTCGCGCAGGGCCTTGCAGGCAGCGCTGTTCCTGTTCCTCTACCGCGACGAACCGGCGGCGCATGGTGGCTTCAGGATGCTCAAGGCACTGATGGACATCGACGAGAACCTCGCGCTCTGGCGCCTGAGGCACGCCCTGATGGTGTCGCGCATGCTGGGTCGGAAAGTGGGAACAGGTGGCTCCGCGGGTTATGACTACCTCAAGGCAACGGCGGACAGGCACCGGGCCTACGGCGATCTGTTCGCCATCGCCACGTTTCTGATCCCGCGTTCGGCCCTGCCGCCCTTGCCGGACGAAGTTCGCAAGCTCATGCGCTATCGCTACGAGGACTGAATGGCTGTTCGAAACCTGAAGCCGCACTTCGCGAAGAGCATCGGGGCGACAGGCGCGCCCCTTCACTTTGCGGCGCACAGCCATCATCCCTGGCCGGACGTCACGTCTGACGCACAGGGGGCCTACTGGCAGGAGTCGGCACGCCTGCTCGACCGCAAGTGGGAGAGGATATTCGCGCACGTTGTTCCGAAGGCGCAGCACCACATTGCGCACCATCTGGGACTTCCGCGCGAGGACACGATCTGCTTTTCGCCGAACACGCATGATTTCCTGCTGAGGATCCTGTCATCACTGCCATCAGGGCGGCCGCTGCGTATCATCACGACCGACAGCGAGTTCCATTCCTTCTCGAGGCAGATCGCACGGCTGGAAGAGGACGGCGATGTGAAGGTCACGAGGGTGTCCGTCGAGCCGTTCGACTCCTTCGTCGACCGCTTTTGCGATGCCCTCTCGGCAGGCGACCGCTGGGACCTCGTGTGGTTCAGCCATGTATTCTTCAACACGGGTCATGCCCTCCATGCAGGTGATCTCGACAGGATCAGCGCCTTCGTTCCCGACGTCGAAACGCCAGTCGTCGTTGACGGCTATCACGCCTTCATGGCGATGCCGGTATCTCTCTCGAGGGTCGCGTCGCGCATCTTCTATCTGTCGGGAAGCTACAAGTATGCGATGGCGGGCGAGGGGGCCTGCTTCATGCATTGCCCGGACGGGTACATCCCGAGGCCGCGATACACGGGTTGGTTTGCCGAGTTCGGCGCGCTGGAGGAGGAACGCGATGACGCCGTTGCTTATGCGCCGTCCGGCGCCAGGTTCTTCGGCGCGACCTTCGATCCCTCGGGACTCTACCGCCTGAATGCCGTGATGGATTGGCTTGTGTCGGCAGGTCTCGACACCGCGTCGATGCAGGCGCATGCCCAGGCCCTGCAGGCACAGTTTCTCCAGGCCATCGGGAAAGTGAAATCGCCATTGACCGGTGCGCGACTGGCCCAGCCGCTGGCAGAGCGTCGCGGGCGCTTCCTCGCCTTTGATACACCCCGCGCAGGCGCAATCGATGCAGCACTCGCGGCGCGCAACATCATGGTTGACCATCGGGCCAGCATCCTGCGCATCGGCTTCAGCATCTACCAGGACGAGTCAGACGTGGACGCGCTTGTGCAGGCGTTCGCGCGCCTTGAAGCCTGACCATGATACGCCATCGTCGACATCGGCGAGGCGCTCGGGCAGGAGGCCCGCATCGCCGAGGCGGGACACGCTGTCAGCCAGGGCGTGCGGTGACGACCAGCGCACGCCGTCAAGCCGGCGTATGTCGAGCTGAAGGGGATGGCGCACGCCGATGATCCAGTACCCGCCATCGTCGGTCGGACCCAGGACGTGGCGGTGCTTCCCCAGAACGCGCGCGGCCGCCAGGACGTGACGCGCATCAGCTTCAGGAATGTCGCTGCCAACGACGAAAGCGGGGCGTGCGCCGGCGCACTTCAGGACGCGCAGCATGCGCCGCCCAAGATCGCCGCGCCCCTGGCCGATACGTGCCACGCCCCGCGGCCAGATACCCGTGGCGTTCACGGCTTCATCGGGAGTGACGGCAAGGATGACATCGAGACGTCCATCCGACGTGAGGCGCCGGACGATCCCGTGAAGCGCGTGCCGGTAGAAGCGCAGGGCTTCTGTCGCACCAATGTCCCGCGCAAGTCGCGTCTTCACCGCACCGTGGCGAGGCGCGCGCGCGAAGACAAAGACAACAGGCTTATCCATAGAGCCTTGCAAGCCGCCGCGGGGAAACACCAAGGAAATAAAGCGCCAGAAGGATGAGGTTCCTCACGGGTCGACGCCAGTACCCGTCGCGCCGGTAGCGCGCTGCCGAGGTCGTCGCCGTCGCCGGCAGTTCGACCAGGTTCTGGCGTCCGATGCGCCTCACCATGTCGACGTCTTCCATGATCGGAATGTCGAGATAGCCAACCAGCGCATTGTAATGCGGGCGCGAGATCAGCAAGCCCTGGTCGCCATACGGCAGCCCGAGCCGGCGCGCACGCCAGTTCGCAAGAACCTCGACCCGGCGCGCAGCATTCGATGCATCGTCAAGCGCCAGCGTGAAATGGGCGGCCTTGAGCTGGTTCGACTTGTTGCGGATGAACGATGTCACTGTCGTGGACCAGAACGGCTCAAGCGTCGTGTCCGCATGCAGGAAGAGGAGCCATCGCCCGCGCGCTTCCTTTGCGCCCGCCGACAGCTGCGTGCCTCGCCCGCGGGAAGACGTGATGGTTTTCAGTCCGAGGCTCTGTGCGCGGCTGACTGTATCGTCGGATGATCCGCCATCGACGACGATGATCTCGACGCTGAGGACTTCCGTGATTTCCTGCAGCGCGTGCACGGTTTCGGCGAGCGTGGCCGACGCGTTCAGCGTCGGAATGACAATGCTGAGATCGAGTGTCTTGGTTTCCCGCCGTTCGGCCGGGCGGGTCGCGGGGGCCGCGTCGGCCGGCACAATGGCAGTCTGGAACATTTCAGCGCCCTGGCCTTCAGCCACGGCGAACGCCTTACCCATCACGAATCACCTGCGGTTCGTGTCACAAATACCTGAAGAACCGGGGCTTTCTCACCGGTTTTCAGAGCCTGTGTGACAAGCATATCTTGTCGTGATTCCTTTGCCACAATAATCCACGCGAACGAACGCACGAGAGAGGAAGCAATGCGATTGAACTTGCGGTTGATCACGTTGGCCCTGGTGGCCTTTGCAGCAGTTGCCCAGGCCGCGCCGGACCCGCGCTACGTGGCTGAAGCCGAAAAGGACGCTCCGAAGTCGGCCGACCATCCCTCCACCGGAAGGTACGAAGGCTCCTTCATCCTCGGGCAGACCGTGAAGGCGTTCGATGAGCTCACCCTTCCGTCGGGCCCGGCCGAGGGGCAGTACTACGACAACAAGAAGAAGTTCACCCGCACGGTGACCGCCCAGGGCAAGGTCACGCGCACGGTCTATGTCTCACCCGTTGGTCGCTCGTCGCTCGAGGTCTTCAGGAACTATCGCGATGAGGTCGTGAAGAAGGGCTACCAGCCTGTCTTCGAGTGCACGGGAGAGGCTTGCGGCCCCTCGTTTTTCCATCTGATCTATCGCTGGGACAACAAGCCCTCGCAGCCGATGGCGCAGGGATACTCGGACATTCGCGGCCACCTCATCCAGGCCGCCTTCGACCAGGTGGTGGACCTGCGCTACAGCCTGATGAAGAAGACGGTTGCCGGCGCCGACAACTACGTGTCGATCTACGCGGGCGTTCACCGCGGAGGCGGATTCGGTTCCTACAGCGAGGTGCTGAACGATCGCGTGGGTGTCCTCGTGCAGGTCGTGGACGCCGCCGCGATGGAAACGAAGATGGTCACGCTCAAGGCCGAGGAGATCACAAGCGACATCTCGAAGGATGGCCGCGCGGTCTTCTATGGAATCCTGTTCGACTTCGACAAGGCAGACATCAAGCCGGAGTCCGAGCCGCAGCTGGTCGAGATGGCCAAGGCGCTCAAGGCCGAGCCCAAGCTCAAGGTCTATATCGTGGGCCACACCGACAGCCAGGGAAAGCTCGACTACAACACGGGGCTCTCCCAGCGCCGCGCGGAGGCCGTCGTCAAGGCGCTTGCAGCCCGGCACGGCATCGATGCCAAGCGCATGACAGCCAAGGGGCTCGCGTCGCTCGCGCCGGTCACGACGAACCGGACGGAAGAGGGGCGCGCCAGGAACCGCCGCGTCGAGATGGTGGAGCAGTAGGCGCAGGCCATCCACGTGCGTCAGGAGGCGGGTCTCGAAACCCGCCTTTTTTTTGCTTGCACTACCGGCAACTTAGTATTATCTACTTCACAATAGCCACAGAACGTGGCTTTTGGAGGAAAGCATGGGCGAACTTTTGGGCGGTTTGATTGCCATTCTCGTGTGGATGCTGATTTTGCCGGTGATCCTGCTGGCCATCGTTGTGGGTCTCGCCGCGGCAGGCGTCGGTCTCGCCATCGGTCTCGTGGCCACGGTGCTTGGCCTGGTGATCCAGCTGGCCTTCGCGCTGGCCCCGTTCATCCTGGTGTTCGGTCTGCTCTGGCTGATCTTCAAGCCGTCCAGCAGCAAGCAGGTCGAATCCCACTAATTGCATCTGGCTCGATTTTGACGGATGAGGATGCCTCGCATTGTGGGGCATCCTTATGAATTTCCTGAGTGACAACACAGCCGGCGCCGCGCCCGAAGTCATGGAAGCGGTCGTCAGGGCAAATACAGGCACCGATTCAAGCTACGGCGCCGACGCGATCTCCAGGCGGCTCAAGCAGAAATTCAGCGACCTCTTCGGTCGTGACGTCGCTGTCCACCCGGTACTCACGGGAACGGCGGCGAATGCCTTGTCCCTTGCCACGCTCTGTCCGAACTGGGGCGCCGTGCTGTGCCACGAGGGCGCGCACATCCACGTCGATGAGTGCGGCGCACCGGAATTCTACTCGGGCGCCAAGCTCGTTCCCGTCGCCGGCGATGCGGGCAAGATGTCCCCAGAGGGCGTGGAGAAGGCGCTCGGACACTTCCAGCGCGGCTTCGTCCATCATGTGCAGCCTGCCGCCATCTCGCTGACCCAGGCCACGGAACTCGGCACGGTCTACGCACCCGCTGAAGTCGCCGCGATCAGTGCAATCGCCAGGCGTGAGCGCATGTCCCTTCACATGGACGGCGCCCGCTTCGCAAACGCCGTTGTGGGAGCGGGTGTTTCGCCGGCGGACCTGACGTGGAAGTCTGGCGTCGACGTCCTGTCATTCGGCGCGACGAAGAACGGCGCCCTTGCGGCCGAAGCGGTGATCTTCTTCGACCCGGCACGGGTTGCCGATTTCGAGTACCGGCGCAAGCGTGCAGGTCACCTGACCTCGAAGATGCGCTTCGTGTCCGCACAGCTCGAAGCCATGCTGGACAACGGCCTGTGGCTGAAGCTGGCGACGAATGCCAACAGCATGGCGCGCCGCCTCGAAGCAGGCCTGAAGGCCATGCAGGGCGTATCGGTGGCCTTGCCCGTGCAGGCGAACGAAGTGTTCTTCACCTTGCCGGATCACGCCACGCGCCAGCGCATCGAGCAGAAAGGCGCACGGTTCTATGTCTGGTCGCCGGCACATGAGCCGCGGCCGCTGATCAGGCTGGTCTGCTCCTTTGCGACCACGGGCGAAGACATCGAGGCCTTCCTCGATGCCGTTCGGAAATCGCTCTGACGTGTTGGGCCTACTGCGGCGCTCGCGATCGCGCGACGACAATGCGGCCCTCAAGCTTCGGTGACACCGACTTGAGTGCTTCAAGGTGCGCAATGACGATCGACGTCACGAGCGACGCATCCTCTTCACCGACAAGCACGCGCGCCTTCGCCAGCGAGCGATAGCCGTCACCGCCCTTCGCCAGATAGTCGTTGGTCACGAGCCGGTAGGTCTTCCGGGCCAGGACAGGCTTGCCATTGGCGAGCACGGACACGACACGCTTTCCCTCCGGTCGCGTGACGTCGGCACGGATCTTCAGGCCTGACACCTGCGGGAAGCGACCGACCTCGTTCTCGGCCCCGGCAAACCCCTCTTCGATTGCGCGCAGCAGGTCACGGCCCGTGATCTCGAGCACGTAGGCCTTGTTCAGGAAGGGCAGCTCTCCAAGGATGTCCTTGCGCGTGAGCGTGCTGCCCGCCGGATAGACACGCCCGCCACGGAACCCGCCACCATTCAGCAGCGCAATGTCGGCTCCCGTTGCCTGACGGATCGCGTCGGTAAAGAGATTGCCGATGGCCGCCTCTCCGCCGCGCACCGCGGCGTTGCGGCTGTCCAGCTCGGTCAGCGTGGTGCCCGCCGGAACATCGAGATCGCGGCTCAGCTTGGCTTCGAAGGCTTCGACGCGCCGCGCGACGTCAGCATCGGGTTCCACGTCGGCCGTGTCGATGAACCTGAAACGGGGCCACCAGCGGACCTGGCGCTTGCCGCTGCGGTCCTGCCCGACAGTGACGCTGACGTCGACGGCCACGACAGCCATGCCGTCTTCGCCGGCTTCGGCAATGGCGGCCTTCTCGTTGAAGCGCATGTAGAGGTCGTGGTCATGACCCGAAAGGATGATGTCGGCAAAGCCGGCCGTGAACAGCGCTTCGTCGCGGTCACGACCCGCATGCGCGATGACAACGATGAGGTCGGCACCCTGCTTGCGCAATGCCGCCGCTTCGCGCTCGCCGGCCCTGAGGCTTTCCTCAAACCGCAGCGTACCCGGCTTTGAGGAACTGACGGAGTTCTCGTCCGTGAGCCCAACCACGCCGATTTTCACGTCACCATAGGTGATGAGCTCGGAAGCACCGATGCCAGGCAGAGGCGCCCCCTGCGGCGAGCGCAGGTTGGCAGCAAGGATGCGGGACTTGAACTCGCCCATGCGGGCCTTGAAGACATCCGGGCCAAAGTCGAACTCGTGGTTTCCAGGTACGAAGATGTCGAGGGGCGCCATGTTGAATAGCTCGACGATATGCGCCCCCTTGTCGAAGCCCGACATCAGGGAAGGCGAGAGCGTGTCACCGGCGTGAACGGTAAGCACATGCGGATGAGAAGCCTTCTCGCGTTTGAGAATGGCGGCAATGCGGGCAAGCCCGCCGCGCCCGTCTTCCGCGCTCATCTTGTAGACGTCGCTGGTCAGGACAAACGTGATCTTCGTGGCATTCGTCCGCGCGCTGTCCGCCGCTGCAACTTCTGGAGGAGTGCTGATGCAGGCGGCAATCGAGAGTACGAGCACCAGGGAGAGAGCGCCGGACTGAAGTGTTTTCCACATAACCTGACCCCGTTTTTTCCTGAACATTATGTCACCAATGACCTGTCGCATCTTTTGCCCGTCGCAGCTTTTGTCTGTCGCACCCCATCAGACACACGATGTGGAAGGTCGGGGCACGCATCCGCATATTGCGGGGACATAGATCGATTGACGGCGGCGGGATTCAGGAATAGGTTTGATCCCACCATGGCAAGATTAGCAAGAGCAGTGGTGCCTGGCGCGCCACATCACGTGCTGCAGAGGGGAAACCCTGGCCAGCGCATTTTCGCCACCGATCAGGACTACAAGGATTATCTCGCGCTCGTGGCTGAAGGCTGCGAGAACGCGAAGGTCAAGATCCTTGCGTACTGCCTGCTGCCGAAGCAGGTACAGCTGATCCTGGTTCCGAATTCGGCCAACGCGCTGCGGCAGGCACTCGGGGAAGCGCATCGTCGCTTCACGCGCGCCGTGAACCTGCGTCGGTCCCGCGAGGGTGGCCTGTTCCGTGGCCGTTTCGCCTCGTTCCCTATGGACAAGGACTCACTCGCCCTCTGCACGCGCTATGTCGAAACGGCACCGGCGCGCGGCAAGCCGGCCATCAAGGCGAAGGATTGGCGCTGGTCGAGCGCTGGCGCTCACCTCAAGGGCAAGTCCGACGGCGTGGTCGACGTGAAGCCTGTGCTCGACGAGGCCAAGGACTGGAAAACGGCTCTCGCGACGCCATTCACGCCGGCAGAGCTCAAGGCAATCGCGGCCAGCGAACACACGGGTCGCCCCTTCGGCTCGCCCGTCTTCGTCAAGTCGCTGGAAAAGAAGCTGGGCCGCACCCTGGCGCGCCAGCGTCCCGGTCCGAAGCCCGCGGCAGCCAAGGCCACGAAGGCCCGTCGCAAATAGAACTCTCGTGCGCGACCGGCCGGATCATCGGCCGGTTTCGCGATCAGGATAAGAAAACGGCCCCGATTTCGGGGCCGTTTGCATTCTGGATGCTTGTCGGCAGGGCGCTACTGGGCAGCCCGGCGCATCATCACTTCGGGCGTGCGGGCCTTGATGAAGGCTGCGGCGCGGGTGATCGACACCTTGGATTCCGAGAGGTCCGGCATGCCCTGGAACAGGTGGGGCATGTTTTCATAGACTTCCACGTTCACATTGACGTTTGCAGCGGCAGCGCGCTCGCCGATCCGGCTGGCGTCGTCCTTGAGCACTTCAAGGCTGCCGGCGTGGATCATGAGCGGCGGAAGACCGCGGAAATCGCCATAGAGCGGCGAGGCAAACGGGTCAGCCGGGGACGCTCCCTTGAGATAGTGGCGGGCGCACGTGGCCAGCAACTCCCAGCTCATCGTGTCGTCATTGCCCTTGTTCTTGAGCATGGACCAGCTCGACATGGTCATGTCGGCCCACGGCGAGAAGCAGACGGCTGCCGCGGGCAGGGGCAGGCCTGCATTACGCAGGGCGAGCAGGGTCGACAGAGCGAGCCCGCCGCCCGATCCGTCTCCGGCAAAAATGATGTTGTTCGGCGTGACGCCCTGGGTCAGCAGCCAGCGATATGCATCCGCAGCGTCCCGAAGGGCGGCCGGATACGGGAACTCTGGCGCAAGCCGGTACTGAGGAACCAGGGCACGGGCACTCGCCGCGTGGGCGAGGCGTGCAACCAGTGGTCGGTGAGACTCCGGCGATCCGGCAATGAAGCCGCCGCCATGGAAATAGAGGATGACCCGGCGCCCGCCCGCAGCGGACTCAGGCATGACCCATTCGCCACGAATGGCGCTAATGAGGACGGGTTGGGCTTCGACCCCTTTGATCTGCGGTCCGAAACCAACCCAGAATTGCTTTACGTAATCTCGCAACTCTTCGATGGTAGCGGAAGGGTCAAATGACGCCTGTCTTCGCACCAAGGCAGGACGTCGGTTATTGTTACGCGGCCAATTCATCATACTGGAGCTGCCCCGAACAGCGTTACGAAACTGCCCCCCCGGATGCAAACTCGCCATCCCCACAACGACGAATAAGCACTAACGAGACATTACAACACTGCCACTCGTTTGAGAATCACTTTTTCAACAGCGGCCCAAAATAATTCAAGAGGCCGCGCGACTTACGCGGCGCGACCTCTGTGGATTATCCGTGTACCACTCATCAGGCGACGATCAGTTACTTCTGATTGGTGTTTTTACCGTCTGGCGCTTCATCCCGACGGGATGGGTGACGGCGCTCCACCTCGTTTCGACACCGGCAAGGGAGCACGCACCTCCGGGACCGGCACCAAAGAGCAGGCCGCAGCGGTGGAATCAGGGCCAACGAACGTGCAGGCCTTGAACGGATGCGATCCAAAAGAGTTTGGGGTACTGCGCCGCAGCCCGCTTTGTTGGTCTGCATACGCTTCTGATTTGAGTTAGGAAGCTGTTCCGAATGCCGCCACGCTTGTTGACCGGGGTTAACAGTTGGCGGCTCCTCCAGCACGCGACGGGGCGAAAAAGGCCCGGGAGACTAACCGGATGACTGTCAGGAACCTTGCCTCATTCTTTTCGCCGTCGTCGGTGGCCGTGATCGGCGCCAGCCGTCGCGAGCATGCCGTCGGCGCCGTGGTCACACGCAACCTGCTGTCCGGTGGATACCGGGGACAGGTTTTCCTCGTGAACCAGAATGGTGGCGAAGTGCAAGGGCGGACGGTGTCTGCCGGTGTGTCAGCGCTTGAAGCGGTTCCGGAGCTCGCCATCATCGCGACGCCGGCGGAAGGCATTCCCGAACTCATCCATGAGCTGGGATCGCGCGGCACGAAGGCCGCCGTCGTGATCACGGCGGGCTTTGCGGAGCGTGGCGATGATGGGGTCGCGCTGCAGGCGCGCATGCTTGAGGCATCGAGGCCGCACGCCCTTCGCATCATGGGGCCGAACTGCATCGGCCTGCTGGCACCCGGCACCGGTCTCAACGCGAGCTTCGCGCACAGGATGGCGCTCCCGGGCAGCACGGCATTCGTTACACAGTCGGGTGCGATGCTGACGTCAGTCCTCGATTGGGCAAGCACCCGGAACATCGGGTTCTCCATGCTCGCATCGCTGGGAGGCATGGCCGACGTGGACTTCGGGGACATGCTGGATTACCTCGCCGCCGATTCATCGACCAGTGCCGTGCTGCTCTACATGGAAAGCGTCACGCAGGCGCGCAAGTTCATGTCGGCGGCCAGGCGCTGCGCCCGGCTGAAACCCGTGATCGTCGTCAAGTCCGGGCGCCACGGCGCCGGCGCGGCAGCAGCCCGTTCGCACACCGGCGCGCTCGCGGGATCCGATGCCGTCGCCGATGCGGCCTTCAGGCGTGCAGGCTTGCTGAGAGTGAAGTCGTTCGAGGACCTGTTTGGCGCCCTCGAGGCCCTGTCGAGCCGCCAGGAACCTGTAGGCGATCGCCTGGCCATCCTCACGAACGGGGGAGGGGCAGGCGTTCTGGCGACGGATCACCTGATGGACGAAGGTGGCGTGCTTGCAAGCCTGTCGCCCGAAACGGTTGCGAGGCTCGGGGAAGTGCTGCCACGTCACTGGAGCCATGCCAATCCGGTCGACATCATCGGCGACGCCGATGCCGCCCGCTACGCCGCTTCCACGGAAGCCCTGCTGGCGGATCCGGAAGCGGATGCGCTGCTTGTCCTGAATTGCCCCGTCGCCGTCGCGAGTTCGCTTGAGGCCGCCCGCGCCGTCGGCGCTGCCGTTGCAGCCGGGCGGGAGCAGGGATCACGCAAGCCCGTCTTCACCGCGTGGCTCGGAGACCAGTCCGTCAGTGAAGCAAAGAGTGCGCTCGACGCAGCAGGCCTGCCTGTGTTCACCACGCCGGAAAGTGCCGTGACCGCGTTCATGCATCAGGTTCGCCGAAGGAAACTGCAGGAACTGCTGATGCAGGTCCCCGAGGCGGGCGAAGGCGATGAGCCAAGGGGCAAGGAGACGGTGCGCCAGATCGTGGCGAATGCCCTCTCTGCAGGCCGCGAGTGGCTGTCGGCGCTCGATGCCAACACCGTTCTGAAGGCTTACGGCATTCCCGTTGTCGAAATGCGGATGGCATCAACACCTGACGAGGCGCAGAAGGTGGCTTCAGGCCTCGGATTCCCCGTCGCGCTGAAGATCCTGTCACCCGATGTGGTGCACAAGTCGGATGTGGGAGCAGTCGTTCTGAACCTGAAGGATGGTCCGGCCGTGTCCCGCGCAGCGGCAACCATGCTCCTTCGCCTCGCGGACGCACAGCCCGATGCGCGCATCGATGGTTTCATCGTCCAGCCGATGGCGGCACGTCCCGGCGCGCATGAACTCATTGTGGGCCTGTCCGAGGATCCCATGTTCGGACCCGTGCTCATGTTCGGGCAGGGCGGCGTCGCGGTCGAGGTGATCAGGGACCAGGCCCTGGCCTTGCCGCCGCTGAACGCGGCTCTCGTGCGCGACCTGATCGGCAGGACGCGCGTGTCGAGGCTGCTTCAGGGCTACCGTGACCGCCCGCCGGCGAACCGCGAGGCGATCACCAAGGCGATCCTTGCAATCCAGGCCTTGGCGGTGGACATCCCCGAAATCAAGGAACTCGACATCAACCCGCTCTGGGCAAATGAACAGGGCGTGCTGGCGCTCGACGCACGCATCCGCATCGCGCCCGAGCCAAGGCCGGGCACGGCCCGCTTCGCCATCAGGCCATGGCCGGCCGAGCTGGTACGTCAGATCTCGGACCGGGAGGGGCGTCCTTATCTCATGCGCCCCATTCGGCCGGATGACGCCCCCGCATTGCAGGCGTCCATTGCCGAAAGCAATCCTGAAGACATTCGCATGCGCTTCTTCCAGGCGCTGCATCATTTGCCCGACAGCCTGGCCAAGCGGCTGACGCAGATCGACTACGACCGGGAGATGGCCTTCGTGGTCATCAACGAGGCAACAACGCCCGCCGAAGGTGTCGGCGTGGTGCGCCTGGCGCTCGATCCGGACCGGACACGTGGGGAGTACGCAATCATCGTGCGGCGCGATCACCACGGCACGGGCCTCGGCTTTCGCATGATGCAGGAAATCATCGCCTATGCGCGCTCTCAAGGCGTCCGTCAGGTCTACGGCGATGTGCTGACCGAGAATGCGCCCATGCTGACGATGGCTGAGGAACTGGGATTCCGACGACAGGCGTCGCCCGAGCCGGGCGTCACCGAAGTCGTGCTGGATCTCTAGAAAAGGCTGTGGCGCCGGAAGGGGGTTCCGGCGCCACGCGGGGCAGTCAGGAGTTTAGTTCAGCCGCGTCGGCTCGCTGGTGTCTCCATCCACGATCTTCGGCTGGGCCGATGCGGTCGAGGCGATGGAGATCTTGCGCGCCCGCTTCTCCTCCGGGATGACGCGGACAACTTCGATGTGAAGCAGTCCGTGTTCAAGCTTCGCGCCACGAACCTCCATGTGGTCCGCCAGCTGGAAGCGGCGTTCAAAGCTGCGACCGGCAATTCCCTGATAAAGGAAGTTCGACTTCGGCTCTTCGGTGTTGCGCTTGCCGGATACCGACAGGACGCCTTCCTTCACTTCGATCGACAGGTCGCTCTCCGCAAAGCCGGCAACGGCCATCGTGATCCGGTAGTCGTTCTCGCCGAGCTGCTCGATATTGTAGGGCGGGTAGCTGTTGGCGGCCGAATCAACCTGGGCGACGGTCTCAAGCAGGTTTGCGAGACGGTCAAAACCGACGGTCGAGCGATAGAGGGGAGAGAAATCAAATCCGCGCATGGTGTTTCATCCTTTCAAGCGATGATTGAAGAAATCCTCCGGAATGGCAGGATTTCCGTTCCATTTGCCTGTCACGAGGGCCCTTGAAGGCGCCCTCTCAGGCATCACGGGAGATGGGGATTGGGCCTTGGGGCGTCAAGGCCCCCGGACCGGATGTGTTAACGTCCCTGCGAAGCGATTCTCCTGATTTTCCGTAAACATTCGCAGGAACGAGTATCCCGATGTCACAGTCCCCGAGCACCCCGAAACCCCGTCTGCCCGGCCTTGGAACGCCCATGCAGGGCAAGGGGACCGGCCCCTGGAATTATCCGGTGAACCCGTTTGACTTGCAGAAGCAGCTTGAGCAGGGCATCGAACATCACAAGGCGGGGCGCGGCGAGGAAGCCGAGAAGATCTACCGTTCCGTGCTGTCGAAGGTGCCGAACCAGCCGGACGCACTGAACCTGCTGGGCGTGCTGGCCATGGATGCCGGCAACCACGAAGCCGCATTTGAACTGCTCGAGCGCGCCGTGCAGGCGCGTCCGAAGGATCCGGCCATTCTCAATAACTACGGCAACGCCCTGTCGCTGGTTCGTCGGTTCGAGGACGCGATCACCTACTTGGAGCGCGCGCTGGCCATCAATCCGGCGATGCACGATTCATGGCTCAATCTTGGGCGCACGCTGAACCTGGCAGGACAGGGCGCACGCGCGCTCAAGTGCTTCCAGCGTCTCCTGGAAATGAAGCCCGATGCGCACGGTGCCAAGTCGGGACTTGCCCGTGCCTACATGGGGCTCGGACAGACATCGGAAGCCGAAAAGGCCGCCCGCGAACTCATTGCAGCAGCGCCGGAGTCTTCCAGCGGCTATGTCAGCCTTTCCAATGCCCGCAAGTTCCGCAAGGAAGACCCCGAGATCGCGGAAGTGGAACGCCTGATCCAGGCAAAGGGAACCGCATCGAAGGAATTGCGCGGACTCTACTTCGCCGCGGCCAAGATGTGCGATGACGTCGGTCGCTATGCCGACGCGTACAAGTATTACAATCAGGCCAACATGGCGGCCGGCGGCAGGTACGACGCCAAGCTGCTCGAGGCGAACTATGCCGAATTGCGCCGCACATACACGAAGAAGTTCTTTGACGAGCACAGGGGGCAGGGAAGCGACAGCGAGCGTCCCGTGTTCATCGTGGGCATGCCGCGTTCGGGCACCACACTGACCGAAACGATCATCGGCGCTCACCCGCAGGCATTTCCGGCCGGAGAACTCGAAACGATCAAGCGTTGCGAGCGCGAGATGTCATCCCTCGTGTTCAAGGACGAAGGCGTGCAGAAGAACGCCCGCGCGCTGTCCTGGGTGGGCGTGGAGATACTTGCCCAGCGCTATCTCGATGCGATCGACCAGAAGGCACGCAATGCCTCGGCCATACGTGTCACCGACAAGATGCCCCACAATTTCCAGGCCGTCGGCTTCATTGCGACCTTGTTCCCGAAGGCGCGCATCATCCACATCCGCCGGAACCCGATGGATACCTGCCTGTCGATCTGGCAGCAGAACTTCAATGATGCGCACACCTATGCCCGCAATCTCGCCGACCTCGGGCACCACTACGCGCACTATCTCAAGCTGATGGAGCACTGGAGGGAAGTGCTCCCCGGCCGCATGCTCGAGATCGACTACGAGGACCTGGTCGAGAACCAGGAGGAAATGACCCGGAAGCTGATCGACCACGTGGGCCTGCCGTGGGACGACGCGTGCCTCCGTCCGCAGGATGTGCAGCGCACGGTGCTGACCGCCAGCGTCTGGCAGGTGCGCCAGCCTGTCTACAAGCGCTCCGCGGGGCGCTGGAAGAACTACGGTGATCTTCTGCAGCCATTACAGGACGCGCTGGTTGCTAATGGATGCCGCGTTCCGCTCTGACGCGCGAATCTGTGCCTGCAAATAACGGGACACAGTGATTTGTAATCGCGATGGCTGTGACCTCAGAGTCACGGCCATCCGCAGAACAACAGCGCAGCCTGCATTCTGTGGTGAAGCAGGCACAGGATTTCCCTATATTTTCGCGCAGTTAAAAAAGAACAATCATGCGATTAACGTGTGATTAACCATGGGGTGTCTTCCTGAGGCAGACGTTAAGTGTGGGCGACCACGCTACGGCGACATCAGGAGGGACTAATGAAAGTACGAGCTATTGCACTGACGACGAGTGCGCTGGTAGCGGTCGCAGCTCTTGCGGCACCAGCATCGGCGGGAGACTACGTAGGCAAGATCAACCTGGGCGCAGGCTATACCTGGGACGAGTACGACGACGGCGGCGAAGGAAGCTTCGACAACAACTTCTCGGCCATCAACGGTTCGGCATCCGTCAACATTCCGTACAATGACGTGGTCAACCTGCAGCTGGACGTGTTCAGCGCAGCTTCCATGGACAACGAAGGCGACGGCGATGAGAACTACTACGGTGGTTCGGGTCTCGGTGTTCACCTGAACTATCGTGACAAGGAAGGCGCCCTCGGCGTGTTCGCCTCGCTGGGCCGCGCCAACGACGGAAGCTCGGAGGACGAAAGTCACGTCGTCTTCGCTGCCGGTCTCGAAGGCCAGTACTTCTGCAACGCCTGGACCCTTCGCGGTCAGGTGGGCTATCTCGACTCGGATGACAACGGCTCTCTGATCCAGGACGCAGGCTTCATCGACCTCGGCGCTGACTACTACGCCAGCAGCAAGCTGAAGCTGTCGGGCTCTGTCGGCTACATGGATGGCGCCACGTCGGGGACCGATGATCCGGATGACGTCACGCATTGGAACTGGGTGCTGGGAGCTGAATACCTCTTCGGCAAGTCTGTTCCGGTGTCCACGTATCTCGAATATCGCGGACAGAGCACCGAGACGTCGAACAATGGCGGCACGTATTGGGAAGTCGACACGCACACCGTCAATGTGGGCGTCCGCTTCTACTTTGGCGGCAACGACCTCATGAAGGCTGACCGTGACGGCGCCGGCATGACCATTCAAGACATCATCACGCGTCCGCGCAACGAGATCGACTAACGCAGCTGGTCCAGCGTTGACGCAGTTCGGGAGCAGGGGCGTTCACCAACTTTCCGAACCGCGTTGACGCTGCAAGCGCCTAGGCAAATCAGGAGAATTCAAATGAAACTCAAGGCATTTCTCGCAGCAACGACAGCCTGTGCGCTGGTCGCGGCTGCACCGTCGGCAAACGCCGGCGACTTGTACGTAAGCGTCTTCGGCGGCTTGAACATGCTGGCCGATGATTCAGGACCGGTCTATTCCGACACGGACGGCAGCAGCGCGTGGGCGTCAGATGCCGACACGGGCTTCGTTCTCGGCGGCACGGTTGGAACGTCGCTTGACCGTTGGGCCCAGGGCCTGCGCGTGGAGATGGAAGTTTCCTATCGTCGCAATGATCTTGGCGGAAACTGGTTCTCAACTGACAGCGACGGCGCAATCGACGGCAACATGTCGACCTTCGCCATCCTGGCAAATGCCTGGTACGAGTTCGACATCGGCAGCAAGATGCGTCCTTACGTCGGCGGCGGCATTGGTTGGGGCCGTATGCATGGTGACATGGTGGCTTTGACGTCGGACGGCAGCGACACCGAAACCTATACCAGCGACATCACTGAATCCGGCTTTGCCTGGCAGTTGGGCCTTGGCGGACGTTATGAAGTGTCGCCGGGCGTGGATGTTGGCATCGGCTACCGCTACTTCCGCGGTCCGGACTTCCACGATTTCTGGGGCGGCGACTATGAAGGCAACCTCGAGAACGAGAGCCACGCCGTCCAGGTCGAGCTGAAGATCGACATCCAGTAAATCCTGGTCGATTGCAGATTGTGAAACGGGCTCCGAAAGGGGCCCGTTTTCATTTTTGGACATCACGGACCGCAAACGTGCTTTCCCTGCACCATAGGTGTCGAATGTCGTGCACGGACCTGTTCATAACGTCCGCTTAAGGCCTATCGTGCTCAGTACGTTGAATGAATGCGCACGAAGCGCGGATTATGGCCGAAGCCCTCGACAGATGGGGCCGGCCGCGGGGTGCCTGACCTGACGAAGACCCAAGCGCGCAGCTTGGAACAGCGAACACGTGTCAGGAGCGTCAAATGCGCAAGAGAGCAGTTTTCATGGCGACGACCGCGGTCGCGCTTGTGTCCATGTATTCACCCGCGAACGCCAGGGACCTCTACGTGAGCGTCTTCGGCGGCCTCAATTTCCAGTCTGATTCCTCGCAGACCGTGCGGGGAAGCTTTTTCGGCGGCGACGCCACGACGGCTTACTCCGAGAACGCGGACACGGGTTTCGTGGTCGGCGGCGCGATCGGCGCTCATCTCGACCGCTGGGCGCAGGGCCTGCGCACCGAACTGGAAGTCTCCTTCCGCCGCAACGACATTGACGGCTGGTGGTCGGTCAGCACGGAAACGGACTCCGGATTTGCCGAAGGCCTGCTGGGTGCGAACACGTCGACATTCGCGATCATGGCCAACGTCTGGTACGAGTTCGACATCGGCTCGAAGGCGCGGCCTTACGTCGGCGGCGGCGCCGGTTGGGCCCGCGGCAGGATCGAAGTGGCCGTGACCGAGTCGACCAACACGATCGGGTTCGGCTTCAATGAATCCACGACATACGAGGAGACGGAGTCGGGCTTCGCCTGGACGCTGGGCGCCGGCGTGAACTACGAGGTGTCCCCCGGTGTGGACGTCGGAATCGGCTACCGCTACTTCCGGGGGCCGGGCTTTGATCCGCTGTTCATCGGCAAGAACAGCATTGCGGTTCCATTCGACAACGAGAACCATGCGGTCTCCGCCAACCTGACCGTGAACATCAACTAGCCGGACCTTTCATCCGGACCGGGCGGCGCGTCCCTGTGGGGCGCGCCGTTTGCGTTCAGGGGCCTTTGGCGCGATGGAAGTCCTGCCAGGCGGATTTCGTCATGCGGAAGTGGCAGACTTCGGCAAGCGCTTCCTGCGTGCCCGCGGCGCGCGTATGGCTGCGGTGCTCAAGCGTCCAGGGTTGCCGCTTCAGCCGCTCGAGCACATAGGTATTGCCGGCCATCACGCTGATGCGCGCGGCCTCCAGGCCCAGCACGTTGAAGAAATGCCGATAGATGGGCTCGCGCGTTTCCGTGAGCGCGCCCTGGTTTCGTCCATACTGCGGCGAGACCATGACGCTGAGCAGGTACTCCTTGTGTGTCCAGTCGACATAGATCGTCCAGATCCCCACGAGGGTCCCGGATGATTTCTCGAAGACGCCGAGGAGAAACGACGAGCGGTTGTCCATGTTTGCGATGTACGTCTCGCGTTCCTCACGCGAAAGCAGGCGGGGCAGCGCATTGACGGCAGCCGCCGTGGCCGCGTCGGCGAGCCAGTTTCCCCAATCAAGGCGCGCATCGTCAGCGGTGAACGACCGCAGCGTGAAATGCTCTGATTCGAGGTTGAGCAGTGTCATGGGACCGTCCTGTTGCTTGCTTCATGTGCACAAGGGGCGCGGGTAGAGATTGGCCATCTTTTTCAGCGATCACAACAGGCTCATAGTCGCGCAATCCGATTCCCGTTGCAGGTGATTGTACGATGTCGACGAACCGTTCTCCCATCAACATCAGCTACGAGACACCCCATTGCTTCGTGCGCGAACTCGAGGTGCACGATGATCTTGAAGCACTTTGCGCGTGGATGGCTGACCCGCGGATCACGGGAGGTCTCAATGCGCCCGTCGGCAGGCTGACGATCGAGGACGCACGCAAGTACGTCGCGAGCCATGACCGCATCCATTCCCACGCCCTCGGCGTCTTCAGCAAGGCGACGGGCAGGCTTCAGGGATTGTGGGCCGTGTACATCGACTGGGACAGGAAGGAGTTCCTGGTCAACGTGCTGCTGGCTGACAAGTTTGAAAGCGAGGTCGGTGGCATGGAGGAAACCGGTCGGCCCATCTATGCGTTGCTGTTCGACGAGCATGGAATGGAGACCCTGAGGTTCAGCGTCCTTGCCAGCAATGAACGGGTGCGGGGACGGATTACGCGCGAGCCCGTGCACGTTGCGCCCACCGCGCGACCGGACGGGAAAGGGGAGGATGCGATCCACCACTTCCGCATCAGTCGCGAACAGTACTACGAACTGAGGTCCAGGCGTGCCGAACGGGACGAGCAGTTCAGGCAGAAGCGCGAGGAGTTGCGCCGGCAGCGGTCCTGACCCCCAATTCCCCGACGGAAAGCCGGAAAATCCAGCATTCTGCTTTGACGCCGGGCGCGTCCCGGACTATGAGTCCGCCCGGTTCCAAACGCTCCAACCGAAGGATCAAGCGATGAGCGACGAAATCAAGAATATTGCCGAGCAGATGGGCAAGGCCATTGGCGGCAACAGCGGCCTGAACTCCACCCTGAAGTTCGACTTCGAGGGCCAGGGCAACATCTACATCGACGGCAAGTCGACCCCGAACACCGTCACGACCGAAAACAAGCCGGCTGACTGCACGATCACCGTCTCGCTCGACAACTTCAAGAAGATGGTTGCCCGCGAGCTCGATGGCACGACCGCCTTCATGCAGGGCAAGCTCAAGGTTGCCGGCGACATGAGCGTCGCCATGAAGCTCGGCCCGGTTCTGGCCAAGGCGGCCGGAGGCTAAGCTTCCCGTGGCCCCTGGAGGGCCATCGCCTGATTTGGTGGAGCTGCCGGGGCATCCGGCACCTCCCGGCGCCGTCGTCGAGTGGCTGACACTCGATGGCGGCATCAGGCTCCGCACGGCGCGCTGGATACTCCCGGATGCCGAAGCGCACGGTACCGTCCTGCTTGCGCAGGGACGAACCGAATTCATCGAAAAATACTACGAAGTCATCACGGAGCTGCTGCAGCGCGGCCTGTCCGTCGTCACGTTTGACTGGCGCGGGCAGGGGCTCTCGTCGCGCCAGGTCGCGGACCCGCTGAAGGGACACGTCGGCGACTTCTCCGAATTCGACGCCGACATCGCCTGCGTGGTCTCGCGCGTCCTGCAGGAACACGGCACCAAGCCGTACTTCGCGCTGGCCCATTCGATGGGCGGCAACATCACGCTGAGATACCTGCGCGACTACCCCCATGAATTCGAGCGCGCCGTTCTGACGGCGCCGATGCTCGCCGTGAAGACGGCGCCCTTCCCGCAGGGATTCGCCCGCGCCATGGCAACGGGTTTCCGGTTCGCCGGAGGCAAGGAAGCCTACGTGATCGGCGGCAACAGCCAGGATCCCTTCACCCAGGAATTTGAGGGCAACACGGTCACGTCCGACCGGGCCCGCTTCGAGCGGTGCATGTCCTTCGTAAGGCACGATCGTCGCCTGGCGCTGGGTTCGCCGACGTTTGGCTGGCTCGAGGCCGCCTTTCGCTCGATGCACCTCGTGGCCTCCGAGGAGTTCGCAGCCAGCATCGAGACGCCGCTCCTCCTGATCGGGGCGGCTCAGGACCAGATTGTCCTGCCCGGCGCCGACTTCACGCTGGTCCGACGGATCAAGCGGGGCATGTACGTGATGCTCAAGGCAGAACACGAGATCCTGATGGAGCGGCAGGATATTCGCCGCACCTTCTGGGCCTGCTTTGACCAGTTCCTGGGATTGCCAGCCCGGGCTCAGCGCGCCCCGGCCAGGACCTGAAGCACCTGCGCCAGCAGGTCAGGATCCCCGCACGCGACCACCTGGCCGCCGTCGGGGCAGGGCTGCCCCTGCCAGTCGGTAACCACGCCCCCGGCGCCTTCCACGATGGGAATGAGGGCCTGGATATCCCACGCCTTGAGGCTGCTCTCGACGATCACGTCGATGCACCCCAGGGCCAGCAGGCCGTAACCATAACAGTCACCGCCAAAGCGGGTCAGGCGCGTCTCGCGCGACAGGGCCCAGAACGCCCGCTGTTCGGCATCGTCGAAATAGCCAACGGGAGAGGTCGTCGACAGCGTGGCGTGGGACAATGAGATGCCGCGGCGGGAACGCAGCCGCTTTCGGCTGTCGGTTTGGCGCACAAAATGGGCTTCGCCGCCGGCACCAACCCAGCGCTCGCCCGTATAGGGTTGGTCGAGTACGCCGATGACGGGCTTCGCGCCATCATTGAGCGCAATCAGCGTTCCCCACTGCGCCATCCCGCACATGAACGCACGCGTGCCATCAATGGGATCGATCACCCAGGTCAGGCCGGACGTACCGGCCTCGAAGCCATACTCCTCGCCCATGATCCCGTGCTCGGGATAGCGCGCGCGAATGAGCTTTCGGATTTCCTCTTCCGCGCGTCGGTCAGCTTCGGTCACGGGATCAAACCCGCCCGAGGACATCTTGTTGTCGATGGAAACGCCATTGCGGAAGTAGGGGAGGATAACCTTGCCCGCGACATCCGCGAGTTCGCACGCAAACGAACTGAGGTTGTTGAGTTCTGAAACGGAAAGCGCCGCGGTCATGTGCGTTAATCGCGGACCGCGGCGCTGTATGTCAATCCAAAGATTGAGTAGTCAGGGATCAGAGCTCTGCGCGAGCTTCACCCTTCTGCTCGGAAATCGATCCGCTCAGAGCCTTTGCAAGCTCCAGAAGGCGACGGCGCGGTCCTTCTTCCAGGCCATAATAGGCGCGGATCAGGTCCATCGTTTCCTTGTTCTGCATGACGCCGTCACCAGCCATGTCCAGAGCCTCTCCATCCTTCGCGGGCACGAGGCCTTCGAAGAAGAAAGAAACCGGCATGTCCAGCGCACGCGCCAGGTCCCAAAGCCGTGACGCAGAAATCCTGTTGGCTCCGCTTTCATACTTTTGAATCTGCTGAAAGCGAATCCCGACAGCCTGTGCCAATTGCTGTTGAGTCATTCCCAATAACCAGCGGCGATGACGCACCCGCTGGCCGATATGCAAATCGACCGGGTTCTTCACGAAGCCCCCCCCCAAAAAAATACGCTATGCGGCCCCCAACTGTTCCGCAAAACTGTCCAACTTTACGTCAAAACTCAAGGTCTGCAACCCAAAGTTGGCAGGTTAACAGTTCGACCACCGTGCCTTGAAAGACGAGGGATTGCAACACCTTATTGGTCACACCTCACAGGCATGTGAGGATATCGGGGAGCACAACGTGCCGATTTAGGCACGAGGCGTTGCACAACTGCCGCTAATTTTCTGCGCTGGTTGCGCGGGCGTGCTTTTTTCGCTCGTTGGGGTCGAGCCAGCGCTTGCGCAGGCGAATTGACTTCGGGGTAACCTCCACCAGCTCGTCATCCCCGATATAGGCGATCGCCTGTTCGAGCGTGAGCAGCTTGGGCGGCGTTAATCTTACGGCCTCGTCCTTGCCGGCAGCGCGGAAATTGGTCAGCTGCTTGGCCTTGAGCGCGTTCACGTCCAGGTCGTTGTCGCGGCTGTGCTCGCCGATGATCATGCCCTGGTACACTTTCGTGCCGGATTCGATGAACAGGAAGCCGCGCTCTTCGAGGTACCAGAGCGCATAGGTCTGGGCTTCGCCGTCGCGGTCCGCGATCAGCACGCCCTGACGACGGCCTTCGATGGGGCCACGATGCGGGCCAAACTCGTGGAACACGCGGTTCATGATGCCGGTGCCGCGCGTGTCAGTCAGGAACTGGCCGTGATAGCCGATCAGCCCGCGCGACGGCGCAAGGAACGTCAGGCGCGTCTTGCCGCCGCCCGACGGGCGCATGTCCGTCATCTCGCCCTTGCG
>CAZYFM010000041.1:0-24328 GCA_964646885.1 uncultured Flavobacteriaceae bacterium
AAAAGGTGGCAGCGGGCGCCGGGCCTGATGTCGTGCGTATCTCGGTTGGCATCGAGGATGTCAGCGACATCATCTCGGACATCGAGCAGGCCCTTCTGGACTAGCGGTGCGTCCGGTGACGCAGGCGGCGTCAATCTTCAAGATCCTGCGTCCTGCGGAATGGCGGGCCTTTGAAGCCGCACGGCAATTCGAGGGCTCGGCGGATGACCTGCGCGATGGCTTCATCCACTTCTCGACGGCACTACAGGTCTCGGGGACACTTTCAAGGCACTTCGGCAACGAGACCGAAGTCGTGATCCTTCGCGTGGCGGCCGCGCCGCTCGGCGACGGGCTTCGCTGGGAGCCGTCGCGCCAGGGCGCCCTGTTTCCGCATCTCTACCGGCCCCTGCGCCTGGAGGAAGTCCTGGAAAGCTGGACGGTTCAGCGCGGACCGGGAGGGTTTGACATCGCGATGCTCACTGGGACCTGACGGCTCAACCTGAGCGGCCCCTGAGCAGGAACAGTCCGGCGAGCGACAGGGTCGCGAATAGCGCGCCGGCAATAAAAGTGTAGTGCGGGCCGTACAGGCTCCAGAGAAGCCCTGCGAGCGCGCTGGCCGCAAGCATCGCCACTCCCGATGCGAGATTGAACAGGCCGAAGGCTGTCCCGCGCATGGTGGTCGGTGCGGTATCCGCGACGAGCGCCGCGAGAAGGCCTTGCGAAAGGCCCATGTGAAGCCCCCACAGCGCAACCCCGATGAGAACACCTTCCAACGTGTCCGAAGCTGCGAGAAACAGGTCAGCTGCGATGAGGGCCACCAAGCCGCCGCCAAGCACGAGACGACGGTCCATGCGGTCGGACAGGCGCCCTGCCGGCGTGGAAACGACTGCGTAGACGGCGTTCATCACCACCATCACCAGCGGCACCAGCGCCACCGCCAGCCCCGCATCCTGTGCCCGCAACACCAGGAATGCCTCACTGAAGCGCGCCATCGTGAACAGGACGCCCACGAGGACAACACTCCAGTACGCCGTGCCGAACTTGCCCGCATCGCTCCACGTTATGGGCGCCTTCCTCGCGGAACCTTCGCCGGCGTGCTTCGGTTCTTCCAGCCCCACAAGGATCAGAACCACAGCGATCGCGCCGGGAACAACGGCCCACCAGAAGACGGCGCGCATGTCGCCGGCAAGCACATACATGAGCGCGATGGCTACCAGCGGCCCCAGGAATGCGCCTACCGTATCGAGGGCCTGCCGCAGTCCGTAGGCCGCCCCCCGGATCTCCTCCGGCGTCACGTCGGCGACCATCGCATCGCGCGGCGCGCCGCGAATGCCCTTGCCGATGCGATCTGCAAAGCGTGCGCCCAACACCTCGAATGGCGTGACGGAGAGAGGGAACACCGGCTTGGACAGCGCACCCAACCCATACCCTGCCAGCAGCAGGATCTTGCGCCTGCCCAGCCTGTCGGACAGCCAGCCCGAAAACACCTTGGAGATCGAGGCCGTGGCTTCGCCTATGCCTTCGATGAGGCCGACGAGCAACGCACTCGCTCCGAGCGTTCCCATGAGGAACACGGGCAGCAGGCTATGGATCATCTCCGATGAGATGTCCATGAACATGGAGATGAACCCGAGCGTCCATACGGTTCTGGGGATTGGTGGCCGAGGCTTCTCAGGTGTGCCTGTCATGTGTCGAGCTTACGCTCAGTCGATGCAGACACCAAAGCTTGCGGCCGCACGCGACGTCATGCCGTCGATGTCTCAGGTCATTGACTTGCGAACTTCAGCAATCGCCGACCATAACGCCATTGACCGCGGAGCACTTGCCGTCGCTCATGTAGTCTCCGAACGGTCCCCTGTAGTTCTGGCCGACTTCCGACCAGTGCTGTCCCTGGGCCGAAGACTGACCACCACCATAGCCGATGATGCCGCGCGGCTGAGGGTCGCCGACAACTCCCCACGCCATGGTCGTGGGATCCAGCCAGTAGTTGCCATCGGGGACGGTGCCACCCGCGATCCCATCGAGATAGGCGATCTGTTCCGCGTTGAGCTGCTGGCCGTTGATCGTGATGGAGCGCCCTCCCGACGCCGAAAGACCATACACCAGGACGAGTAGGACGACAGCACCAGCCGCGATGATCTTCGTACGCGTGGACAGGCCTGCCAGTGCGGACAGCAATCCTGACACGAAAGAGGACAGCGAGCTGCTTGTGGGCCTTGCTTCGGTCATTGCGTTCTCCTGTGACTCAGTCCGGGCTCGTGAAACGTAGCACCATCATCTCCGGCGTTGAAGCGAGGGCCCGCGTGATGCAAGGTGGTCTCAAGTGCATGACGCCGATTGTCGGGCCCGCGCAAGAAGGGCGCGTGTGCAAGCAGAGGGAAGTTCCGGTGAGCAGCTTTTTTGCGGATGACTATGTTTCCGCGCGGCAGCGTTTCCTTGCGGCTGCGCGTGCCGCAGGTGCGCGGATCAGAACGTTTCCGCTTGAAGCGCACCGCACGCCGTCCGATGAAGAGCTTGCAATAGACGTGGCGTGGCTTGGTGATGCGCGGGCCGAGCGCGTGCTGCTGGTCACGTCGGGTATGCACGGTTTCGAAGGCCCGGCGGGTTCCGCGGTCCAGTCATCGTGGCTTGAAGGTGCAGGACGGGCTGTCACTTCCGGCCTCGCCGTCTGCCTTGTCCATGCGCTCAACCCGTGGGGCTTTGCCTGGATCAGCCGGCTGACGGAGAACAATGTCGACTTGAACCGCAACTTCATTGACTGGAACGCGCCCGTTCCTGCCAACGCTTTCTACGCGCATGTGCGCGACCTGATCCGCGTGCCGGACGTGTCGCCGGACACCCTCATGCGCGTGGGCCTCCAGCACCGGGAGCTTGCGGATCGCCTGGGTCCGGCTGCCATGCAGGTCGCTGTGGACTTCGGGCAGTACGATGATCCCGAGGGCATCACCTTTGGCGGCAGCGGACGGGAGTTCGGCCATCGCGTTCTTGAGGACCACATCGTGCCGATGCTTGCCCCCGCGCGACAGCTTGGTGTCATCGACCTCCATACCGGCGTGGGCGCCTTCGGGGAGCTTGCGATCCTGCCGATCGACGGCGCCGGCAGCGACAATGCCTCGGTGATCGAGGGGTGGTGGGGGCGTGACGCTGTCCGGAACTGGAATCGCTCCGAGCTTGAGGCGGTCATCGAGCAGGATCCGAAACTGCGCGACATGCCACTGCTGAAGACGGGACAGATGAAGCAGGCCCTTCAACGCTGGCTCCCGCATGCCCGCATCAACGGTGCCGTGGTGGAGTTCGGCACCGAGCGTCCGGGTGCCCTGCCATCGCTCATCCTTGTGACGCTCTATGAACGCTGGCTGCGCTTCGTCGACCGGAGCTCGCGCATGGCGCCGCAGCATGCCCTGTTCAGGCAGACGGCCAGGGAATGCTTCTGTCCCGAAGACGCAGGCTGGCGACGCTTCGTGGTGGATCAGGGGGCCCCACTGATCGACCGTGCGATCCAGGGGCTCAACACGCCATTTCCACACGGGCACTGAGGTTTCATCGGCACGACATTGCCGTGTCGCGCGGCGTGTTCATAGGACGCGCGGTGCGACTTTCAAGGGATGACATTGCCTGCGAACTCAAGCTAAATCGCGCGCCGTCACAGGGGACATCTTGCATGCTGCCTTCCATGAAACCAGCGGACCGCGCCGAATGGCGCAATGGATGGCGCATCGCCCTGGGCGCAGCCATAGGCATTGGAACCGGTGCGTCGCTATATGCGATGAATGCCAGCCTCTTCATCACCAGCTTCACGAATGACTTTGGCTGGACGCGCGGGGACATGAGCCTCGCCGGCGCTGCCGCCTTCATTGCGGGCGCCCTTGCCATCGGCATCATCGGACGAGCCCTGGACCGGTACGGGTTTCGTGCGGTCGCGCTTGTGTGCGTGCCTGCCGTGGCAGCGGTCTATCTGGGCCTCACGCAGATGTCGGGCTCGTTCACTGTTTACGTCACCCTGCTCGTCGCTGCCGGCATCTTCGGAGGCGGTACCGGCTCCATGGTGTACACGCGGCCAGTGATTGCTGCGTTTGACAGGCAGCGCGGACTCGCCCTCGGGGTGGGCGCCTCGGGCACGTCCATCGCCTCGATCCTGGTGTCGCCCCTGCTGGCCTGGATGATCGAGAACCTGGGCTGGCGCGCGGGAGCCTACGGGCTCATCGTCGTCACGCTGTTCATCGGCCTTCCACTCGCGCTGTGGCTGATTGGCCGGGCCCGCGAAGTGCACGTCGACGAGAGCGCCGAACTGCCGCTGACGGCAGAGCCTGTAGCCCCCGTCGAGGAGAAGACCCTGAAGCAGGCGCTGCGAGACATGCGGTTCTGGCTGCTCGCGATCGGCCTCATGGCCGTCAACATCCCGGGCGCCGGCGTCGTGGGGCAACTCGCGCCGATGATCACCGACAAGGGCATGAGCGAGTTTGCGGCCGGCATCATCATGGCGTTCTATTCGGTGGGCCTGCTCGCCGGACGCCTTCTCACGGGGCTCGCCCTCGACCGCTTCCCGCCGCCCTACGTCGCCGCGCTGACCACAGGCGTTCCGGCCCTGGGTGTCCTCATGCTGCTGATCCCCGAACCCTCCTTTGCCGTGGCAGCCTTTGCCGTCACGCTGATCGGCCTGCAGCAGGGTGCTGAGGTCGACCTGCTCGCCTTTTTCGTGAGCCGGACATTCGGCATCCAGAACTACGGCTCGATCTATGGTGCGATCGCGACCGCCGGCGCCCTGTCCACCGCGACCGGCCTCACCCTGTTCGGCAAGGTCCACGATGCGACCGGCAACTACAACATCGCGCTGGTGACCGGGGCCATCGCCTTCATCATCGGCGCCACGGCGTTCTTCGGACTGAAATTCGTTCCGGTGAAGAAGCAGCAGGCCTAGCCCAGGCCCTTGCTCTATCGGCAGCCGGCGATGAACTTCCGTGAGGCGGCGGCGCGGCCCTGGTCGGGCCAGGCGTGCTTGAGGGCGCCCGTGGCCTTGATCGGACCCGGGTCCAGCAGGAGCTGGAACACGGGATGCGTGAGCGGGACCGTGGCCTGAAGCTCGACGCCCGCCGTCATTTCGAAATTTGCGCTGTTGCCGGAGGTGCCATCGATGCGCACCGTGCGGCTGGCGGTGGCAAGCGTGATGCTGACCTTTTCGCCTTTGCCCTCGCCGACGCCCACATCCGCGCCGATGCCAAGCGTCACCTTTGCGGGTGCCGCGCAGACGGCGTGGAATGCGTAGTCGCCCTCCTCCACCTGCTCCATGCCGATCAGCGACCGGCTTTCGGCGTCGTAGGTCCACAGAAAGGCTTCCGCCCGGGCGACATGATGCGAGGACATCATGCCAATGGCCAGCACTGCGGAATGCACCAGCGCCGGGGAACTCAGCGAATGCCGGATCACGGATGCCTCCTCAGCGCGGTTTCACGAAGCGGTAGACAAACTGGTCCGTGTGGCCACGGATCGTCGGGTCAAACACGTTCTTGTCCCCGAGGTCGTACGGATTGCGCAGCAGGTCGCTCTCGCCTGCAAGGCGGAACCCGGCGGCCAGGACCTGTTCCTTCACCAGTGCCGGATCGATGCGGTGCAGCCTGTCGATCTGCTCGACGGTCGTCACGCCTCGACCGATGTGATCAATGATGAGGTACACGCCGCCCGGCTTCAGCGCATCGAAGATCGCCTTGTTCATCTTTGCCACGTCGATCTTCTGCCAGATCTGGTCATGATAGAGCTGGCTCATGAAGATCACATCGACAGGCTTGTCGAACCGGATCTCCGCCATGGGCTGCACGGATGACTGCACGTTGGAATAGCCGGACGCGGCCAGGCCCTTCACGCCATCGACAGCCACGGGAAACTTCTCGGCGACCCAACTCGGGTTGAACCCGATGACCGTGCCTTTCGGACCAACGATCCGGCTCAGGATGCGCAGGTAGTATCCGGCACCCGGGCCGACATCCACGACGGTGTCACCCGATTTGACGCCCGTGAAGTCCATGATCTCTGCCGGCTTGCGGTCGGCGTCGCGGGCGCGATCCTTGTCGGGGCGCGCCGGGTCAGCGACGGCTGCCGTGATCGCGGACGGTGCTGCCGTGACAGGCGCGGTTGCGCCAAGAAGCCCTGCAAGCAGGAACATGAGTGAGGCTGCGAGGCGCATGGTCTTCCCCCTGGAGCGCGTTTCGATGGCGTCCTTCAGCAGAAAGCGCGGGGCGAGACAAGTCAAGGCAGCGTGAACGGGTCCGTGCGGCTAGTAGCCGTTTCGGCGCATCACTTTCCTGCAGGCCGGCTGTTCCGCGGTTTTGGCCGCGATCGCGGAGAGCTTCGGACAGTTGGCGGCCAGCCAGTCCTTGCCAGGGCGCCACGTCGCAAGGATCCACAGGTAGAGGTCCAGCGCCGACATGGTCTTGCCGAGAAAGTACGGACCCTTCGCCTGCGTTTCCAGAAAGCGCAGCAACATATTGCGGTGCTCGTCGGTGGAGGTGCGCAGGGCCTTTCCCGCACCCTTCTCCTTCGGGGCGCCAACCCAGCGCTCGGGCACGTCACCATAGGTGAAGGTCGGATAGATGGCTGCGGCGAGAAACACGAGCCAGCGCAGGAATGACGCACGATGCGGGCTCGTGGCAGCGGGCACCAGCGAGAAGCCTTTCACGCGGTCGGCAAGGTGCAGGATCATCGCGGCGCTTTCGGTGAGCACGGTGCCGTCCGGCAGGACGAGCGTCGGCACCTGGCCCAGCGGATTGATGTCCTTCAGCGTGCGGCTTTCCCAACCGAGGTCCGACCACTCCGCGTTCTGGACCTTCAGCGGCAGCTTCGTGAAGGCAAACGCCGCTTCGATGATCATGGAACCGCCACCCTTGGCGGCATAGAGGCGATACGACTTGGCCATGGGACTTCAGCTCCTTGTGCGCAGGGCGTCAACGTGCAGCAGCGCGGCGGTGAGCAGCACAACGGCGCCGAACTGATGCAGCGCGGCGAGCCAGATCGGCATGACTGCCAGCAATGTCCAGATGCCGATCGCCACCTGCAGCACGACGGCACCGAGGAGGAGCCAGCCAGCCTGGCGCTTCCAGCCCGTCACGCCCTGCCTCAGGCCGGCGACGACCAGTGCCACGACCGCGAGGAACACGACATAGCCCATCATGCGATGGTTGAACTGGATGGTGGTGACGTCCTCGAACGGCGCCAGCCACACGGGATCGAAGGCCCAGGCGCCGGGTGGAATGATCGCTTCATCCATCAGCGGCCACGTGTTGTAGGTGAGACCGGCGTCCGTGCCGGCGACGAAACCGCCCAGCAGGATCTGGAAGAAGATCAGCGCTGCCACGATGTGGGTCCAGCGATAGAGCGGATGCGGGTCGCGACGGGCTGGCCACTCGCTGCGCCAGAGCGGAAGGGCTGTCATGAAGATCGCCGCGTAGATCACGAGGGCAAGGCCCAGGTGCGCGACCAGGCGGTACTGGCTGACATCGACGCGTTCGGTCAGGCCGCTCGCCACCATGTACCAGCCCATGAAGCCCTGCAGGCCTCCAAGGATGAAGAGGAAGATCAGGCGCGGCACCAGGGGCCGCTCGACCTGTCCCCTGAACCAGAAGACGAGGAACGGCACGAGGAATGCAAGGCCGATCAGGCGCCCGAGATTGCGGTGTCCCCACTCCCACCAGAAGATGGCCTTGAACTCGTCCAGCGACATGCCCTTGTTGAGCAGCTGGTACTGGGGAATCTGGCGGTAGGCGTCGAACTCTTCCTGCCACTCTTCCAGCGACAGCGGCGGCAGGGCACCGTGGATGGGCTTCCATTCGGTAATCGAAAGGCCCGAACCCGTCAGGCGCGTGAGCCCGCCCACCACCACCATCAATGCAATGAGGCCGCAGACGGCAAAGAGCCAGATCGCCAGGGTCCTGCGGGATTGTTCAGCCTTCATGTTTCACTCGACTGCAAGGTTGAGCATGCGCCAGCGCAGCATGCCGCCGGTGACATTGGCCACGCGGTCAAAGCCGTTCTGCTTCAGGAAGAGCGTGGCGCGGGCGGAACGGGCGCCGGAGCGACAGATGATGGCCAGTGGCCGGTCGCGACCGAGGTCGGCAAGACGGTCGGGCAACGTTCCGAGCGGTATGAGGATCGCGCCCGGCGCGTGACCCAGCGCATCATTGAACTCCTGGGGCTCGCGCACGTCGATCAAATGAACGGATGGCAGGTTGTCCTCGACCCACTGAGGGGAAATTTCGGGGACACCGGCAAAGGTCGTCTGGACGGGACCCCAGTCGGCCCCGGCTTCAGGGACGTGGTCGGGACGGCCGCAGCGCATGTTGGCGGGCACTGCCACGTCGATCAGGCGCGGATGCGGGAGACCCAGGTTCTCCATGAAGACGCGGAAGTCATTGACGCTGGCTCCGGCACCGAGACGCGGGTTGTAGCGCTTCTCCTCGCCCACAGAGGTGCAGGTGTTTCCGGCGTAGTCGTGCCCCGGGTAAAGGATGCACGCGTCGGGAAGGGAGAAGATCTCGTCGTGGATGGAACGGAACAGGCGCTCCGCACTGCCCTGCTGGAAGTCGGTACGCCCGCAGCCGCGCACCAGAAGCGCGTCGCCCGTGAAAGCCATGCTGTGGTCGTCGAGCACGAATGTCATGCAGCCATCCGTGTGACCGGGCGTGGCGCGGGCCTCGACGTAACGCTTGCCGAAGGTGACGCGACTGCCGGACTTGAGCGGCATGTCGACCCCCTCGGCGCCACCCTGCCCGGACAGCGCGATACGGCTGCCGAGGCGATTGGCGAGCAGCCAGGCACCCGTGACATGGTCGGCATGGACATGCGTGTCGAGTGTTGCCACCAGCTTGAGCCCCAGCTCCTTCAGGAGGGCCATTTCGCGCCCGACCTGCTCGTAGACCGGATCGATGATGATCGCCTCGCGTGATTCTTCGTCGCCGAGGATGTACGTGTAGGTCGATGAAACCGGATCAAAGAGCTGCCTGAAGATCATGCGGGGAATCCTTTCGCGCCTCCGTCTAGCACGGTGGAACGGGGCACCTTAACCCTGCAGGTGGCGCGCCTCAATCTCCGGCTGTGGCAATCTGCTGCAACAAGCCCCTGCCCGCGGTGCGGGTTCCGCGGACGCTGCGGAAAGTGGTTTGCCGTGGCGCCTGCGACTTGGTAATCACTGCCCATGCGCATGCGGGTCAAGAAATTCCTCGGCTTCTTCATCCTGGTCGGTTTCATCGGCATCTACGCCCTCATGGTCATGAAGGCGGCAGTGGCGATCCTTCCGGAGGCCAATGCCGTGATCGAACTCATCTTCTATGCCTTTGCCGGCATGGCGTGGGTCGTGCCCGTGCGCTACCTGATCCTCTGGATGAACACTCCCGGACGCAAAGACCGCGAACATGGCGAAGCTCTCTGACTCCCTGAAGACCATCGTGAAGGACACGGTGGGTGACCCGATGCTGCGCATCCAGACCGCGATCGAGCGGATCATCCTCTATAGCCGCTACATCCTCGTGGTGTTCTACATCGGGCTGGCCTTTGCGCTTGCGGTGTACGCGGTGTCGTTCATCTTCGAGGTGCTGCACGTTGCCGAACTGGCCCTCACGCACAGCCAGAGCAAGGAAGGCACCTTCAACATGGTGATGCCGATCCTCGAGCTCATCGACGGCGCGCTGGTGTCGGGCCTGATCGTGATGGTGATGCTGAGTTCCTACGAGAACTTCGTGGGCCGTTTCGGCGACGAGGCACTGGACGACTCTCCGGAGTGGCTGCGCCGGCTGGATCCGGGCTCGCTCAAGGTGAAGGTGGCGACGGCGCTGCTGACGATCTCGGCGGTCAAGCTGCTGCAGGTCTTCATGGACCGCGAGAAGTTTTCCGACAGCGACATCTACTGGAAAGTCGTCATCCACGGCATGTTCATCGCCTCGGCCATTGCGCTTGCGTTCCTTGACCGCATTACGGCCCATGGGCACAAGTCGTCCGGTCATGCTTCCAAGGATTCGGAGCACACTGACAAGTCCAACACGTAGGAGTTCCCCATGCCTGACGGTGGTGCCATCTTTCTGGGTAAAGGTGGCGAGAACAGCCAGCTTCTCCTGTCCATCGCAAACCGCCACGGCATGATTGCCGGTGCTACCGGCACGGGAAAGACCGCGACGCTGCGCGTGCTCGCCGAGGGCTTCAGCAAGGCGGGCGTTCCCGTCTTCGCCCCCGACATCAAGGGCGACCTTGCCGGCCTTTGCATGCCGGCCGAGCAGAAGCCCTTCATCGCGGAACGACTGCAGAAGATCGGCAATCCGGCCTGGGCACCCGAAGGACACCCGGTCGTGTTCTGGGACCTGTTCGGCGAGCTTGGCCACCCGCTGCGTGCGACGGTCTCCGAGATGGGGCCGACGCTGCTGGCGCGCATGCTGCAGCTCAACGACACGCAGGAAGGCGTGCTGAACATCATCTTCCGCATCGCCGATGAGCAGGGATTGCTGCTGGTCGACCTGAAGGACCTGCGGGCCGTGGTGCTCAATGTCGGCGAGAACGCGTCCAAGTACACACTTGAGTATGGCAACATCGCCTCCGCCAGCATCGGGGCAATCCAGCGCGCCCTGCTGACGCTGGAGAACCAGGGCGGCGAGGCCTTTTTTGGCGAGCCGGCGCTGGATCTCAATGACCTTATCTTTACGGACGAGCGCGGACGCGGCGCCATCCATATCCTCGCGGCAGAGAAACTGTTCGGCAGCCCGAAGCTCTACGCAACCTTCCTGCTCTGGATGCTCTCGGAGCTCTACGAGCAGATGCCGGAAGTCGGCGACCTCGAGAAGCCGAAGCTGGTCTTCTTCTTCGACGAGGCACATCTCCTGTTCGATGACGCCCCGAAGGCGCTCGTCGACAAGGTCGAGCAGGTTGTCCGCCTGATCCGCTCGAAGGGCGTCGGCGTCTATTTCATCAGCCAGTCGCCGCTCGACGTGCCCGATGAAGTCCTGGGCCAGCTCGGCAACAAGATCCAGCACGCGCTGCGCGCCTTTACGCCGAAGGACCGAAAGTCCGTGAAGGCCGTCGCCGACAATTTCCGCGAGAACCCGGCCTTCAAGGCGTCGGACGCGGTGCAGGAGCTCGCCGTGGGCGAGGCCCTGGTTTCAACGCTCGATGCAAAGGGCATCCCGGGTGTCGTCGATCGCGTGCTGATCATCCCGCCGACGGGGCGCATGGGCGCCATCTCGCCCGACGAGCGGGCCGCCCTGCTCGCCAAGAGCCCTCTGAAGGGACAGTATGACGAAGCCGTGGACCGCGAGTCCGCCTACGAGATCCTGCGTGGTCGGGCGGAAGCAGCCCAGGCCAACGCGCCGGAGAAAGCGCCTTCGCGCAACGCCCCGGCCCGACGCACGTGGGGCGCTCCCGCACCGCGCCAGTCCCCGGCGCCGCGTGCCTCCAATCGGCAAACCGTCGTCGAAGCCGCTGCCAAGAGCGCCGCGCGCTCGGTGGCGTCGTCGCTCGGCCGCGCGCTCGTGCGCGGTGTCCTTGGCTCCCTGCTCAAGCGTTGAGGCTCCCCATGTCAACCTTCCTGCGCGCAACAGCCATCGCCCTCGTGACCCTTGCATCCGCCTGCACGGCCGGACCGGACCAGGGGCAGAATGCGCTCGAACTTCATG
This sequence comes from uncultured Flavobacteriaceae bacterium, assembly GCA_964646885.1. Taxonomy (GTDB): domain Bacteria; phylum Pseudomonadota; class Alphaproteobacteria; order Micropepsales; family Micropepsaceae; genus SZUA-430. The sequence goes on from CAZYFM010000041.1 coordinate 11,622, forward strand.
ACTGGCAGGCCCTCGACATCGCGGGCAAGCCCGTGAGCACACCCAATCCCGTGACGCTGTCGTTTTCCGAAGGACGCGCGTCGGGCCGCAGCGGCTGCAATCAATATTCCGGTGCCGTCGAGTATGGCGCGCGGACCATCCGCTTCCAGGCCATGATCTCGACCAAGATGGCCTGCGCCGGGGAAGGCGTGATGATGACCGAGATGAACTACCTGCAGGCGCTGCAGGCAGCCGAGACCTGGGAAGTTGGCGCTGACGGGAAATTGACCATCGAGGGGTCGCGCGGTCGCATTAAATTTACGCCACTGGCGCGCCAGACGCGCCCCTGAAACCGCCAAATTCGCCTGACAGACGAACGGGTTTGGTGACTGCTCGCTTGGCTGGCGTGGCCGCTCGCCTTGGCGCGGCCACCATTTCGTGCGACCCTTCCAGCCGGGTAGAATGAGACGCATCCTCCGAGGACGTGTTGGTTCAGCGCTGGGGACTGACAATCAATGTTTAGCAAGCTGAAGGAGACCCTTCTCGGGAAGGGCGCGGCGCGTGCACCCGTGCACGACGAGCCGTTCAGCGGGCCCGCGTTCGAGCACCATGACCCCAGCAATTTCGCGTCGAACGGGGCCTTTGCCTCCGACGACATCGTGCGCCAGTTCCAGCACGACCGGAACTCCTATGCCATCGGCCTGATCCACCGCCACCAGACCGACCGGGAGTCCTGGGAGCAGTGGTTCTTCGACGCCATGATCGGCGAGCACCACCTGCAGGACTTCATGGCCGCGATTTCGCGCGTGCCGCCCGACGCCCGCCTCGACATCATCCTGCACTCGGTCGGCGGGTTCCCGCTTTTCGTGAAGCAGATTGCCCGCGCCATCAAGGCGCATCGCGGCGAGACGACGATCTTCATTCCCCATTACGCCCACCATTTCGCAACGCTGATCGCGCTCGCCGGCGACAAGGTCGTGATGGGACCGGCGGCAACCTTGTCCTTCATCGAGCCGGCTGATGGCACGCTCGCGCAGGTCGTGCGCAAGAAAGGCGTCAAGCGGACACAGGACCTGACCATCATGCGCCTGACCATGGCGCGCAACTTCGGACGCGAACTGCGCGCCTTCGTGGGCGAGATGATTGAAGGCACCGCGCCCAAGCGCGTCGTCACGGAACTGATTGGCGGCAAGCGGACGCCGTGGGATCCGCTCACCGTCAATGATGCCCGCAAGATGGGCCTGAACGTCTCGACGGACATGCCGCCCGAGCTCTATCGCCTGCTGCAGGCGTGCCGCGCTGCGCCAAGCCGCGACCAGGGCGTGCGCACGGTCGAACGCACCATCAGCGCCAAGAGCGCCAGCCTGATGAGCGCCACGGACCTTGAGACGTGCATCATGCATGGCGTGACGCTGCCACCGCTGGACGCCGCCGACCGCAACTTCATGCCCGTCGCCCGGTCTCCCCGCTCGAACCATGACGATGACGAGGATGACGAGGCGCACGGCGTTTCGCTTGAAAGCTGCGACATCACCCTGCGCCCGCTGATCGCGAAAATGGAGCAGGCGCGCGGCAGCCGCGTGGTCTGCATCATCCATCAGGCCGGCATGGAGAGCAGTTCCGTCGACACGATCACGGCGGAGGACGTGCTGACCGCATTGCAGTCAACGCCGTCCGACAAGCCCCTGGACATCATCCTTCACACGCCGGGCGGATATTCCTACCAGGCGCACCAGATTGCGCTGGCGGTGAAGGCGCACACGAGCCGCAAGACCGTTTTCGTGCCCTATTTCGCCATGTCGGGCGGCACGATCATTTCACTCGCCGCGGACGAGATCGTCCTTGCACCGCATGCCGTACTGGGACCGATCGACGCCCAGTTCCCCGTCTTCCATCTTCGCCGCATGATGCCCTCGCGCGCCGTGCTCGACCTCATGGCCGCAAAGCCCGGCAGCCGCATCCATGACGAACTTGTCGAGCTCGGCATCGAGTGCAAGCGCTCGGTTCCCCAGGACCACAAGGGTGCCGTCGAGCTGATGAAGGGCACGTACTCGCCTGCAGCCGCGGATCGCATCGTCCACACGCTGAACGACGGATCGCTGACCCACGGCTTTCCGGTGACAGTGTCCCACGCGCGCAAGCTGGGCCTGAACGTGAGCGAGAACATTCCGCAGGAAGCCATCGACATCGTGCGCGCCTATCGCCGCGGCCGCTGGGGAAAACGCAGCGTGGTTTTCTGCGGCTAGCCACCTCACCGCCAGGATACATGGTTGATCCCTGTCAAAGACGGGCGACGCCGTTCGTGCCACAAAGGCTCCAGAACAGCGGAGGAATCAACATGCGCGTTCTTTCAAACCGAGACCTCATTGCGTGGACTCTGCTTGCCGCGACCCTCATCGTGTTCGTGGCCAGTTCAACGCTCTGAAGCAAGGAATGGTCCCTGGTCGGACCTTGTACGTCCTGGCTCACCTGCTCTCTCTCCTCACCCGAGCCAGAACGTCAACGCGCGGGCCCTTCATGCCCATTCCGGTGATGGGCCCGCGCCCTTTCACGATTGTCCAATCGAAGGCATAATGGCGCCGGACTTCGCGCGCGGCATTCGCCGCACCACGATGCGGTTCCATGGACAAGCTGATCGACCTTCTCTATGCCTCGGCCCATGATGACGCGCTTTGGCCTGAAGCGCTTGATGAACTGCATCACGTGCTTGAGCGCCATGCCATCTGCATGTCCCTTGAGCAGCCATTGTCGGGACAGGTGACCGGTCCCCAACGCTGCCTCGACCTGCAGCGCCTTGCATTGCAGACCTCGTACCCGCTGAACCGTGTCCCGCTGGCGCGCACAACGATGCCAGGTGACTGGACACTCATGCTTTCGGCGTCCGGCCTGCCGGTTGAACCGGTCAAGGAACTTGGCGAGCACCTGAGGCGTTCCATCCAGCTCCACTTGACCCTGAACAGGCCGCCGGACCTCCACGAACAGCTGGAGATCTGGGCCGAAAGTGACGTGTGCGTCCTTTTCGTTCGCAAAGGCGTCATCGAGTTCGGAAATGCAAAGGCGGAGGAACTCCTTGCCTCCCGTCGCGTTGTAGCGCGGCAGGGCGCCTCACTGAGCTTCATCAACCCGGTGCTCGACGAGGCGTTCCGGACATTTGAAAGCGGCTCTGTGGGCCGTCAGGCCAGAGCGCGCCTGAAGCTCCTCACCGGCGACGAAGGTGGCAAACGTGTGCTGGTGGAATTCTCCGTCGCTCATGACACGCATCCGTCCGCCGACCATTCCCGGCCGGGTGATGGGAAGGGCGTGCTCATTGTCATCACCTTCGTTGATGAGGGTGGTGCCGGACGCGCACGCGCCATAGAGGCCCTTGGTCTCCTGACCCCCACCGAACGCGAGATCCTGGTGGCTCTTGCCGGCGGACATACCGTTGAGTCCCTCTCGCGGTCACAGGACCGAAGCATTCAGACGCTGCGCTGGCACATCAAGAACATCATCGCGAAGACCGGCAGTTCGTCACTGACGGATGCGATCCGGATGGCGAGCCTGCTCGTGCCCCTCTAGAGGCCTAAAGCGGGCTCTGAAGGGACAGGAGGCGAACCAGATCGGCAAGGTTGCGCGCCCCGGTACGGTTCATCATGTTGTCCAGGTGCCAGCGGATGGTGGCGGTACTGTTCCGCCGGGTGCGTGCTATTTCAGAAGGCGTAGCACCATTCAGCAGCTCCCACGCTACCTCGCGTTCCGTGTTTGTGAATGCGCTCCACCCTTCCAGCAACCTCTCCCTGCCAGGCAAGTCCATGTCGAGCGGCGTCAGGAAAATGACGATCGCCGTGTCCTCCGGAAGGACCGGTTGCAGGATCCGGCTGGCTGCCGCGCGTATGCGAACCATCTGCACCATCCAGCGATGGCCCGTTGCGTCGAACTGGATCAATGACAGCATCCGGGGGGTGCCAGGCCTCGCAATGGCAGACAAGGCGTCGGAAAGTGCAACGTCGACAGGAGCCACCGTGTCCCGGATGCTGCGCAGGACCACACCTGCATCGAGAAGCGCGCGTCCAGCAGCGTTTGCGTCGAGCAGTCGATTGCCGCTGACAAGAACTGCGGGCGTGGGGCATCCGCTCAGAAAAGTCGAAATCCGGGACCGTGATCCGTTCGTCACAGTCTTTACGTGCAGCGAAAGAGCCCGCTGGAAGTCGGGGAGCACGCTCTGCGCGCGGTCGAACTGCTCCTGCTCGAAAAAGCGCATGCCGCGGCCGAGTGAATGCGCAGAAAGGGTGAGCGCATACTCGTCGCGGTGAAAGGCCGAGCACGCCAGGCAATCGACAATCTCCACTTTCGACACGAATGCGCCATAGTAGTCGCTTCGGACAAACTCCGTGTGAGGTATTTCCCGGGCGCCGTGGAAAAGAAATGGTGCGCTGATGATCGACGGGTCGCGCTCAAACTTCTTCCTGACCTTTACGACCCAGGGGTCCTTGTCGAACCAATCCGCCCCCTCGCTAATGAAGTCGTCCGTGTAGGTTATCCAGTCGCTGGCTGATGTGTTGCGCGTCCTCACCTCGACGATCTGGAGGACAGCCGCATCAGCGCCTACGAGGTTCGCGTATCCCCGCAGGACTGATTTCCAGCCGTCGCCGGTGACGGCGGCGGCATACAGGTCATCAAGAAACCCGGACCTGATGGACTCCATGCTGCTCCAGTGTGGCTCCCGCGCAATGCGAATTTCTGCTCCGGGGGAAAGCTGACACGAATCCGGCATTTCCCGCCCCCTCTTTTTTGGGGGGGCGGATCGTCCGGGTTTCGTTCAGGCTCGCGGCCGGACTGAGGTGGGGAGTGTCATGCGGTTCTTCAGGCAGCACAGTTTTGGTTGCCACGTGCCTTACAGCACGGCCTTGCCAGAGACCGGACTGGAATTGCGGACGCGCGCGTGGGACCCCGCCTTGCTCATCAGCCCTGCCGAGCGCCGCATCTTCGTGGACGGTCATGCCCGCGAAGTGCTCATGAGCGAACGCCTCCTGCTGCCGGACGACGGCGTGGTCTTCCTGGGATGGCGTCTCTCGCGCTGGCTCATGTCGATCCCGGGCGACCACGCCCTGACCGGCGCGCGCGCAACGCTCGCTGGCCGGTCGCGCGTGTTTGATGCCTATGCGATGCATGTGCCCGGACGCATCCTGGGCGCGTCGGGCGCCCTCCTGTCCATCACGCTGCGATCCAGTGACCGGACGTCGCGTGGCGACGACCCATTGCTGCCGCTCCATGTGCCGGGCCCCGCGGCGCGGTTTCCGTCTATCGCCTGACGCTAGTTTTCTATGCCTCCTCCGCCTCCGCCTCCACCGCCGCCGCCGGCCCTGGTCGAAATGGACATTGTCACGGTGGCGGTCGAGGAACCGCCACGACCGTCACTCACGGTGTATGTGAACGTGTCCGTGGTGGAGGCGCCAGGCGCAGGCGGCGTGCCGGTGAAGGTGTAGGAGAGCGATGCGCCGCCCGGACCTATTGATACGACGCCGACCGCGCCATTGGTCGCAGACGAGATCACAAGCAAGTCGCCATCCGGATCCGTGTCGTTCGTTCGCGGATCGAGCGTCCTGATGTAGCTCGTCGAGTCGTCGACCGATGCTGCGTCCGCTGCGGCCGCCGGTGGCCTGTTCTGAGACGTCGACGCCGTCGTGACCGTGACATTGACCGTTGCGCTTGCCGTCCCTCCATTTCCATCCGAGATCGTATAGCTGAAAGTGTCTGCGAAACTTGCACCTGCGGCAGGAGGAGCGCCCGTCAGGGCATAAGTAAGCGACGTTCCTGCGCCTCCAATGGAGACGGTTCCGAGCGCCCCGTTTGTCCGCGCTGTCACAACGAGCGCGTCAGCGTTTGGGTCGCTGTCGTTGGCGCGTGGATCAAATGAGCGTACGTACCCGGTCGACTGGTCAACCACGAGACTGTCCGCAACCGCGACCGGCGGCTGGTTGGTTGGCGGAGCCACAGTGTTTTCGACATAGTGGATGGTCCGGTTGCCGGCGGAATCGTAGACATAGGTGACACGCTTCCCGTCATCGTACGTCACGACGCTCAGCCGACCCAGGGCATCATATACGTAGGTCGTATCAGCCCGCGCCGCCGGGACCAGAACCGTGCCCGACAGCATTAGCAAGGCGGCCGCACGCTTTCTCATGACTGTCCCCTGAATGATGAGGTGATGCTTCTGCCAACGATATCCCGCGGCGCGATTCCCGCAATGCCATTCTGCTCTCCTCCCCAATTAACTGGGGACAGTTTGATGGAGGCGCGTCCCCGCATCAAAAACTGAATCCATTCCTCTTCCGTTCATCCACAATTGGCTGCTGGATTATATTCCTTTTCTGTTTGACGGCCGGGATGCATCGCATGAAGCATTTCGGAGTGGGAATCGCGCCCTCCGATCCCAGCCTCTGTTGTCCGGTCCAAGCAAAGGGTTCTTCCTTGACGCGCACCTTCCACGCGGCCCGTGTGGCCCGCGCCCTGCTTTCCGTTCTCGCATTTGCCCTGTTTTCCACGGCAGCAGTCGCCGACTCCCTGCCATCCGTACGCATTGCATCCGCTCCGCTGGTGTCTCCGTCAGCAGCGGCGAGCTACTACGGCACGTCGACTTCGCACTCGTATGGCCAATTCGGATATGGCGTGGGGACTTCGAATCCTCGCCCGCCGGAGATCGTAGAACTCGCTCGGGCGTTGAAAGGCGATCCGGATCTCATCTACGAGTATGTCCGCAACACCATCCGCACCCATTTTTCATATGGGCTACAGAAGGGCGCTCTTGGCGCGATCGTTGGTCACTCCGGCACGCCCTTCGACCAGGCTCACCTCATGGTGGAGCTCTTGCGCCAGTCCGGATACACCGCGAACTACAAGTCCGGCACCATCACGCTCACGGGTGCGCAATTCCAGGACTGGACCGGACTGAGCGATGCCAAGGCTGTCTGCCAGTTTCTTTCATCAGGCGGCATCCCGGCGTCCTTCAGCGGGTCCAGCGACCCCGGGTGCTTCTACGCCGGCACGGCGTCATCCGTAACGATGGAACATGTCTGGGTGGAAGTGGTCATCGCTGGCCAGAACTACCTGTTCGATCCGAGCTACAAAGTCTACGCGCGGAAACAGGGTATCAACCTGTCCGGCGCCATGGGGTACACGACCGGCGCGGCTTTCAGCGCCGTGCAGACAGGAGCCTTCGCCTCGGGGCAAACCACCGATGGCAACTGGATCCGGTCGCTCGGCAATTACGGGATCAGGGCATTGTCCCAGACGCTGCTGAATGCAATCAAGGCAGACCCGGCCATTCAGACCATTGAAGACCTTGTCGGTGGTGAGACCATCCAGCGCATGGTGATCCCCGATGGGGGCGTCCGACAGACTTCACTTCCCTACCCCGCCATCGCCAGCAGGACATGGTCCGGCGACATTCCCAACCAGTACAGGTCGACTTTCGGCTTCAACTCCGAAGCCGGTGGCAGCTTCAGCTTTTTCGTCGACGAGATATACGCCCGTCGCATGCTGCTCAATTCGAACATGGATTGGGCGACGGCTACCTCGGGAACACAACTCAGCGAGAACAACGGCTTTCGGGTGTGGCTGGAGGTTGACGGTGTCCCGTTCACTGCCACGCAGCACACGATCGCCGAACGGACCACCACCATCTACATTCCGAATCCGCCAGCTTCACCGATACCACAAACCGTTCCTTCGATTTTCAATCGCCTGTCGCAGATCAGTCTCTCGGCTCGCCACCCGTTTGTGTCCCGACACGCTGACCAGAGCGTTTCGACGACCGTCTATCTTGGGGCACCTGTCGTCCTCATCAATGGGTGGGGCGATGTCAGCCAAAACCTGGCTGCAAAGTGGGCGAGCGAAGTGGCTGATGACGCCCCTGCACCCAGGGTCGGCAATTCAAGGGTCTGCGCGCCAGCAGCGCAATCCATGTCAGTTTCATCTTGCACATCGCAGTTGCCCCGCCCGAGCGGCCAGACGCTTCGGGAGAAGATGGCATCCACGTGGCTCGGCCAATTCAGCCGGATGCTCGAGCTCAATGCACAAGTTGGAAGCGCCAAGAGCCTGCACCATCATTCAATCGGTGTCGCCTATGCCGACCAGTGGTCGGCGTATGTCAATGGTTTCTCTTCGGTCAATACTTCACGGCCCGTTACAAATTGTGGCCCTGACTGCGTCTGGATCTCATCGCACGAGACGCAGGTGCTCGATGTTTCGAGCACGATCAGCGTCACCCACAAGACTGCTGACGAAGTTTCCCGGCGGGCAGTCATCTATTCGTCCGCGGCGCTCGGGGCAGCCCTCGAAGGGGACCTCGTTGTCCAACTTCTTGACTTGCCCCAGGTGCTCTCAACCGCCTCGCGATTTGCATGGGGCAACGGCCACACAGAGGGCAGCTATAACGGGTTGCATGAGCGCACGACCCAGGCCTGCCCTCTAGCCAGTTGCAGTCCCTATAACGATGACAACAGCCCGCGCCAGTTCTTCGAAGTTACCGGCTCGTCGACGTCCAAGAACTGGATCTCCTACAAGGGCAGAACGGCATCGTGGCCCGGAGGTTGGTCCACCACCAACATCGAAAGCTGGCGCGATGCGTATCTTGCCCAGCTGTCGGCCTACCGCGCTGACGGGTTCTCGGTGTTTGCGTCACAGGAGTCCTTCTCCGGACCGGGGCCATTGGGCGGGGCAAAGCAGCAGTGGGGCACCGCGCTGGCCGACTGGTACCGGGACGATCCGCAGGCGCGTGGCGGCGGATTTGTCGCTGTCAGGTTTGGGACAGCCGGCGAGCCGCTGGAGATCGCGCACATTGTCACCAACAAGAATGGCCGGAGGAAAGGTGGCGCCTCTTCTGCGAGCAATGGCGATGTTGGCGCTTTGACGGCCGAAGGCGCTTCAAACCTTCTCAAAAGCCGCTTTTCTGACCGTTCGCAACTCCTGTCCGTTGACCTGAAATCCGGGCGCGCTGGTTACGCCACGCCTCCGCTACTTGCGACCGGCGGTTCCCAGTCCGGCAAGGACCTGAGCGTGAGCCTCATCTATTCCGGACCCGGCACCCAGGAGGCGTCGCTCTGGAATCCCCAGCCTGTTGCCGTCGCGCCTACTTCGTTCGCCACGCCCTTCAGCGGGTTCACGTCGAACTGGGACATCAAGCTCGCGCTGCACTCAGACGCGTATGAAGCCATGGGGCAGACGTCGCCCCTGGCTGCGACCTCTGCGATTGCCGTCATGGTGGTCATGCAAGACCTGTATCGCAGTGGTCAGACATCGACATTGCCGCATGCGCGACTGATTTCCCAGATCGCAGGACCGCTTGCGTTCCTGAGCTGGCATGGCATCAATCATCACAACGCCGTCACCATCTCGCAGGGCGGTCAGACGCGACGCTTTGCGAAGCTCGTCGATGGAAGCTTTGCGGGACAGAGTGGAGACGCGTCTGTCCTGACCCAAACGGGCCAGGCGCAAGTCCTGATCCCGGCCTGCTTCGAGAGTTACAACCACGAAGGTGTGGCGGTCTATTACTTCCCCACCAATGTCTATGGGTACGACAATGCACCAGCGGTTTCGTTCCAACTGAGGAATCGGGGCGGAGACGTCCAGACTTTCGACAGGTGGACCTATCTCGACCAGTGCAGACGCTATGGCGGGTGGAAGATCCGGGACTGGTCTTTCCCCCATGGTGACAAGCTGAGCTTCACCTACGGCACGGGCGGCAAGCTCACGAAGGTGTCGAACAACCAGGCTCGGGCGCTCAACTTCAGCCAATCCGCCGTTACCGCCAATGTCGCGGCGGCTTCCGGCAGCATTGTGATCAGAGGAGCTACGTCGCAGCAGCTCCCGGGAAAGATCACGGACGAGAACGGCAGGCAGGTGACACTGTCGGTCGATACGGAAAACAAGATCGTCCATGTCGATGGCGGGATCACAAGGCTGAAATACTGCGCTCCGGTCTCGCGATCGGCCGTGCAGCGTCCGATACCGTTTCCTCACCTCTGTGAGATTTCGACGCCGGAAAGCACAGTGAACGCGTCACTCCGGTACACATTCGACTCCATAGGAAACATCAAGGAGGTCCGGGACGCCGTTTCGATCGCCCAGGGCGATGCCGCGCGGGGACCGTACAGGTTCTACATTGCGGACGGCACGCGAGGCGAGCGCGAGGATCCCCTGGCACCATCAGGCAAGTACGTCGTCTACTACGACGAACATGGACGCGCCGTGCGACATATCGATGAAGCCGGCAGGAGTGTCTCTTCGACCTATGATGGCTTCGACCGCCCGGTGTCCCGCACCTATCCCGAAGGCGACCAGGAGCTGATCCAGTATGACCCGCGCGGGAACGTCACGGAAATGCGCCGGCGGGCGAAGCCAGGTTCCGGCCTTGCGGACATCGTGACGACGGCGACCTGGGACGCCACCTGGAACAAGCCCCTTTCGGTGACGGACACGCTCGGGCGATCGACCAATTTTTCTTACTACGCTTCGGGAACCGCAGGCGCAGGTTTGGTGAAGGAGGTCCAGCTTCCGGCTGCAGCGTCCGGCGGGGTCCGCCCACGGTACACCTACACCTATGCCGCAAGCACCGGCCTTCTTACCCAGGAAACGTCGCCCATCGGCGCGACGCAGGCCACTGTCGTCACCACCAACCACACCTATGACGCCAAAGGCAACCGGACGAAGACTGTTGTCGATGACACGACGACGGGCCGGAAGCTGAAGACGGAGTGGCAGTACAACGCTTATGGCGATGTCACGCGGGTGATGGATCCGCGGGGTTACATTACGGCCTTCACCTATTGGGATACGCTGACCAGCTATTCTTCCTCGGGGCGCTTGCGTCGCGTGGCAGAGGAACTGCACTCTGCAAACGCCGTGACATCCATTGGCGGGGCCCTGACAGGTTATCTCTCGGCTTCCCGAAGCTGGTACGATGCCAATGGCCGCCCGGTTCGCGTCGAGGCTCCGTCTTCGATCAGCGGGACGACCGTCACCTGGAACACGTCGGTACCGCGGTCGCGAACCACCTACACGCTGACGGGCAAGGTCGCCACTGTCCAGGATGCGGCTGGCGACACCGTCACCACGACTTATGACGCCGCAGACCGGGTTGATACGGTGACGGATCCCGTGGGTCGGGTGACGAAGACCACCTATCTGCCGTCGGGCGAGGTGCACCAGGTCTTTCGTGCGTGGGGTACACCCCTTCAGCAGGCCTATGCCACCACCACTTATACGGCCAATGGCCTCGCTGAAAGCGTAACGGATGCCAGGGGACACACGACGCGCACGGTATACGACGGACATGACCGTCCCGTGCGTCTCATCCATCCCGACAGCACGCCGGCGAACGACAACGACAATCTTCACGAGGATTTCACCTACGACAATGCATCCCGCAAGCTCACCGAGCGCAAGCGTGGCGGGCAGGTGCTGACGTATACGTACGATGACCTTGATCGAGTCTCCTCGCGCTCGGGCGGCGGACTGCCGACACGGACCCTGACCTATGATCTCGGATCCCGTGTCCAGACAGTGGAAGACCGCAATGGTGCTTCCGTCGTGTCCAGCGTCTCCTACAGCTATGACACGGCAGGACGGGCCGTCCGCGAACGGCGAAATGACTGGAACCTGAATGTCGACTTCACGCTTGATGCGAGTGGAAACACCACGACACTGACATGGCCTGATGGCTGGCAGGCGAATTACAGCTTTGATGGGCTCAATCGCGTAGACCAGATTACCGCTGCGCTGGGGGGTTCCACGCGGATCCTGCGCGACCATGACTATGACCTGCTCGGGAGACGCGTGAAGCTCACGACGCTTTCGGACGGGCTGGCGAGCCAGGGCGCCGGCGAGGTGATCAGTACCTACACCTACGAAGCCGACGATGACCTGTCGGGACTGGTCCATGACTATCCGGGGGCGACATCCGACCTTGCGTTCTCCCACGCGTTCTCTGCGGCCGGCCAGCTTGTATCGATGACCACCTCGGAGCCGCTCAATCGCTACAGCGTGCCCGGACCGATGGGGGCGCAGACCTACGAGCCCGCCAACACACTGAACCAGTATGCGGGACTGACCCCGCTGAACGGGGCGCTCACGGCGCTGACCTGGGACCTCAACGGAAACCTGATGGACGACGGCACGAACAGCTACACGTTCGATGCCCTAAACCGCCTCGTTTCGGTGACGGGATCCACGAACGCTGGCTACGTGCACGACGCGCTGGACCGCCGCGCCTCCAAATCAGTGAGCGGCGTGACCACGCGTTTCCTGCATGCCGGCAATGACGAGATCGCCGAGTACAGCGATGCGGGTGTGCTGCTGCGCCGTTATGTACCTGGTGCCGGGCCGGACGAGCGGGCCGCGATGGTCGACAGCGGTGCCGCCGCTCCGGCGCTCACCGCGCTGCGCCTGGCGCACACGGACCGTCTCGGCTCGGTGATGGCGGTGACAGGTTCCACAGGCGCCGTGACAGAACGCTTTGCCTACAACGCATTCGGCATGTCGAACGCCAGCAGCGCGGGCTATCCGTTCCGCTACACGGGCCAGCGCATCGATCCCGAAACGGGCCTGATGTTCTACAAGGCCCGCGTCTATTCCACGACCCTCGGCCGTTTCCTGCAGACAGACCCGATCGGCACGAAGGACGACCTGAACCTCTACTCCTATGTCGGCAATGATCCGGTGAACAAGACGGATCCGAGCGGGATGCGCGC